>SXKQ01000157.1 GCA_005778045.1 Planctomycetia bacterium
CAAGACCGGCACTCCGCCGCGGCTGCAGCGGGATTCGATCGCGTGGGAGCGGCTGCAGGCTCAGCCGGGGGACGAGCTTCCGCAGCCGTTCTCATTCGCGACGGAGCGGTCGCGCTTCCCGGCCTTGCCGCAGGTGCTCTGCCACCTCACGCACACGAACGCGCGCACGCACGAGATCATTCGGGCCAACATTCATCGCGCCCCCATGTACGCCGGGCGCATTCAGGGCGTCGGGCCGCGCTACTGCCCGTCCGTGGAAGACAAGGTCATGCGCTTCTCCGACAAGGAGAGCCATCCGATCTTCCTCGAACCGGAAGGGCTCGACACGGATGTGGTGTACGTCAATGGCGTCTCGACCTCGTTGCCGGGCGAGGTGCAGCACGACTTCGTGCACACGATCGACGGCCTCGAGAAGGCGGTGTTCCTGCGCGAGGGCTATGCGGTCGAGTATGACTTCGTGCTGCCGAGCCAGCTCGACCGCACCCTCGCGGCAAGGAGCGTTCCCGGCCTGTTCCTCGCTGGTCAGATCAACGGCACCTCGGGGTACGAGGAGGCCGCAGCGCAGGGCCTCGTCGCCGGTGCCAACGCGGCACTATGGTCGCAGGAGCGCGAGCCGCTCGTGCTCGCGCGCGACGAGGCGTACATCGGCGTACTCGTCGACGACCTCGTGGTCGCGCAGCCGACGGAGCCCTATCGAATGTTCACTTCGCGCGCGGAGCACCGGCTGCTTTTACGCTCGGACAACGCCGACCGACGCCTCGTGCCGATCGCCGCGCGGCACGGTCTCGCAGGCGAAGGCGCTCTGGGCCGACTCGTGGCCCGCGAGACTCGCCTCGCCGCGGCACTCGCGGCGCTGTCATCCGAGCGCTCGGCGGCTCACGCCGGCAAGACTTGGGCGGAAGTGCTGCGGCGCCCCGAAGTGGATGTGTCGGCGATCGAACGAGACTGCGCGGCCTTGCGCGCGTTGTCGCTGAGCGCGGACGAGCGCGCTGCGGTGGAGTGCGACATCAAGTACGCGGGCTACGTGGCCCGGGAGCGCGAGCAAGTCGAGCGGCTGCGACGGCAGGAGGAACTCGAGATCCCGCGCGACCTCGATTACGCGATGCTTCGGGGGCTGGCAAACGAGGCGCGCGTGCGGCTGGCGGCGGTTCGTCCGCGCACGCTCGGGCAGGCTTCGCGCATCGCGGGCGTGCGGCCGCCGGATGTCGCGCTGCTGGCGATCCACGTGCAGCGCGCGCGGGGCGGCTGAGCGGCCGCGCTGCTCAGGTGCCCTTGCGCAGCACGACCGTCTTGATCGTCTGGAACAGGATCGAGAGGTCGAACAGGAACGACTGGTTCTTGATGTAGAACAGGTCGAACTGCAGCTTCTGCAGCGCATCCTGCACGGTGTTGCCGTACGGGTAGTTGATCTGGGCCCAGCCCGTGAGGCCGGGCTTCACGATGTGGCGCTGGTTGTAGTAGGGGATCTGGCGCGCGAGGTCGTCGCAGAAGACCTGCCGCTCGGGGCGAGGTCCGACGAGCGACATGTGGCCCCAGAGCACGTTGAAGAGCTGCGGGAGCTCGGCGAGGCGCGCCTTGCGGCTGTAGCGGCCCAAGCGGGTGGTGCGCGGGTCGTCCTTCTGCGCCCAGACCGGGCCGGTAGCCTTCTCGGCGTCCGCGCGCATGCTGCGGAACTTGTACAGCGTGAAGAGCTGCCCGTTCAGGCCGACGCGCTCCTGGCTGAAGAGCGCGGGTCCCTTCGAGTCGAGGCGGACCATCAGTGCCGTCAGGAGCATCAGCGGCCACGTCAGGAGCAGGATGAGCAACGCGAGCGCCACGTCTGCGCTGCGCTTGGCGAGGTCCGAGCGCTGGGAGCGGCTGAAGCCCTCGTTGAAGATCAGATAGGACGGGCGCATCGCCTCAACCGCGAGCTTGCCCGTGACTTGCTCGTAGAGCGCCTCGCGCTCGCGCACTTCGATGCCGGCGAGGCGGCAGCTCAGGAGGTCGTCGGTCGGCAGATTGCCGCGGCGGTCCTCGAGCGCGACGGCGACCACGTCCACGGCGAGGCGTTCCACGAGCTGGAGCAGGCTCTCCCGCCGTGCCACTCCGGCGGCAGCCGACGAAGGTCGCTCGAGCGGCTCGAGCAGCAGGGTGGCGAGCGAAGACTCGCTCAAGGTCTCGACTTCATCGCTGAGCGTAACGCGCGCGGGCACACGGCGCCCTGCGGCAGCCATCCGATCGCCAACTGCTGCCGAGGCGAGCACAGGCGTTGCGATCTCCCGCTCGGGCACCAACCCGACCACCTCGTAGCCGGAATCAGGATGCTCCCCGATGACGTGCGCGAGGGAACGTGCCGGGGGCCCGGCACCAAGGACCAGCACGCGCTGGTTGAAGTTCCAGCGCCGGAGCGCGCCGTGGAAGATGTGCCGCCAGAGGTAGAGCAGCGAGAAGCCCACGAGGAGCGCGAACACGAGCGTCCGCAGGAGCTGCGACGTGGTGAGGCCCGGGAAGTCGAGGACGCGCTGGAGCTCCCACGTGCGCGCGAGCAGTACCGTGACGACCGAGAGCGCGATGGCGCTGCCAGCGGAGCCGACGAAGCGCGAGGCACGGTCGTAGCGCGAGGCGGAGACCCGGAAGTCGTACAGCTCGTTGAAGGCGATCGCGACCTGGCTGAGCGCCGCCACGAGGAAGGCCGAGATCCAGCAGCGCCACTGCGCACCCTCGAGGCCGAGTCCGTCCGCCGTGATCCGCCCGATCACCACGCCGCTCGGTCGCACGAGGTGCGCGGCCATCGTGATGCCCAGCGTCACCGTGAGCAGCACGGTCTCGCTGAAGAGCAAGAGCGCGCGGCGCAGCGGCAAGTAGTGGCGGAGGACGCGGATCATGGGGACGGGGAGGCGGCCGCCTGCGGCGCGCCTGAGGTTCGGATTGTAGGCACCACCGAGCCCTTCTCCATCGGACGGGCTGCTCCTGCGGGTTGACGCTTGATCCGAGGAGGCGGGCTGCTCCCTTGGACGATTTTTCCGGGCGCCTCGTCCCGTTGCCGGGCGCTGGAATCGTCCGTCGAGTCGGGTCCAGATGATGCGCTGCAGCTCGCGCCGCTCGTCGAAGAGCAGCTCCGCCAGCCAGAGTTGGGGCTCCGAGCGCCAAAGCTGCCTGGCGAGCGCTCGGGCCGCACGGCCCTGCCGCTCGGCCTGACGCCGCGAGAAGTGATCGGCTGGACGGTAGAGCGCACAATCACCGACCCAGCGCCCCGCCTTGACCTCCACGCAGGCCCACGCACCGCCCCGCTCGCACACGAGGTCGAGCTCGCCATGGAGCGTGCGCACACGCTGTCCAATGCAGCGCCATCCCCGCTGCTCCAGCTGCCGGCGCGCGACGCGCTCGGCGAACCGACCGAGGTCGAGCTCGGGGCTAGGTGCGACGGGCCACCAGCGCGCCAGCGCGCGCCGGAGCGCCGACCCTACTGGTCGTTGCGGACTTCCTGAATCGACTGGCGCGCGAACTTCACGCGCACGCCATCGGCGATCTCGAGGGTCACTTCCTTGTCCGACAGCGCGGCTACCGTGCCGTACATGCCGCCGCTGGTCATGACCTTGTCGCCCTTCTGCATCTTCGAGAGCATCTCCTCGCGCTTCTTGCGCTGGGCGCGCTCGGGCCGGATCAGGACGAAGTAGAAGATCGCGAAGATCGCGATCATCGGCGCGAACTGCATCAGCGTGCCCCCCCACGTCGCGGCCGGGGTCTCGGCCGGCACCGTGGCAGCTTCGGAGCCCTCGGCTACCGCCGGGGCGGCTTCCTGGATGCGGGCGAGAAGGGCGAGGAAGGTCGTCGTCGCGAAGGTCATGGGGGTGGGAGTGGAGTGGATCAACGGAGTCAGCGGGGGAAAGGGGCAAAGAAGCTACTAGAATCCACGCCCGCGACCAAACCCGGCCCAGCCAGCCGGGGCTCGCCGCGCCAGCCCCATGGATCCCACCTTCGTTTCCGGCTTCGCGCCCAGCGCCCGCGTCGTGGTCGCCATGAGCGGCGGCGTGGACAGCTCGGTGGCGGCCCATCTGCTGCACGGTGCCGGGCACCCGCTCGTCGGGCTTTTCATGCGCAACGGGGTCCATGTCGATGCCTCCGAGTCCCACAAGAAGTCTTGCTGCTCGGTCTCCGACGCTCGGGATGCTCGCATGGTCGCGGGTACGCTCGGAATTCCGTTTCAGGCCGTCGACCTGAAGGCGGAGTTCGGTGGGATCATTCGCTATTTCCTCGCGGAGTACGCCGCGGGGCGCACTCCCAACCCGTGCGCGATCTGCAACCGCGACCTGAAGTTCCAGCGGCTGCTCGACTTCGCGGATGAGCTTGGATGCGCGGGCGTTGCGACCGGCCACTACGCGCGGCTCGAGGTCCGCGATGGTCGCGTGCTGCTGCGGCGCGGCGTCGATCGCAAGAAGGACCAGAGCTACCAGCTCTTCAGCGTGGCCGAGCGTCACCTCGCCCGCGCGCGTCTGCCGCTCGGCGGCTACGAGAAGCCGCGCGTGCGCGAGCTCGCATCTGCCGCGGGGCTGCGCACGGCGCAGAAGGCCGACAGCCAAGAGATCTGCTTCGTGCCCGGCAATGACTACCGCAAGCTCTTCGCCGAGCGCGGACTACCGACGCACGCGGGCAAGCTGGTCGACACGTCCGGGCGCGTGCTCGGCTCGCACGAGGGGACTGAGCATTTCACCGTCGGGCAGCGCCGTGGTCACGGCGTGGCCGGAGCAATTCCGCTCTACGTGGTGGCTCTCGATCCCGAGAGCGGCACCGTCGTGTTGGGCAGTCGTGAGGAATGCTGTGCGCGCTCGATGGTGGTCGAAGAGCTCAACTGGATCGGTGTCGACGTCGGTGAGGGCGAGTCCGTGCGCGCGGAAGTGCAGGTGCGATATCACCACGAGCCAGTGCCCGCCACGATCGCGGTCCAAGGCTCGCGCGGACGCGTCGTGTTCGACACGCCCGAGATGGCTGTGACACCGGGCCAAGGCGCTGCGTTCTATCGAGGTGACCAGCTCATCGGCGGAGGCTGGATTCGCTCGACGGAGCTCGTGAACCCGATCGCGTCGGCGTTCGGCGAGGAGCGGCGTCCTGACTAGCTCCGGACGTTGGGCGGCACTGTCGCTGGTGTCCGTGGCGCTCGGGGCGCTGTGTTGCGGCGTGGCGGGCTGGGCGCTGGTCGAGAGCGATGCGGGTGCGGTGCGGGAGAATGGCCTGCGCGTCGCCTTGCTGGACGTGTCGGAAAGCGTGACGCGCGTGCGCAGCGACTGGACCACGTGGGTCGTGGAGTCTCTCGCGAACGAGGCGCGCGCCGCTCAGGAGGCGGGCGAGGACTTCGCCGTCGTCGCTTTCGCTGAGGAAGTCGTGCGCTGGCACGGCCCGGCGGATCCCGCGGAGTACCGCTTCGATCGCCAGTGGCTCGCCGGAGCGCCGGAGCGCCGGGACTCGACCGACCTGGCCGCCGCGCTACTGGCGGTCGAGCGCATCGCGCAGGGCTCTGGCCGCGCACCGCTCGTGCGTCTCCTCGGCGATGGGGCGTACACGGGAACCGAGCCGACGGCGCTGCTCGCGCGCCTGCACGTCGAACTCGTGCCGCTGCCCGCACCCGACCGGCCCGACCCGTGGCTCCGTTCCGTGGAAGCAGCCTCGGAGCTGGAGCCCGGCGCTCCGCTCGTGGTGCGCGTCGCGTGGGACGCGGGTGGGCTCGCCGCGGACGTGCCGCTCGGACTTTTGGTGCGTGGCTTGGCGAGCGGAGAGCGCCGCTTTGCGCTCAAGGCCTCCGGTGATGGAGTCCAGCGTCTCGAGCTCGGTCCGATGGAAGCGCGCCACCTCGAGCTCGCGCTCCTGCTGGAGCGGGCCGGGGATCCGATTCCGGAGAACAACCGGGCCAGTGTGCGTGTGCGCTCTCGCGGCGCTCTCGAAGTGCTCGTCGCTTGTCCGGCCGAGCAGCAGGCGGTCGTGCGTGCGCTGGCGGACGCGTGGAGCGCGAGCCCGGGGCTCGGCGTGCGCGTCGCGGTCGCCGAGACGCTCGAAGTCCTCGATCCGGCGACGGATGTGCTGGTGACGCTCGACCTCGACCCGCGTGCTCTTCGCATCGAGGCGCTCGCGCCGTTCCTCGAGCGCGGCGGCGGCTGGCTCGCCGCTGGTGGAGGTGCGCTGCTCGCGGGACTCGATGCGCGTGACGAGCGCGGTGCGGCGCGCTACCTGCCGTGCGAACCGGACGACGACGGCGGCGAGCGCGATGTGCTGCTGGTGGTCGATGCGTCGGGCAGCATGGACGGCGAGGGCTTTGACGCCGTGCGCAACGCCGCGGTGCGGCTGGCACAGAGGCTGCGCGCTCGCGATCGACTGTCTCTGCACTTCTTCACGGATCGACTCGGCGAGGCGCATTCGCTCGGGAACGGTGCTGCGGAGCCTGACAGCCAAGGCGAGCGGGCCCGTGCGTTGCTTGGAGCGCGCCGTCCGAGCGGTCCGACGGATCTTCCGACGGTGCTCGAGCAGCTCGTGGAACAGCGCGAGGCGCGGGGCGGTCGCGCGCGCATCGTGCTGCTCACCGATGGTCGCGACCAGCGCGCCCTGCCCAGCGTGCGCGGCCGGCTTGCAGTCTCGATCGAGCGCCTCGACGAGGCGGGCGCGCAGCTCGCCGTGCTCGCGAGCGGTCCGCAGCCGGACCTCGAGTTGCTGTCCGTCTTCGAGCGGCCGGAGTTCGGGTGCTCGCTCGCGCCGCTCGGCGCGGATCTCGCGGCGTCCCTCGAGCGCGCCACCGATGAGGGGCGCTGGAAGGAGCGCGCTCGTTCGGTGCGCAGCGCAAGTGGCCCGGCGGGTGCGTCGGTGCGCGACCTGCGCGCGGCGTTGGCGGAGGCTCCCGGCGTGGCTCGCACGCTCGTGTTGCGTGCGCGCGACGGTGACGAGCTGTTGCTCGAAGACGATGACGGCGCGCCGATGGCGGCCGTGCGTCTCGCCGGCTCCGGTACCTGCGCCGTGCTCGCAACGTTGCCCGGCCCCGACGGAAGCCCGCTCTGGCAAGCAGAGGCCTCCAGCTGGCTTCCGTTGGTCCGAGCGCTCGGGCGAGGTCGATCCAGCGCACCGGAGGCGCCCAGCGCGCACTGGGAGGCCGACGGGACGCTGCGGCTCGGGCCCTTCGCCCGGGCCTTCGCGGCCGACCTGAGTGCGCGGGTTGTGGGCGTTGGCGAGAATGACGAGCTCCAGCTCGCCCCGGCGCGCAGCTTGGCGTTCCCGGCCGGGACCGTCTGGGATTGCGACTCCCCCGCGCTCCGCCGCCTGGGGGCTCGGGTCGAGGTGCGGTCCGGGGGTGAGGTGATCGGGGTGCTGCCGGTTCCGTTCCGGTGCCCCGAGGAGTACCTGCGACCGGCGCGGTCCGTGCGGCCCTCTGGCGCGGCGCTGACCGCTCGCTCCGGCTTCGGACCCCGGGCGGGCTGGGTCGGCGCTGTGGCGTTGGTGCTGGGGGTGGCGTTTCTGTCCTCGGGGGCGCTGCTGGGCGGGCGCTCGGGTCGCGCCAGCGAACCGTGATGCGACGCCCGGGGGGCCGGAGGGTCAAGCCGGGCAGTGTGGCCGTCGATAGGGGAGTGGAGCTCGAGGCCCCTGTGGCCCCCTTTCGATCCCATGCGCCACGCGCCCACCACGCTTCTTGTTTCCCTGCTCCTGCTCGCCTCCTGCGCCTCGACCTCGGAGGAGGCGGCCGGCAGCGGCACGAGCTGGCTCAAGCCGTCTCCGACCTTGCGCCGCCAGATCGAGGATCAAATCACGAGGCTGCCGTGGACCCACGGGCTCGAGCGCGTGGAACAGATCAGTTGGTTCGCCGGTATCGGTGAGCCTGCCTATCCCTATCTCCTCGAACTGTGCGCCGATTCGCGCCCGGACGTGGCGGCCAGCGCGGTCGCGGCGCTCGGTGCCACGGGCGACAGCCGGCTGGTCGAGCCGCTGGAGCAGGTTGAATGGCGCGCCGACGAGGACAAAGCGCTGCGTTTTGAGCGTGCGCGGGCTGCGATCCGTCTCGGGGATTGGGGCCAGATCCGGGTGCTCGTCGTCGGCCTCGAGGACGAGTCTGCCTGGGTGCGCGGACTCTCGATCGCGACCCTGCGCGAGTCGACCCGCATCGATCTGGGCTACGAGGCCAACGGCGATGAGGCCTCCCGCAAGGCCGCCGTGCAGCGCTGGCGCGAGTGGATCGCGCGCCGCACGAGCGAAGGCATCGTCGCCGCTCGCGACTAGCTCTCGCTCAAGATCGGGAGCGCAGGCGCTCGACGAGCGCGAGAAAGCTCGGCTCCTGTCGCAGGCTGGCGAGGTCCTCGTCCGCGAGCAGGTGCTCCGCATCGGAGTACCCAAGCTCGATGGCGCGCTCCAGTTCGACCAGCGCCGCCGCACTCGCGTGGCACAGGGCGAGTGAACAGGCGAGGTTGTAGCGCGCCGTCGCATCGTCCGGCAGCAGCTCCACGAGGCGCCGGTCGAGCGACAGACCTTCCTCGTGGCGTCCCAGGCGGGTCAAGGTGGTCGCCAGCTCGGCCAGCACCTCGACGTCTTCGGGATGGTGGCGCCGCGCCCGGCCCAGAAAGTCGGCCAGAAACTCGAGCCCCAAACGCTCTAAGGCGGGGGCGGAGGCGCTCTCTTGCGGGTGGGTCACGGATTTTGGCCTGAATGCATGCGGACGGCCGTCAAAACCAACGCCCGCCGGCGGAGTATAACCGGGGGCGAGCGCGTCGTTCGGGTGGGGCTCGGGCTCCTAGCCAGCGGAGAGGATGCGATGAACGAGATCAACTTCTGCGACCTGTGCAACGAATCGGTGCCCTTCGTGGACCTCGAACGCGGGCTTGCGACGCGCCTGAAGGGGCGCGTCGTGTGCGCGACGTGTCACCGAGCGATGGGGAGCGCGTTGGCCTTGCCGAACGCGGATTCGGCCGCATCGCCTGCGCACGCGCCGTTGCCGGCCCCCGGTTCCATCCACTCGCACGGACACGCGCACGCCGCCGCGCACTCGGCACCAGGAGGCGCGGTCGCCGCGCTCACCTTCGGTGTCGTGGCGCTCGGGGCGGCCGTGACGGTGGGGGTGTGGGCGCGCGGCGCGCTGGAGGAGGCGCAAACGCGGCACAGCGCGGATCGCGAGGAGGCGAGCGCGCGACACGCGGCACTCTTGCTGCGGGTGGCCACCAGCGAGCAAACGGACAGTGCCCTGCGGTCGACGTTCGAGGAGCGCGCGCTCGCCGAGGTCGGGAGCCTGCGTGTCAACCTAGGCGCCCTGCGCGGCGAAGTGTCGAGCCTGCAAGCGCTCGCGACGGAGCGCACGGTGGCACTCGGCGCAAGCGTCGCCGAACTCGAACTCGCGCTCCAGAAGGTGGAGCGGCATGACGCCGAGCTCCTGACCTTGCAGCAGCACGTTGTCGAAGTGCAGGCCAACTTGCAGTCGCTCGCGCAGCGGCTCGAGCAAGCCCTCGCGCGCTCCCCCTCGGGGCTGGGAGCGGCCGAGCCCACTCCCGCGGAGGATCCGGCCTGGCTCGCGCTGCTCGATCAGCTGCGCAGCACCAACGTGAGCGAGCGTTACGTGGCATTGGTCGGGCTCTCGCAGTCGCGCGACCCGCGTGCGACGTCCGTCGTGCTGCCGTTGCTCGCCGACGCGGACATCTTCCTGCGCATGGCGGCCGCGCGAGCGCTCGGGGATCAGGCGAGCGCCGAGGCGATTCCGGGGCTGATCGACGCGCTCGACGACGAGGAGTCGCTCGTGCGCGAAGCGGCCTATCTCTCGCTGCGCTCGATCACAAGCCGGGACCTGCCGTTCGACGCGCAGTCGCCCGATGCGGCCGAGCGCGCCAAGCGCATCAAGGCTTGGCGCGAGTGGTGGGACAAGGAACGGCCTCGGGCCGGACAATAGCGCGCCGGGGGCGGTCGCACGCCGCAGTGCGGCGTTGCGGTTGGCCTTCGCGGGCTCCTATCCTGTTCGCGCTCTCGTCGCCACAGGGGCGACGGGCGTCCGCACTTTTGCCGCGCAGGCCCACCATGACCGCCACCCGCACCGAGAGCGATTCCTTCGGCCCGATCGAGGTCCCCTCCGACGCCCTGTACGGCGCCCAGACCCAACGCTCGCGGCAGAACTTCAAGATCGGCGGGCACCACTTCTCGCGCCCGATGGTGCGCGCTCTCGGCGTGGTGAAGAAGTGCGCCGCGCAGGCCAACATCGAGCTCGGCGAGCTCGCGATGCTCGACAAGAAGCAGCACAAGGCACTGCTCGCGGCGGCCGACGAGGTGATCGCGGGCACGCTGGACGCGCACTTCCCGCTGGTGGTGTGGCAGACGGG
>SXKQ01000158.1 GCA_005778045.1 Planctomycetia bacterium
GGCCGGCGCGACCGGTGCGGCCGATGCGGTGCGTGTAGTCCTGCGCGTCCTGCGGCACCGAGTAGTTCACCACGTACGTCACGAGGTGCACGTCGAGGCCGCGCGAGGCGACGTCGGTGGCGATGAGCGCCTTGACCTCACCCGTGCGGAACGCGCTCATGACGCGGAAGCGCGAGGGTTGGTCGAAGCCACCATGCAGGGCCTTGACCGAGAAGGGCATGCGCTCGAGCTGGCGCATGAGCGCGTCGACTTCCGTGCGGCGGTCGCAGAACACGAGGAACACGTCGTCGGCCGAGCTCTGCTCGATCAGGCGCATCAGCGCCAGCGAGCGATCCGAGCGCTCGCAGGCCATCCACGACTGGTCGATGGTCTTGACCGTGGCGTGGCCGGCCGCCGTCGCGACTTCCATCGGGTCGCGCGTGGCCTCGCGGGCGAGGCGCAGCACCTCGTCGGGGAACGTGGCCGAGAACAGCATCGTCTGCCGCTCGTCGGGCGTGTACGAGAGGATCTTACGCACGTCGTCGATGAAGCCGATCTCGAGCATCTGGTCGGCCTCGTCGAGCGCGACGAACTCCGTCCAAGGGAAGGAGAGGAACTTCTGGCCGTAGAGGTCGATCACGCGGCCGGGCGTGCCGACCACGACCTGCGCGCCGGCCTTGAGAGCGTCGATCTGCGGGTTCATCGGCTCACCGCCGACGATCAGCGCGACCTTGGCGCCGATCGGCTCGCCGAGCTTTTCGAGCACCTGCGCCACCTGCTGCGCAAGCTCGCGCGTGGGGCACAGCACGAGCCCGAGCACGCTGCGGCGTGAGGGATCGATCTTCGACATCATCGGCGCACCGAAGGCGAGCGTCTTGCCCGTGCCCGTCTCGGCCTTGGCGATCACGTCGCGACCGCTCATCACAGGCGGGATCGCGAGACGCTGGATCGGCGTGGGCTTGGTGATGCCCATCGCGTGGATCGTGGCGAGCACCTCGGCCCGCAGCGACATCTCGGCGAAGGTCTCGACCGGCGGGAGCTCCGTCGAGGGCTTGAGCGGTGCGGCCGAGCCGCGGGATTGGGGCGCGGGAGAGCCGCTCGGCCCTCCGCGACTGGGGCCACGTCGTCCTTGGTTGCGATTCACGCGCGCATCCTAGCGTTCCGTGCGGCCGGGAGTCGCTCGGCATGCGCCCGGATCACGGCGGAGTGCCGGAATTCGCCGCTGGCGCGCGCGGGATGCGCACCGGAACTGAGCGGGACCCGTGCGCCCGCGGGGCGTATCCCGCGAACCGGGCTCCGCACGTTCACTGCAGGCGCAGCGAACGCGCGCTCCGAAACAGCTCGGGCGGCTCACGGATGCACGCTGCACCGCGCGGGTCGCCGGTGCCATCGGCCAGCGCGACCGCTGCCTCTCAGGCAGCGATGGCCGCGAGAAAGTGCCCGGCTTCCGCCAGTCCCGCGGTCAGGGTGTCGAGCACGATGGGGTTGGGGCTGGCTCGCAACAGATCGCGCGCGCGCTCGGCCCGCCGCACGGCATCCGCTCCGTTGCGCATGCGCGCGTCGGGGTGCGTGGCGCAGATCGAGGCGACGTTGTTCGGCGCGTCGACGTCGTCGGGCGAGATTCGCAGCAGGAACTCGTACTCCGTGCTGGCCCCCTCGACGCGACCGGAGAGCGTCGGCGTGACCGCGGTGAAGCGCACGAGCTCGACGTCCTCGCTCGCGATCATGCGCGCCGCTCGGTAGCTCGCGAGTGTCTCGTCGAGCTCGCTGCGCATACCGAGCAGCTTGGCCGCGTGCGCGCGGGCCGTCGCATCCCATGGGTCGAGTGCGGTCGTCGCCTCGTGCGCGGCGAGCGCGCCGCCGAGGTCGCCACGCTTCTCGAGCAGCAGGCCGAGATTGCAGTGGGGCACCGCGTCGCGCGGGTCGAGCTCGATCGCGCGCTCGAGGTGCGTGAGCGCCGCGTCGAGCTCGCAGCGCGGCCCCGCGGTCCGGCCGTAACTCGATCGCGTGTCGCAGGTGCACGATCGTGCCATCGAGCTCGCCTCGCTCCGCGAGCACGCGGCCGAGCGATTGCCGCACCAGCGCGCTCTCCGTGCCCGCGGCGAGCCCACGCTCGAACAGCGTCGACAGTTCCTTCCACGTGCTTGCGAGCGCACGGCTCTGCACCGCGAGGGGCGCAGCGACAGCGAGCGCGAGCGCCGCTCCACACCAGCGCGGCGCGCTGCGCAGGCCTTCCGCCGCGAGCCACACGAAGGCGAGCGTGACTCCGAGCGAAGGCAGGTACTTGTAGCGATTGGCGTGAGCCTGCGAGCCGACGTGCACGATCCCGATCGCCGGTATGAGCATGCCGCGGAACCACAGCCAGCCGGCCAACAGGTCCGCGCGCGCTCGCGCAGCACCCGCCACGTGAGCCCACCGAGGATCGCGAGCGCGATGGCGCATGGCACGGTTGGGCTGCCGCGCGGATGGGGGTCGTGGACGCACAGGTCTGCGGGCCGCAGGATCTGACGCAGGTACGTCAGTCCCGCGCTCGCCGCGTGCAGCAGGCGCGCGTCACAGGGACGACCTCCACCGACGGCACGGCGCCGCCCTTGCTCTGGACCCGAAACTTCACCACGGACGAGAGCGCGATGAGCGCGAACAGCGGGAGCTTCTCGAGCGCGAGGCGGCGCCAGTCGAGTTGGTGTGCGCGGCCCAGCGGCCAGCCCTCGAGCACGAGCTGCAGGAAAGACATGGTCACGAGCATGGGCTTGGCGAGCAGCCGAGCGCGAGCAGCGCGGCTTCGCCCGCGAGGCGCGCTTGGCCCGGGCGTTCGGCCTAGCGCGCGAGCGCGAGCAGGATCGCGAAGAAGAAGCACGCGCACAGCACGTCCTTGCGCTCGGATACCCACGCCACGGACTCGACGCGCAGTGGATGCAGGGCATACAGCAGCGCGACCGCGGCGCTCGGCCGCAAGCGGCGCGTCAGGCGCGCGAGCGCGAAGAGGCACAGCACGGCACTCACGGCGTGCAGGACGACGCTCGTCGCGTGGTGGCTGGCCGGATCCAGACCGAACCACTCCACGTCCAGCATGTGGGAGAGCCATGTCAGGGGGTGCCAGTTGGCCGCGCGCGCTCGTGAAGGCCCAGCGCACGCCGTCCCATCAGAGTCCGCCGCGCACTCAGGGGTTGAGCGGCACGTAGTGGGGATCGTCGGCGAGCGTGAAGCCGCAGTCGCGGGCTCCGCTGAAGGTGGCGAGCAGCGCCGGCGCGAGCAGGGCCGCCACGCTTCCGCGCACGAGTCGCATCGGACGCTGCTCTGCCTGCGACTCGAGGTTCGAGGTCACTCGATGGCCCAAGGCTCGGGAGTCTCGAGTGCGAGCAATTCTGCCCTCGGCGCAGGTTCGCAGGCACGTCGTGGTGGCACAAGGACGGCCGGAGGCTCACGAATCGATCCGGCGAGCCGCGCGTCGCGCCTCCGGAACCGTTGACGGACTTGCCGACTCCAGTCACGCTCGCGGCCATGAAGATCGCGACGTGGAACGTCAACTCGGTGCGGGCGCGGCTCCCGCGCGTCCTCGACTGGCTGGAGCAGGAGCGGCCCGACGTGGCGCTCTTGCAGGAGATCAAGTGCCTCGATGAGCAGTTCCCGCGCGAGCCCGTGGAGGAACTCGGCTACTCGATCGAGACCTTCGGTCAGAAGACCGACAACGGCGTCGCGATCCTCGCGCGCACGCGCATCGAGGATGTGCGGCGCGGGATGCCGGGCGAGGGCGAGGACGCGCAGCGGCGCGTGATCTCCGCGCAGGTGGGGGACGTGCTCGTCGTCAACTGCTACGTCGTGAACGGCGAGTCGGTCGGCAGCGAGAAGTACGCCTACAAGCTCGACTGGCTGCGGCGTTTCATGGACTACCTCTCGAGCTTCGACATGAAGGAAAAGGTCGTCGTCGGCGGCGACTTCAACATCACCTTCGACGACCGCGACGTGCACGACCCCATGGCGTGGCACGAGAAGATCCTGTGCTCGACGCCGGAGCGCGAGGCGCTGCGCCGCGCCATGGCCCCCGGCTACGTCGACAGCTTCCGCAAGTTCCACGCGGACGGCGGTCATTACTCGTGGTGGGACTTCCGCACCAAGGGCTTCGAGCGCGGCCAAGGCCTGCGCATCGACCACCTGCTGATGAGCCCGCCGGCCCTCGCCGCCTGCACGGGCGTCGAGATCGAGAAGCGCTACCGCGGCGGTGAGAAGCCCAGCGACCACGCCCCCGTCAGCGCCGTGCTCGCCTGAGCGCGAGCGCTCACGACCGGCGCGGAGGGCGGGCGACGTGCAGGGTGAGGGCGCGGCGAGCGCGGGTGGCGATGTCGAGGGTGGAGTAGAGGGGGAGCAGCTCGGAGCCGGGCAGCTCGAGGCGGATGAGCAGCAGGTCGGCGAGCTGGCCGAGCTGCAGTTCCTCCGGCAATTCGAGGGGTTCGGCGCTGCGCGACTGCAGGGCGGCGACGAGGTCGGCGCGCAGGGCGATCGAGTCGATGGGGTCGGGCTCGCGTTCCTCGAGCGGCAGGATCTCGACCTTGCGATAGAGCCGGTCGCTCGGGGCCTCGCGGACGTGCACGCGCACGAGCCCCGCGAGCAGGATCAGGAATCGGCCATCAGGCAGGCGGTCGTGGCGCATGATCTCGCCCAGGCCCGCGATGAAGTGGATCGGCGGTCCACCGGGCAGCTCGGGCTCGTGGCTCTCAAGCACCGTGCCCATCACGATCCGCCCCTGACCGTCGAGCGAGTCCTCGATCATCTGCCGGTAGCGCGGCTCGAAGATGTGCAGCGGCATCATCGTGCCCGGGAACAGGAACACGCCCGCAAGCGGGAACATCGGCACGACCTGACCCGTGCCCGCATCGTCCGGCCAGCGCTGCTCGTCGGCGGGCTTCATGCGGAGCGCACCTCGCGCGCGGTGCGCTGGGCGATGCATCGGCCGACGGTGGCGAGCAGGCGCACCTCGCGCTCGAGCCCGCGCTGGCTGTAGCTCTCCCGCAGGTTGCCCACGTGGCGTCCGAAGATGGCGAGGTCCGAGGCGTCGTCGAACCAGCGCGGTTCGAACGGCAGGCCATGCTGCGCGAGGTACTGCAGGCAGTCGCGATCGGAGAGGGCCGCGCCGCCGTGGAAGGGATCGCACAGCGCCGAGCGCCCGTCGGCCTCGTAGATGCGCAGGATCACGTGCCCGGGGAGCGCCACCGGCGCGGCGCGTATCCCGGCGCGGCGCGCGACGAACAGGTACAGCGCCGTCAGGGTCAGCGGCAGGCCGCGCTTGCGGACGATCGCGCGGTGCAAGTAGACGTTGTCGGGATGATGGTAGTCCTCGGGCTGCCCGCGGTAGCCCAGCTCGCGACCGAGGTAGTCGGCGAGCAGGTCCGCGCGGCTCGGCAGACCGGGCCGCGCCTCGAGGCGCTTGAGCACCTCGGCCGCCATGGCATCCATGGCGAGCACGTAGGGCCGCAGGTCGAGGTTCGGTTCCTCGAAGCGCGAGAGGAGCAGGAGGCCGCGCTCGAGGTCGGCACCCGGAGCGAGCGCCAGCTTGACCATGCGGCCGGCGACCTGCACCCGGCCATGGCCGAGCAGGATCGCCCGTGCCGCGGTGCGCGCGCGCGCCTCACCCTGCCGGGCGATGGCGTGCAGGAGCGGCAGGGCCGCCTTGCCGCGCCGCTCGAGCTCGCGCCGCACCTCGCGCTGAACGAGCGCAGAGGGATCGGCGAGCAGCGAGCCGAAGGTCGCGAGCTCGCGCTCTCGGCGTTGCCGCTCGATGCTCGCCCCGGCGTTCGCAACGGTCGGCGCGCTCGGGGCGCTCGCGGAGGACTGGGGGGTCAAGGTGACAGGATTCTGGCGCGCCGGGGTCGCGAGCGAAAGCGTCAACCGGACGTAGCTTGAGGTGCAACGGGCGGGGTCGTTTCAGCCGGCTCGGGCGGGGTTGCGCCCTTGCGAGGGTGTTCCTATTCTCGCTGGCTCGAAAATCCACGGAGCACCCACCGAACTCCCGGCGAGCGCCCCGCGGAACCGAGTTCCGGGACCGTCCCGGGCTTGGGTGAATGCCCTGTCCCCGTCCCCACTCCCGGAGGCCGCACGCGTGTCCAAGGCGTCCCGCCCCCAAGGCCCGGCGGTCGTGATCACTCACGCCGTCCGCACGCCGATCGGCAGGTTCATGGGGAGCCTTTCCGAGCTCTCCGCCGCCGATCTCGGGGTGCACGCGGTCAAGGGACTGCTCGCGCGCTCCGGCCTCGACCCTGCGCGCGTCGGCGAGGTCGTGATGGGCAACGGCCGTCAGGCGGGCGGCGGTCCCAACGTGGCGCGCCAGATCGCGGTGCGCTCGGGCGTGCCGACCTCGACTCCGGCGTGGACGGTCAACATGGCGTGCGGCTCGGGCCTCAAGGCGCTGGGCCTCGTCGTCGACTCGATCCGCCTCGGGCGCACCGACATCGCCATCGCCGGCGGCACCGAGTCCATGAGCCGCCTGCCGTTCCTGCTGCCGGACTTCCGGCGCGGCTACCGCATGGGCCACCAGCCGGTGGTCGACGGCATGTACAAGGACGGCTTCCAGTGCCCGCTGGCCAACATGTTGATGGGAGAGACGGCGGAGAAGCTCGCGCGGGAGCTCGGCATCTCGCGAGACGAGCAGGACCGCTTCGCGCTCGAGAGCCAGCAGAAGAGTCAGCGCGCCCGCGAGGCCGGCCGCTTCGCGGACGAGCTCGTGCCGGTCGAACTCGCGAGCAAGAACGGCGCGACGCTCTTCGGCAACGACGAGCACGCGCGCGACGGCGCGACGCTCGAGGACATGACCAAGCTGCCGCCGGTGTTCCACAAGCAGGGCAGCGTCACCGCCGGCAACGCCAGCGGCATCACCGACGGCGCGGCCGCGCTGCTCGTCATGACCGCCACGCGCGCGGACGAGCTCGGGCTCGAGCCGCTGGCGACGGTCGGCCACATGACCGAGGCCGGCGTGGCCCCCGAGGTCATGGGCATCGGCCCAGTTCCTGCGGCGCGCGCGCTCGAGGCGCGCAATGGCCTGAAGGTCGGCGATTACGACC
>SXKQ01000159.1 GCA_005778045.1 Planctomycetia bacterium
CGAGGTCGAGACCGAGCTTGCGCAGGAGCTCGAAGCCGCCGCAGGCTTCGGCCACGAGCAGGTGCAGCCTCGCGCTGCCGTCGATCGCGACGCGGTGCAGGTCGTAGCGCGCCGTGGCGCTCCGATTGATGCCGGCGTGCACGTTCACCGCGCATGTGAAGCCCGCTGCGCGGGCGGCGCTCCTGCTGGAGTCGTCGTAGTCCCAGCGGCGGCCCCAAGGGTAGGCGAACGTCGCGGGCGCCTTGCCGAGGCCACGCGCGAGGTTCCGTGCGCCCTGCTCGATCTCGCGTCGCTGCACATCGGCCGGGAGCTTGGACAGGATCGCGTGCGTGACGGTGTGCCCACCGAGCTCGACGCAGCGCGCCTCGTCCTGCGCGCTCGCGTTCGGGTGATTCCGAGCCCAACGCGCGCCGTGAGCCTCAGTTCGCCGTCCGCTCCGGCGCCGTGGTCTTCGCGCAGCGCTTTGGCAGCGTGCTCAACTTGACCCTGCACTTCCACGCACTCGTTCTCGACGGCGCTCTCGTCTCGCCGAGCGAGCGCCCCGCGCCGAGCTTCCAGCCCGCCGCTAGGCCGACGCGCTCGGCCAGCAGTCGCACGTCTCAGCGGCGCGCGCGCACGAGCATGCCGACGATCAGCGCGAGGCCGAGCGCGCCGAGCCCGAGACCCAGCTTCACGGAGGTGGGCTCGTAGGCGAGCTCCAGCACGTGCTCGCCGGCGGGCACCTCGAGGGCCATGAACGCGGCGTTGGCGCGATGCACGGGCACGTCGCGGCCATCGACCCGTCCCCGCCATCCCGGGAAGTGCGTCCATGTCGCCAAGAAGAACGCGGGCGCGCTCGATCGCACCCGCCAGCGCCGAAGTTGCGGTCCTTGCTCGAGCTCCTCGAGTTCGTACTTCAGCTCCGGCACGTCCGGCACCGGATCGCGCTGGACATCGAGCACCACACGCGCCTGAGGATCGAACTCGGGCTCTCTCAGCCGGTCCATGTCCTGCCAGATGTCGCGCGACGGCTCCGTGCCGCCGACGAGCCAAGCCTTCCCCAGGCTCCGCCGCAGCTCGAAGACGCGCTGGCCGGCGACCAGACCGTGGTAGGTGAACTCTTCGCCGAAGGAGCAGTCGACCAGCAACTGCTTGCGATTCGCGAGGGCTTTCACGTGCGGGCCCGAGCCCTGCTGCCTGTCGCGACCCCGCCGGACGCGGGCAGCCTCGGGCTCGCCGTCCTCCGGGGCCTGTTCCTCGGCCTCGTCGCGGCCTTCGACCTTCTCGACCCTGGGGAACAGCTTCACGGGCGGTGCGGGGAGCTTGGGATCGAGCGAGCGCAGCTCGACCACGTAGCGCCGCTGGGCGGAGTCGGGCTGCGGCTCGAAGCGCAGGACGCACTCGCTCCGCTCTGGGTTGAGGAACGGCAGTTCGGCGAGCCGGAACTCCCGTCGGGCGACCACGCGACCCGAGTTCCGCTCGCGCAGGCTGATCTCCATCGGCGTCGACCACGCGCCGCCTTCCGTCGAGAGGTGCACGACGAGCCCCGAGAGTCCGGCCTGCGGCGATATGAGCAGGTCGCGCACGCCCTCGGCATCGACGGGAACGGTCGGAACATCGTCACGCAGGACGCGCCAGTTCGCGAAGCGCTCGAAGTACTGCTCGGGCTTCTGGCCGAAGCGCAGCGTGTCGATCGGCAGCCAGTCCCCGCCCGTGGTGACGTAGCGGATGCCCATCAGCTGGAGCGCGCGCACGCTGGCACGCTGCGACTGCCCGTCGTAGCCGTTGTCGCGGGTGAATTCGTAGTTGACGTGCCAGAAGTTCTCCACTTCCAGCGCGTCGTACGAGGAGTTCGTCGAGATCCCGTAGAGCGTGTTGGTGCTGGACCACATATGGTTGGAACCGAGGAACAGGACGCGCTCGTCGCCCACGATCTGCCGGAGGCGGTCGACGTGCTCGCTGCGCGGGAGCACGAGCTCGTTGGGCACGGTCG
Organism: Planctomycetia bacterium; assembly: GCA_005778045.1. The sequence continues at coordinate 1,973 of SXKQ01000159.1, forward strand.
ACACGTACGAACCGAAGACGCCGACCGTGGTCACGACGTGCGCGGCCGTGAGCGCGACGACGGCGAGCGCCCGCGCCCAAGCCCACGGGACGAGGCCGTGGACCAGCACGCCGGCCGTGCCGACGGCAAAGGCGAGCGACATCTCGACCACGTGGGGCTGCGCCAGCTCGCGCCACTGCGCGAGGGGCACCGTGGCGAGCGACGCATGGACCTCGAGATAGCGCTCGGCTCCCCAGTACGACGCGAGCCACATCGCCGAGGCACTGGCGAGCACGATCGAGACCCAGCGCCAGCGTTGCCGAGGGCCCGGCGCGTGATGCAGCACCTACGCCGAAGCCAGCGCGCCGCCCACGGCGAGCACGGGATAGAAGCGTCCGGCTGGCACCAGGCCGAACGAGATCCAGTGACCGAACGTCTCGCCGAATCCTCCGACGTTCGAGCCGATGCCCAGCGCGAGCAGGCCACCGGCGACGAGCAGGCCAAAGCGCGTGCGCGCTGCGCCGAGCATCAGCGCGAGGCAGGAAAGCCACACGGGCAGCGCCCCCGCGTAGTAGGCGAGGGAATCCTGGTAGTTGACCTTGGGGGTCATGACGACCCCGGGCGCGGGCGAGAGCGGCGAGCCGACGAGCGCCGGGAACATCGCGAACGGCAGTTGGTCCATGCGCGACGGCGAGGGGGCGCCCCGCTGGCGCGCCAACGCCAGACTGAGCCGCAGGTACTCGGCGAAGGGCACGATCTGGGGAGCAGCGAGCAGCGCGCCCAACAGCGCGCCCGTCGCGAGCAGCGGGAGCGCTCGCAGGACGCGCCGGCGCTCGCTCGACGCGATGGCGCGCGCGGCCAGGAACGCGGCGCACACTCCCGCGCTGACCATCAGCATCTCGGGGTGTCCCGCCAGTGCGCTGATGCCGGTGACCAGGCCCAGCACCGCGCAGCGGCGCCACAGGGCACCGCGCTGTCCCTCCTCCGCAGCGCGCACGGCCCGCTCGATGCACCACAGGAGCGCCGGCAGCAGGGCCGTGACGCCCGGGTGCGGGTGCAGGAGCAGCATCAAGTGCCCCGCGATGCAGGTGTACGCCGCGGCGCCGAATGCGGCGGGCCAGCGCCCGAACCCGAGCGAGCGCAGCAGGCCGAACGTGAAGAACGCCGCACAGGCGAGCTTCGCCCAGGCCGAGAGCACGGTCGCCAGATCGAGCGGCAGCACGTAGAACGGCAGCGTGAAGGGCGAGAGCAGCGCCGACTGGTAATTCGCGAGCAGCGGCTGCCCGCCGGCGTTGTACTCGTTCCAGAGCGGGAGCCGCCCCTCCTCGAACTCGCGCCGCGCCAGCTCGACCCACGGCAGGAACTGTCTCACCGGATCGGTGAGAGCGTGGTTCGCGACCTCGACGGGCTCCTTGGGTCGCAGGAACGGGTCTCCGGAAGTAACCGTGTCCCAAGGCCCTAACGTGTGTGTCCCGAGCCGGGAAAGCGGTGTCCAGAGCATCGCCGCGGCGAGTGCGATCGCCGCGAGCATTGCCCAGACGAGCTCGCGCAACCCCGCCGCGCGATCAGCCTCCAATCCACTACCGGACACGTCGCAAGTAACTCCCACCCCCGAAGTCGCGGAGTTGTGCCCTGCCGCATGCTCTTCAAGAAGCGGAGATGGTAACCCGCCACGCCGCTTGATCGCGCAGCTCACCGACCCCATCGTCGTGCGCCAGATCCTCGCGTATCTCGACCACCCGACCGAGCCGCCACGCTCCTCGCCCGCGTCCCGCGCCGGCCCGCTCGTATCCAACCTGCCCGCACCACCGTCCCAGCGCGCGTCGAACAGCTCGCAAGACCGCCACAAGCCCCAATCTGGGCGCTGGCGCGCAACTTGAAGGATCGCTCAGCCGCGGCGAAGCTCACCTTTCCGGTCGACGACGGCCGCCTCCAGCGCAACTCATCCGCTTGGAGTCCCTATCCGCGTCGGGGGGGCGTCCTCGTAAACCAGCATCGAGGCATCCCCATGCCAGTGGAGGCCCACCGCCTTCATGGTTTCTACTGCGGTTTGAGGCTCGAGGGCCAGTATGGCCGGAGTGATCAGCAAGCAAAGCAGAGGAGAGAGCCTCGAGCGCAGCGGAGTATCAGCGAAGTTCTAGGAGAGGGCGGACAGTTGCCCGTGTGATTACGTTCGGACGTGCCCTGAGTGACGGGTTTTCACGCAACAGACCGTGCCGCACACCAGTCGGCCTTCGCAGCTATCACTGGTACCGGAGCAATTCCCCGGGCAGGGGCACCGTCTCATCCGCTCCTGCGCAATCCGTGCAAGCCTCAGGAGCGGGATGGGTAGCCCGTTGCCGATGCACTGCGACCGGATTTCGCGGAATCTAGATTTGCTCTGGTACCCTTCGCCTCTGAACAAAGCCGACTGGTGTGCGGAACGGCATGTCCGGTATGTCAACGTGCGCGAACTTCGAGTTCCACGACGGACTGGCGGCGCAGCGGATCCTCGATCGCCTGCTGCGGAACGTTGGCAAAGTCGATCTTGGCGAGATCGAGCTTGCGCACCTGCCGGTTGTGCATGGTGTGGAAGTACAGCGCGCGGCGCGTCAGGTCGGACACGACGGTGATCTGGGTAGCCGAGGGGATGTCGCGCGGAAGCTGCGCGCCGGAGGCGGTGGCGCCAACCGGAATGTTGAAGCTGTCGAGCAGCCGAAAAGCCTCGAACACCGCGTCCTCGCCGTCTGCGAGTGGACGCACGCAGGAGCTCAACACGGCGGCTCGCACGAAGCGCGACGGCGGCGTGAAATCGCCCGGCAAACCGCGCAGTCCCGCGCCGCCGCCGAGCGGAGCGAACTCGCGCCCGTCGATCCGCAGCGTTTCGACGGACCCAGGCGCGAGCCCAAGGTAGTTGCGCAGGTTAGTGAGGTGCCAGTCGTAGCCCGGCGAATTGGTGATCACACCGCGGAAGGCGTCGAACACTTCGACGCGCCCGCCTTCGACGATCTCCACGACGATGCACTCCCCTGTGGGATCGGCAATCTTCCAGTGGAATGGCAACGGCGCGCCTCCGAAGCGCTCGTCGGCGACGTAGACCACACGCAGATCGTTCAAATGCTCGCGCACTTGAGCCACGCTGCTGAAGGTCGACAGCAACCACTGCTGAAAATCGCCGACGCTGCAACTGTGCGAAGCCTGCGCCGGATCCCAAGGCGCGTAGTCAGCGAAGCCCGGGAAGTAGTACATGCCGACGTAGAGCCCGCGCTCGTTCAGCGCGTCCGGACCGTAGTCGGTCCCGTAGGCCGTGATCGTCACGAAGCCGTACTGGCCGGTCCACGCGAAACCCGTCGCGCCCTCTGGAACAACGGACTGAAAACGCTTGCCGCGCGGCACGACCGCGAGGCGGTCGTGTTGAGCGTCTCCGAGCGCCCATTCGACCGTCCGGGCGACGATGTGCGACCCATCGGCAGCAGCGAGAGAAATGCCTGTGCAAGGACTCGCAACAGGGGCGTTGGCGCCGCGCGGAGTACCGGAGAGGAGCAGCGGGAGCAGCAAGACAGCGGATATGACCATCGCCACAGGATAGCAGCGGGCATACCGTGCCGCACGCCGGTCGTCGCGCTAGCGACGACCGGTACCGTGGCAATCCTCCGGGCGGTGGGCACCCCATGACCCGCTCCAAGTCACTCCATGCTAGCCCCAGTAGCGGGATGGATAGCCCGCTGCCTGCACACTGCTATCGGAATTTCGGCACTTTGGATTTCCTCCGGCAGCCTTCGTTCATGAATGGGTCGACAGGTCTGCGGCTCACGACGAATTCGTACTTCTTGCCGCGCGCTCGCCCGAACTGCTCGACTTCGCCTGAGCCACTGACCCGTGCCCCGCCGAGCACGCTCCTCGCCCGCGTCCCGCGCCGGCCAGCTCGTATCCAACGTCTCCGCACCACCGCCCAAACGCGCGTCGAACAGCTCGCCAGACCGCCACAAAGGCCCAATCTGGGCGCTGGCGCACAACTTGAAGGATCGCTCAGCCGCGGCGAAGCTCACTTTCCCGGTCGACGGCGGCCGCCTCCAGTGCAAGTCATCCGCTTGGAGTTCCTATCCGCCCTAGACGGCGCCGAGTCTGTGCAAGTTGGAAGCTCGGGTGCCTTCGTGGTTCATGGTTTATGTGCTCAGGTGGTGGTCTCTCGATTGAGCTTATGCCGGAGGCGTGAGCAGGGCGATGGCAGCTCAGGTGGTCGGTTGATTGACCCGGCGCCAGAGGTGCCAAGTGTTGAGTACCGCCAATGGGATGAGCGCGATGGCGCAGACCGAGAGGAACGCCATGCCTGGATGCATGATCATGCTGCCGAGCGTGAGCTGGCTCCAAGGTTCCGTCGGGCGGAGCATCGTCCATGCCATCTGGGCATAGAGGAATCCGTAAAGCGCGGTGCCGATCAGGAGCGAGAGCGGCCCCAAGAGGAACAACGCCTTGGCGGTTCGGTCTTTGAGGAGTTTTCGAAAGAGCCAAGTGATGAATACGCCGGTCGGCAGGCTGGCGGCCAGCATGACGAGGCAGTTGTCCCATTCGAAGGTGTGCTGCTTGAAGTCCTGGGGGCCGTTGTAGTAGTTGAAAAGAGGCATTTGCTCCCGGATGATCATCGGCGCGAGCGACCAGAGTGCGCCATAGAGCAGGCCTAGTCGGTGATCTCGCCAGAAGGTAGCCCAGATTGTCATGGGCAAATTCTTACACAGGTCGGGAAGATAGCGAACTTTCTAAATGCCGATTGCATGCAAGCGGGCTCACCGACCGCGCCCAGCACCTCCGCCCGCTCGCGCTCAACTTGGGCGGAGGTGCTGCGGCGCGTCTTCGCGCTCGACGTCCTCACCTGTCCGCAGTGCGGTGGCCCCCGCCGCCTGATCGCACGGCTCACAGAGCCCGCAGTCGTGCGCAAGATCGTCGCGCATCCCGGCCACCCGACCGAGCCGCCACGCGCGGCGCTCACGCGCTCGCCCGAACTGCTCGACTTCGCCTGAGCCACCGCCCCATGCCCCGCCGAGCACGCTCCTCGCCCGCGTCCCGCGTCGGCCAGCTCGTATCCAACGTGCCCGCACCACCGCCCCAGCGCGCGTCGAACAGCTCACCAGACCGCCACAGAGGCCCAATCTGGGCGCTGGCGCACAACTTGAAGGATCGCTCAGCCGCGGCAAAGCTCCCTTCCCGGTCGACAACGGCCGCGTCCGGCGGGAGTCATCCGCTTGAAGTTCCTATCCGCCCAAGCCAAGCCAAGCCGCCGCCCGTCGCATCGGTAGACGCGAATAGAGTGGGCGCTACGTGGTGACCAGCGCGAGGACCACCGCGCCGAGCGCGAGCGCCGTGTACCGGAACGCGAGGCGCAGCCGTCGGAGCGCGACGGTCCCAGCGGCGGGGCACGCGGCGAGCACGGCCGCCGAGGCGGCGGAAAAGAGTGCGAGCGTGGTCGTCAGCGCCCACCGGTGGGTTACCACTCCGGCGAGCAAGAAGCCCGCGAGGGGCATGGCGAGGAGCACCGCCGCGGCCGAGCGCAGCGCGAGGCGACGGCCGCCGAGCGTCGCCACGGTGAGCACGCCGCCCTGCGCGTCGTCGTCCCGGTCCTGCGCTTCGTGCAGCAGCTGACTCGCGAGGAGCAGCAGGCAGAACAGCCCGACGAGACAACGGCGACGGCGGCGCGAGCGCGGCGGGGCGCGCGGCGAAGAACATCCCGGGGGCCCCCACGAAGAGGTTCCAGAGCGTGCCGAGGAGCGGCACCCGCCTGAGCCGCGGCAGGGCGGAGTACAGCGTCGCCGCCGCGACGAAGACCGCCAGCGCGGCGAGGCCCGCGGGCGCCAGCAGCCCCACCACCACCGGGGCGGCGCACAGCGGGAGCGCCGCGAGCCGCAGCGCCTCGGGCACCGCGAGGCGCGAACCGACCGGGTTCTTGCGGGGCTGGAGCCGGTCGACGCGGCCGTCGAAGGCCGGGTTGAGCGCGGAGGCTTAGGCGAGGCCGAGCGCCCACCCGAGCACCGCCCCGGCGAGGACGGCCACGCTCCGGGGGGCAGGCGTCGCGCACCAGCCGACGAGCGGCAGCGGCAGGAAGTGGACCCAGTCCTTCACGCGGCAGAGACGCAGGAGGTCGGTGCTCCGCGCGCGATCCATTGCAGGCCCCCCGTCGCGCGATTGACGCGCCCGAACGCGCGGGCCTAGCGTGGCCTCCGATGGCCACCGCGCGCGGCTTCGCCGACCTCGTCCCGGCCGACCGCCTGTGGCGCGGTGCGCGCAGCCTTCTCTCTCGCGCGCTGCCGGTCGCGCAGCTCCGGGCCCGCCGCCTCACGCGGGCAAAGAGCCCCTTCCAAGTCACCTTCTCGCTCACCAACCGCTGCAATTTCTCCTATCCGCGGACCCCGAGGGCCTCGTTCGCAAAGCTGCCTATCTATGGCTGCGCGCGATCACTGAGCGCGATTTGCCCTGCGACGCGCAAGCGCCGGACGCCAGCGAGCGCAGCAAGGCCTGGCGCGAGTGGCGGGAGAAGGAACGCCCCAAGAACGGGGCCTGGTCTCCACGCGCCTGGCCCGGCGCGCCCGGGCCGCGTAGGGTTCGCTGATCCATGGGTAACCTCCCGGAGCGCGCGCCAGCCGCCGACGGTGTCGGTCGCGCCGCCGCTGCCGGCCGCGGGCGCGCGCGGGTGCTGTTCGCCGTGGTGCTGTTCGCCGTGGTGCTGGCGCTCGCCGCGCTGCTGAGCTGGGCGCGTGTGCAGTTCAACGAGGTCTTCCCGCCCGGGACGATCCTGCGGGTCGCCTGCGAGGAGCGCCTGCCGGCTTCACGCCCCTTCGACTTCCGGATCTTCATGCCGGCTCTGGTGGTGCGCGTGCGGGCGTTCTTGGGCGGCGCGCCGTCGATCGAGAGCGTGTTCCACGTCTTTGACTCCGCGGCGATCGTCGGCGCGTTCTACGCGCTGCGGCGCCTGGCGCGCCACGCCCTGCGCGACGAGCGAGCTGCGCTGCTCACGGCGCTCGCGCTGTTCCCGGCGCTCGCCTGCCACTTCGTGCTGCCGCGCCTCTACCCCTATTGGTACGCGTGGGACATGTCGACGGTGTTCTTCATCAGCACGGGACTGCTCCTGCTGCGCGAGTCGCGTTGGTTCGTCTTCTATCCGCTGTTCGTGCTCGCCTCCTACAACCGGGAGACCACCTTCGTCCTCAGCGTCGTGTACGCGCTGACGGCGTTGGGGCGCGAGCCTTGGCGGCGGATCGCGCTGCACGTCAGCGCACAGGCGGCACTGTGGTTCGCGGTCAAGTACAGCCTGTACCTGTCGAACCCGCGCGCGGTCGGCGCCAAGATGCTGCTGTACCGGCCGAACGCCGAGAAGAACGAGGAGGCGCTCGGCGAGCTCTCGACCTACCTGTGGCTCGCCACCAGCTTCGCGTTCGCCTGGATTCCGCTGCTGCTCTGGTGGCGCGCCCAGCGCGATCCCTGGACGCGGCGCGCCCTATGGATCGTGCCGCTGTACGCGCTGCTGATGTTCCGCGCGGCCAACTGGGGCGAGCTGCGCGTGTGGGGCGAGCTGATCCCCATCGTGCTGCTGGGGGCTGGCGCGGCCCTCACGGGGCGCTGGTTGCGCCCGACACCGCACGTATGAGGCGCGAGATACGCCATTGGGCGGCGTTGTCCGGCCCCGGGCGCGCTCCTATCCCCCGAGCTTTCGCGAGCAGGATCCCCAATCTTCGGAGCCGTCCCTCCATGGCCACCACCCGCACCGAAAGCGACTCCTTTGGACCGATCGAGGTTTCGTCCGACTCCCTGTACGGCGCCTAGACCCAGCGCTCGCGCAAGAACTTCAAGCTCGGTGGTCACCGCTTCTCGCGGCCGCTGATCCGCGCCCTAGGCGTGGTCAAGAAGAGTGCGGCGCTGCCCAATATCGAGCTCGACGAGCTCGGCATGCTCGACAAGAAGCAGCACAGGGCGCTGCTCGCTGCGGCCGACGAGGTCATCGCCGGCAAGCTCGACGAGCACGACGCGCCTTTCTTCCCGGTCGAGCAGGACTTGTTTCCGGACATTATCGCCGTGCGCCTGGCCGCGCGC
>SXKQ01000018.1 GCA_005778045.1 Planctomycetia bacterium
GCGATCGCCTCGACGTTCGCCGGCCACTGCGCCGCGGCGAGCGCGCGCACGGCGGGATCCGCGTGGGCGAGCAGCGGCTCGCGCAGGGGGGCGGAGAGCTCCGGCGCGAGACGTCCGGTCGCAGCGAGGTGCACCAGCGCCTGCGCGCCCTGTGGCGTCGCCAGCAGCTCGCGTGCGGCGGCGAGTCGTTCGGCTGCCGTCGCGTTCGCATCGAGCGCGCGCCCGCGCGCCGTGGCGAGCGCGCTGAGATCGGGCGCGATGTCGAGCCAGACCTCGAACTCGACGCTCGTGGTCGAGCCCGGACGCCGCGGGCCGTTGTCGTCCGGCGAACAGCGAGCGACGAGTCGCTGCATGCCTTCAGGAATGCGGAACACGATCTCGCTCGCCGCATGCGTGCCGATACCGTCGCTGTAGGTCGCACCGTCGACGACGAGCGGTCCGCCCTCGCAGCTCTTGCCGACGTAGGTGGAGCCAAAGCCAGACGAGGCGCGCACCCATGGCAGCGACGCAAGCGCGACTTCGCCTTGCGGTCCGACGAAACGGGGCTCGATCCAGTCGGCCCAGTCGTAGGAAATGCCGTCGCCTGCGGGTGTCACGGCGAGCAGCACGTGGCGCGCGCCGGAGAGATCGACGTCGAGTTCGACGAGGCGGCTCTCGCGCAGCACGCCGCTCGACCACGCCCTGCGCGCGGCATCGCGCTGCATGTCGCCGAGCTCGCGCGCGAGGCCGAAGCCGCGCCAGTCGTTGCTGTCGCGGTGGCGCACCCACCACGCGGCTCTGGGGCGCAGCTCGGCAGGGCCCGCGAGCGCGAGCTGGAGCATCGAGTCCGCCGCGGCCCGCGACTTCGAGAAGGCGAGGCCGTCGAGCGCGCGCGAGCGGCGCGCCGCGCTGTTCGACCCGAGCGCTTCGCGCCGCAGATCCTCGAGCGCCCCGTCGGGATGCAGGCGCCAGGCGAGCGCACTGCGACGCTCGGAGAGCTCGCCGTCCTTGCGCTCGGTATCGAGCGCCGAGATCGCGGCGTAGAGCGCTTCCTCGCGGCCCTGTGCGCCGATGCCGATGGCCTCGACGAAGGTTCGATCGCTTTCGGGCCAAGGCTCGCACAATGCCGCCAGCAACGGCACCGCGCGCTCGGCGTCGACATCGCGTAGCGCGAGCGCGAGCTCGCGCCGCGTCGCCTGCGAGCGGTCCTCGAGCACGAACTTCGCGAGCTCGGTGACGTCGACATCCACGGCGCGCAGCGCGCGCAGGGCCGTGACGCGCAGGTTCTCGTCGGGATGGCCGAGGTACTCGCGCACGATGCCGCGCCCGTGTTCGCCGCGGCGAGCGAGCAGCCACAGGGCACGCGCCGCGAGGCGCGACTGGGGCGCCGAAGCGACCTGCTGCAGGCGCGGTAGCGCCGCGTCGCCGAACGCGTCGAGCATCTCGAAGGCTTGCCAGCGCACGTTCACGGCGGGGCTCAGCAGCGCGGCGAGGCAGGACTCGATGCGCTGGAATCCCAGGCGCGGGTTCACGCCGCGCGACGACTGGCTCGAGATGCGCAGGATGCGGCCGTAGCCCTGGGCGTCGGCCATGGCGTGGCCGCCGACGCCGGGATCGAACCAGTCGGCGACGTACACGGAGCCGTCGAGCCCGACGGCCACGTCGCTCGGGCGGAAGCGCTGGGCATCGGCGTCGCCGGCCTTCGGTCGCAGGAACGTGCCGTGCTCGAGCTCGATGCCCGCGCCACGCGGTCGCGGCTGGTGCGCGTACACCGCGCCCGCGCCGGCATCCGCATCGAGCACCCAGCCCTCGAACTGCGTGAGCTGGCTGCCCTCGTACACGACCAGTCCGGTCGGGCCGCCATGGCCGTGGACGCAGCCGCTCGTGGCCACGCCGGGATCCTCCGCATGCCAGTGCGCAAGGAGCGTGTCCTGTCCGGGGCGCTGGTCGGCACTCCACAGGCGCGAGCCGTCGGGCGAGAAAAAGCCGTGGTTGCCGCCCTCGAGGCACCACAGCGTGCGCGACGCGGGCGGCCCGTCGTCGTTGTCGGTCTGGAACACGTTGCCGAACGAATCGAGCGCGAGCTCGTAGTTGTTGCGGTAGTTGTGCGAGCGCACCTCGAGGCGCGAGCCATCGGGCTGCACACGCAGCGCGAGCCCGCCGGTCCACACGCGCCCGTCGTCCGACACGAGCCCCGGACGGTTGTCGACGATCGTGGGTCCGCCGTCGTTGTAGATCGAACCCGAGCGCAGCCAGCGTCCGAGCGCGTCCTGCACGCGGTGCGGGCCCGCGTTACCGGCGTTGAACCACCACGCGCCGTCTGGACCGCCGACGAAGGAGTGCAGGCCGTGGTCGTGGTCGAAGCCACCGAAGCCCGAGAGGAACGGCTCCTGCCGGTCCGCGACGTCGTCGCCGTCGTCGTCGTGGAAGATCCACGCGGTGGGCGAGCACGAGACGATCACGCGCGAGCCGAGGACGGCGATGCCGAGCGGTGCGACGAGGTCCTTCGACTGCGCGAACACCTTCGAACTGTCGGCGATGCCGTCGCTGTCCGTGTCCGCGAGGATCACGATGCGATCGCCCGCCTCGTGCGCGAGGCCCGGATTGCGGCCATTCCACTTGCGATAGTTGACCGCCTCCGCGACCCACACGCGCCCGCGCGCGTCGACGTCGATCGCCGTCGGGTTGTAAAGCGCGGGCGAGCTCGCCCACAAGGTCACGCGCGCGCCCCGCGGGCCTTCGAAGCGCTCGGTGAGGTCGGACGTGGAGGCCGCGAGGAGGAACAGCGTGAGCATGGGAAGCGCCCGGTCATGGGCGCGCTCCATCTTGCCCGAGCCGGCCGCGCTTCACACGCGCCAGAAGCCCGTCGCTTGCAGCGCTCCCCGCTCCTCGCCCTCGAGGAAGGCCGCGATCTCGTCCATGCGCCGCTCGGTGTCCTCCTCGCCCATGGCGACGAGCTCGCTCGTGTAGGGAGGCTCGAACAGCACCATCGAGAGCGACTCGGGCGTGCGCGTCTCCTTGGTACCCGTGCCGCGCATGAGGAATCGGTAGGGCTGGGGCAGGCGGGTCTCATGCTGGGCCGCGAGGGCGGCGATGTTGCGCGACGGGCGCAGGAGCAGGAGGCGCACAGGCCGCAGGCCGCGGCGGCGCTCCTCCGGCAGGGCCTCGAGCAACGCGTTCACGCGCTCGAGGTGCAGGGCGTCCTGATCGAGCATGTCGAGGAAGATCGCACCGAGCAGCAGGCCGATCACCTGCGTCGGCGGGGGATAGTCCGAGCGCGCCGGGAGCGGATCGCGCGACGAGCGCTCGTAGCGCGTGGAGATCGCGAGGATGCGGTCGGCGCCGAGGTGCACCGCCGGTGAGAGCGGAGCTCGCAGGCCGATGCCACCGTCTCCATGCCACGCGCCGCCGAGCTTCACGGCCGGGAAGAACAGGGGCAGGGCCGAGCTCGCCATGATGTGCTCGACGTCGAGCTGCGTGCGGACACCGAAGCGGTGGGGGCGGGTCCAGCCACGCGCGTCGCGCGACTGCACGTGCGTGATCGAGTCGCCGCTGCCGTACTCGGTGGTTGTGATCGCGACGGCCTCGAGCCCGCGCGCGAAGTTGCGCGCCATCTTCCGCGCGCAGCGCCTCATGCAGCAGCTCGCGCAGCGGCTGGGTGTCGACCATCGCACGCGGCCGCGGCGCGAGGCTGCTCGAACCGCTCGAGAGCCGCAGCCCCCAGCGTGCAGCCGTCTTGAGCAAGGTCAGCGCGTCGCTGCACAGCACGCGCTCCGTCGTCAGTCCGCGCCAGAGCATCTCGAGCTCGGCGGCGCGCTCGCCGAAGGTCCCCTCGCGCGCTGCGAGGAACGCGGTGTTGATCGCACCGGCAGACACTCCGGCGAGGATCGGCAGGTGGAGCTCGGGAAAGCGCCGCGCGATCGTGCGCAGCACGCCGGCTTGGTACGCGGCGCGAGCGCCGCCGCCGCCCATCACCAGCGCGAGCTTCGACTCGTTCATGGCTCGACCTTCCACAGCGCAGGCGCCCGGCGGGCGCCCGTGCTGGTGCTGATCGAAGCCTGCGGGGGGTGCATCCTTGGCCTGTGTACCGTGCAGAGCATCGACGCTTGCCGGCCCCAAGCCCGAGGGGCGAGGCGGAGCGGGCCCCGACACTCTCGGGGCGCGGAAGGCATCGCCACGGTCTTTCGCAGGTTCTCCCGAACGCCTATAGCAGTCGACCATGGATCTCTCTACTCCTCCGCTCGTCCTCGCGCTCGGGTTGCTGCTCGTGCCGGCCGTTCTCGCGGGGCTGGCCTGCCTGTGGGGAGCCCGCCGCGGCCAGCTCGGCGCCCTCGGGGTCGCGGTCGGCTACGCCGTAGGCCACGGCGCGAGCCTCGGCGGCTTGCCGGGGGTGCCGCCCGCGACTTCGAACGAGGCCCTGTTCTGGTGCGGAGCGCTCGGTGGCGCGTATGCGCTCGTCAGCTGCTTCGTGCGGCGCCTTGGGGCGCGGGCTGCCCTCGCGGCCCTCGGCGGGGCCCTCGCCGCGGCCCTGCTGCTACGGGCGCGCCTCTCGGACATGAGTGCCCCGGAACTGGCGCTGGAGCTGCTCGGAACTGCGCTGGCCGCGGGTCTGGGCACGCTCGCACTCGAGCGCGTCGCCGAGCGCGAGCGCGGGCCCGAAGCCGCCCTATTGGCGGCGGTCATGGCTATTGCGACCGCGGCCTGTGTCGGGCTCACGGGCTCGGTGATCTACGCGCAGTTCGCGGCGAGCCTCACGGCCGTGCTGGTGGCGGCCCTCGTCGCGGGCTGGCTCGCGCGCGGTGCGGACTACACGGGAGCGGTCGCGTCGCTGGCGGTCCTGCAGGTCGCGTCCCTCGCGCTCGCCGCGAGCCATTTCTCGAGCCTGCCGCCCGTGGCGCGTTGGGCGCTGACCTTCGCACCGGCCTGCACGCTCGCCGCGACCCGAGGGGGAGCGCTGGGCCGCTGGGTTGCCCTCGTCGCGGCGCTCGGGTTTGCGCTGGCGCTGGCCTGGAAGCAGCACGCCGCGAGCGCCAGCTCCGCCTACTAGTAGCGCCCGTGGCGCAGTCCGCGGTCGCAGCGGCAAGCGTCACCGTTTCGTCATCCCGCGTTTTGTAAGTAGCACTCATGTTGCCCGCCTTCGTCAAGCGCCAACGGCGCACCGGGGCCCGCGGTGTGACCTCGAGTGCATTTCCTGACGGCCAGTCAGCTTTTGCCGGCGTCATGCGCGCGCGCCCCTGCCCATGATCAAGTGGGCTGGTTCACTCAGGCTGCCCGCTTCTTCGTCCGCGATCCGAAGCCTCGGAATTCGCCTTCTTACCCCCCCTCCGAAGGAGCCGAGGTCATGTGGTGGGGACGGACTCGCGAGGGGCGATCAGGGAGCGCAAGAACGGTACGGGCGGGGCTGGGGCCCCCGGCGCCTACGACCGCGCGTCTGAGCGAAGCGCGCCGCTCGCATCCTACTTCGTCACCGACTTCGAGCCGGATCCCGGACTCGACAGCATCGCGCGCATCGCCGGGCTCATGTTCGATGCGCCGCTCGGGTTCCTCGCCCTCGTCGACGACGGCCATGTGCGCTTCGTGGCGCGGCACGGGATGGAGCGTCTGGAAGCGGCGCGGGAGTCCTGCCCGTGCGATCACGTGGTTCGCGAAGGGGCCGAGCTGGTCATCGAGGACGCGTCCCTTGATTTGCGCTTCTCTGCCGCCGAGGTCGTGCGGCTCGAGCCGCGGGTGCGGTTCGCGGCGGTGGTGTCGCTGCATGCTCCGGGCTCGATCCGGCGGGCATGGTGGTCGGGACGCTGTACGTCATCGACACGTGGCCGCGGCGGGCATCGCGCTCGCAAATGGAGCAGCTGCGCAACCATGCGGCCGTGGCGCTGCAGCAGCTCGTCGCCAACCGGCAGGAGCTCGGCCGGCGTCGCGCGGAGTTCGAGTTCCAGATGCACATGCGCCACTTCGAGAACTCGGTCGATCTCAACTGCATCACGCACCGGGCCGGGAAGCTGCCGGACATCCACGGTCGCTGGGTCGAGATCCTCGGTTGGGACTTCGATGCCCTGCGAGGGCGGAGCTCCGCGGAGTCGATCCATGGCGATGATTGCGAGCGAACCGCCGCAGCGATCGCTCGCCTGAACGACGGCCACAGCTTCGAGGGGCTGCGGATTCGCCATCGTCACGTGAACGGTTCGCACGTCTGGCTCGAGTGGACCGCGCTTGCGCCGCTGCTCCGCGAGACCGAGCTGTGCGCCCCGCTGCTCGCGAACGCATGCGAGGTCACGCTGCTCACGGTCAAGCTGACGCAAGCAGACGCCGCGTGCTCGCTGGCGGAGTTCGAGGCCCTGAACCCGCAATTCGGCGTGCTGGCGCAGGCCATGTCGGGCACGCTCTCGAACATCGCGCCGCGCGACACGTTCGAGCGTCTGGCCCTCACCGACGAACTCACGGAGTTCCCGAATCGGTGCGGGTTCGTGCGCGAAGTGTCGCGCGAGTTCGCGCGCAGCCGGTGCAACGGACCGCCGTTCGCGCTCTCTCTGCTCGACCTCGACCCGTCTACGTCGGTCGACGATCCGTTGGGACACAACGTGGGCGACGAGCTCCTGCGGCGCGTGGCGCTGCTGATGCATGTTCACCTGCGCGATGCAGACCTGCGCGCCCGGGTGGTGGTGGGGGCGAAGTCTCGACCTTTTTCCTCGAAATATTGCCTGAAACGGCAGAGTGGCGCATGCGGTCACTGCTGAACTCGGTGCGCGCCGGATGTTGTGTCGGGGATCGTGCCGCGAGTGCGTCGATCGGTGTCGCCCACGCAGCCGACGTGGGCGCGGACACGAGCTTCGAATCGCTGTATCCCCTTCTCGCCGGGAAGCTCTACGACGCCAAGCACTCGGGACGCGACCGGATGGTCCGCCAGCGGGGACAGGCGCTGCCGCCCAAACTGGACAGCGCTTCCGAGCCCAGTGCCTGAATACACCTTCGCCTCCCTCCGATGTCGGTTAGCAAGAGCTACTCGACGAACATGAGCAGTCTGCGAGAGCAATCGCCAGAGCAGGCTGCGGCCGCTATGGAGCTCGTCGAGCTCTGCAGCGAGCTCATGGCCATGATCGACGTCGACGCTCGTGCGCACTTCGTGAACAACGCCTGAGCCTGCGCGCTCGGAACTACGAAGGTGGCCTGCGACGGCCAGCCCTTCCTCGATCTCGTTCGCGACGAGTCGCGCGCCGCAGCCGCAGCCGCGCTCGACTCCGTGCTCCACGGGCAGGCGGCGCGCCGGCTCGAGCTGGCGATGCTCGGCCCGTCCGAGTCGCGAGTCGTGCTCGAGGGCGACCTCTCGCCGCGTTCGCAGCCCGACGGCGGCATCTGCGCGCTCGCGTTTCTGCACGATGCGACCCTGCAGCATGCCGCCGAGGCCGACCGCACGTGGAAGACCGCCTTCCTCGACCAGATCGTCGAGGGAGCGCCCGAGGCGATCATGTTCCTCGCCACCGACGGCCGCATGCAGCGCATCAATTCGGAGTTCACGCGCCTCTTCGGCTACACGCCCGAGGAGGCGGTCGGACGTCACATCGACACGCTCGTGTTGCCGTCGGACTTGCGCGTGCAAGGCGCCGATCTGTGCGTGCGCGCCGGTACGTCCGAGGTGATCAACATCGACACGGTGCGGCAGCACAAGGACGGCTCGCTGGCCGAGGTGTCGCTGCTCGCCACGCCCATCCGCATGCGAGGCGGGCAGGTGTCGATCCTCGGCATCTACCGCGACATCAAGGAGCGTCGCAGGCTGCAGCGGCCGCTCGCTGTCGCCCAGAGCCTCGAGACCGTGGGTCGTCTCTCGGGCGGCATCTCCCACGACTTCAACATCCTGCTCACGGTGATCAACGCCACGGCAGACCTGCTCGTGGCGGACCTGCCCGAAGGCAGCTCTCAGCGGCGCTCGGCGCAGGACATCGCGCAGGACATCGCGCAGGCCGGCTCGCGCGCCGCGGCGCTGACGGCGCAGCTGCGCGCCTTCAGTCGGCGGCAGGTGCTCCAGCCCTTCGCGCGCGAGCTCAACACGATCGTGCTCGACGTGGTGCACATGCTCGAGCGCGTGATCGGAGAGCACATCTGCGTGCAGCTCGATCTCGCCCCGGTGCCCGGCGCCGTGCTCGGCGATACGTCGGAAATCCAGCAAGTCATCATGAACCTCGCTCTCAACGCGCGCGACGCCATGCGTAGTGGTGGACGGCTTGCGATCAGGACGCAGGCGGAGCGCGTCGAGGGGGAGCGTGCGTCGGTCCTGCACCTGCCCGAGGGCGACTACGTCGAGCTGCGCGTCGAGGACAACGGATGTGGCATGGGCGCGGCCACCCTCGACCGCATTTTCGAGCCCTTCTTCTGGACCAAGACTGCCGAAGGCAACGGCACCGGACTCGGTCTCGCGACGGTCTACGCCATCGTCCAGCGCTCCCGTGGCGCGGTCCGGGTCGAGAGCGAGTTCGGCGCAGGCTCGCGTTTTTTTCGTCTACCTGCCGGTGTGGAGCGCGCCGGCCCGCGGCGCGGAGCCCGATCTTCGCCCTGTTCCTCGCTCGGTCACGACCGAGACGGTGCTGGTCGTCGAGGACGATGCCTCCATTCGCCTGACCGCAGAATGCGCGCTCGGCAACGCTGGCTACCGTGCGCTCGTCGCGTCAACTCCCCAAGCCGCGCTCGAGCTCATTGCGCAGCGAGCGGCGGACATCTCGCTTGTGTTCACCGCTGTCGTGATGCCCGGCATGACCGGTCCCGAACTGGTGCGGCGCATCCGCGAGCTGCAGCCGCACGCGCGCGTGCGGTTCACGTTCGGATACGCCGACTCCCGGCATGTCGTCGCGAGCGGACTGCCCGAGAATGCCCTCTTCCTGCCCAAGCCCTGCACGTTCGCGGAGCTCTCCCAGAAGGTGCGGGAGGCCCTCGAGGCCTGACGGCGGCTCTTCCGCCGGGGCCGGCGCGGAGTCCGGAATTGGGCGCCCGCTCTCGGCTGTTGCTTGGCTCCATGGACTTGGGGGGGGGAGAGTTGTCCTCCCCGAGCGCGAACCTGTGAGCAGGCGCATTTTTCGCAAGGACGGCGTCGAGACGCGCCGCGGAGACGTGGGCCGCGAGCCTGCCCGCATCTGGGCGCTGGCCGTGGAGGCGCTCGAGACGCCGCTGTGCATCCTCCACTTGGAGGGCACGCTCATCGCTCACAATCGCGCCTGGCGCGAATGGCACCCGAAGTCGGGTGGCTCGCCAGGATTCGTACACGAGGGTTCGAACTATGTCGACGCGTATGAGCGCATGGGGGCACGCCCGACTGCGGGGAGCACCGAGAATGCGACCGGCGGTCCTCGCCGCCCTCGGCAAGGCCCCGCGATCGCTGTGACTCCTTGCAGTGGCCTGACTGGGGTCCGCCGCGCTGCTGCTCGCCGTCGCAGCATGTCTCCTCGCGGTTTGCCGCTCACCCCGAAGTCCGACAACTGGTTCAGGATCTCACGGCGTCCTCTCGTGGCGCTCTTCGTGGGCGCCAGTGCCTGTGCCGCCTCGTTCGGAGCGCGAGACCGAAGCGCCGCCGTGGCGGTCCGCAGTGCAGATGAGCGCGCGAGCCCGCAGGGCTTGCGGCTCGTCCCGCTCGTGCAGGCCGAGGCATGGCACGTGCTGACCATGACCAGCCTCCATCGGGGCCCTCTTCCCGCTGCCGCTGCTCGGCGCCGCGGTCGGGTCGCTGGCGCCCCGGCTCGACTGAGCACGGTGCGCTCAGGGCACGAAGCGGTGCACGCCACCGTGGTCGGCGGCGATCCACTTCGGCAGCGAGCTGTCGTCGCCGACAGCGATGCAGTGGATGCGAACCTTACGCGAGCGATTCCAGCGCACCAGCTCCTCGCGAATCGCGATGGCCTCGGTCTCCGTGCCGATCGTCGGGGTACCGTCGGTCATGAAGCAGATTGTGTCGACGTCGGGGTCGGAGAACGCGAAGGCGAGTGCGTCGTAGATGTTCGTGCTGCCCGCGAGCGTGAGCTTGCTGATCCACTCGCGCGCTCTGGCCCGGGCCTCGTCGTCGCGCTTCTTCGCCGTGGACTCTAGCTCACCCTGCTCGTCGCGCCGCGCCTTGCGCCCGCCGGTGAAGTCTTCGATCGCGTCGAGCCATGGATGCACGGTGTCGCCGAAGCCGACGATGTTGAACCACGAGCCCGCGGGCAGCGCGTCGACGAGCCCGAGAAGCTCCCGCCGCGCCACGTCGATACGCTTGAGCTTCTCTTCACCTGGCGACTTCGACAGCGCACCCATCGAGCCTGACAGGTCGACGACATAAGCCGTGCGCGCCGACGCGATGTCGACGCCATAGAAGCGCGCGGCCTTCGAGCGGCCCTGTGCCGAGCCTCCCTCGGCCGACTTGCCGACGATGTCGCCGGGCTTCCAGTCGCGGCCGGCGTTCTCGCGCCACTTCAACCAAGCGGCGTGCGTGCGGTAGCGCTGGATGCCCGTCAGCCGTCCGAGCGCATCGAGCAGGTCGCCGTGGACGCGCGAGCCGTCCGTCTCGGCCGCGAGCCGTGCGATCAGGAGGTCGAGTCGCCCGGGCGTGATGTTGCGCTCCAGCCACTCGATGGCCAGCACGCGCACGGACCAGATCGCGTCGTTGAGCTCGCGCGCGGCGACCTCGGATGCGTGGGGACCCTCGACGGCGAGGAGCTCCGCGATCGCGGCCCGCTTGCGCACGCCGTCCTTTTCGCGCGACCACTCGAACAGGCGCTCCTGCCACTCGGGCCACTGCGCGGTACCCCGCCGGATTGCGCTCGCGGCGACGAGCGCCGTCTCGACGACCTCCGTGTCCTTATTGCGCGATGCGATCGCCGCAAGCTCGTCGAACGCGCCGGCCACGCGCTGGCGCGCAAGCAGTTCCGCGGCCTCGCAGCGCACGCGCGGATCCTCGTAGCCGAGCGCGCGCAGCGCGGCCTCGGCCGTGGACTTGCAGGGCAGTCCGCGCGCCGCGCGCAGGTAGTGCAGCCGCTCGAGCGTCTCGCCGCGCCCGATGCCGGCGGCCACGTACTTGGCGGTCGCCTCGTCGCCGCACTTCGCGATCGCCTCGGCGCCGACGCGGCGCAGCCAAGCGGGGAAGGCGCGCTCGAGAATCACGCGGTCGAGCTCGGCCGCCGCCTGAGCACAGCGACCTTCGGCGCTGGCGCGATCCATGAACTCACGCAGGGCCTTCGCGCGCACGTCGCCCGTCCGCTTGGTGTCGGCGACGATCTCGAGCTCGCCCTCTGGCGCACGAGCCGCCACGCTCGAAGATCGGGCGGACGGAGCTGGAGCGAGGGCGAGTAGCAGGGCCGCAATATGGGGCAGCAGGGCCAACATGTACGTAGTCTAGGGCGCGCAAGCGGGCCTGGGATCGCTCCCGTGTCGAGATATGGCTCTGCCTTTGGACCATGCCGCAGGGGGCCCGGATCCGCAGCCTCGAGCGGACTCGGGCGCAGGTCCGCGCGCCACCGTTGATCCAACTCGGGCGATCGGTGACACTCCGGTCGTACCCCGACTTCAGGCAACCTCCCGAGAACCTCACGCGATGTCGTTCGATCTGCAGCTCACCAAGGTCGTCTCCCAGGATGGATTCCTCGCCGCCCTCGACCAGTCCGGCGGCAGCACGCCCAAGGCTCTCAAGCTGTACGGCGTGCCCGAGAGCGCCTACTCCGGCGAGGAGGCCATGTACGCGAAGGTGCACGAGATGCGCACGCGCATCGTGACCTCCCCGGCCTTCAACGGCGACCGCATCCTCGGCGCGATCCTGTTCGAGAACACCATGGACCGGCAGGTATGCGGCAAGGGCACGGCCCAGTACCTCTGGCTCGAGAAGCGCGTCGTGCCGTTCCTGAAGGTCGACAAGGGCCTCGCGACCGAGACCGACGGTGTGCAGTTGATGAAGGACATGCCCGACCTCGACAAGCTGCTCGAGCGTGCCGCGAAGAACATGGTGTTTGGCACCAAGATGCGCTCGGTGATCAAGCAGGCCAGCGAGGCCGGCATCGAGAAGGTCGTCGCCCAGCAGTTCGAGATCGGCAAGCGCATCTGCGCGGCCGGCCTCGTGCCGATCATCGAGCCGGAGGTCGACATCGACTGCCCGGACAAGATCGCGGCCGAGGACATGCTCGAACAGGCGCTGTGCGCACACCTCGACGAGCTCGCGCCTCACGAGACCGTGATGCTGAAGCTCACGCTCCCTGAGGTCGACGACTGCTACGCGCGCCTGATCGAGCACTCCAACGTCGCGCGCGTGGTCGCGCTCTCGGGCGGCTACTCGCGCGCTCGCAGCAATCAGAAGCTCGCCCGCAACCACAGCATGATCGCGAGCTTCAGCCGCGCGCTGACCGAAGGCCTCAGCGCCCAGCAGTCGGACGCCGAATTCAATGCGGCGCTCGACGATGCGATCCAGTCGATCTTCGAGGCCTCGCGCACCTAGGTCGCGCCCGCCGGAGTCCGTTCCGCGCGCGCCGTGCGTCCTGTCGCTGACGGGACGCGTGGCGTGCTCCGTTCCCGGCCTGCGCGCGATCGGCCGGAACTTCTCTCGAGGGACGCCCATCCCTGCTTCGAGACGACGGCCCCGTTCCAAGTTCCGAACATGGCACCGCCGGGCCAGTCACGTTGCTAAACTCTAGACTCAGAGCCACACTTGGTTCGATGCCCGGGGGGCCGAAGTCGCGAAACCAGACCCACCGCAAATATGCAAGACCCGAAACTCGCCCCTGAACTCGCCGCCGTGCTGCATCCGCAGCGCCGGCCCGCGAACATGTCCTCGCCCATCTTCGTGCTCGGCAGCGTGCGCTCCGGCACGAGCGCGATGGGCTACGCGCTGACCCACGGCGCAGGCATTCCCGGCAACGAAGAAGGCCACGTCAGCACCCTGATGCAGAGTGTGCTGAACTCGATCGAAACCGTCACGAGCAACTTCCCAGGGAGCGGCGACCGCTACTTGCTGAGCGCCCTCGACTCGAGCGCCTTCAGTACCTACGTCATCAACTACTTCAAGGCGTTCTTCGCGCAGCATCGCCCGACAGGTGTGTGGTGCGACAAGACCCCCAGCGACTTCGACAGGGCGCCGGCGGTACACGTCGCGCCGCTCCTGCTCGAGATGTTTCCCAACGCGCGCTTCATCTACTGCAAGCGCCGGGGCATCGAGAACGTGCTCTCGCGCAGGACGAAGTTCCCCCAGACGCCCTTCTGGTACCACTGCCGCAGCTGGGCGGGGACCATCACGGCCTGGCACCAGGTGCGTTCCAAGCTCGGAGATCGCTGGATCGAGGTCCGTCAGGAGAGCATGGCGCTCGAGCCCGACAAGGTCGCGGACGAGTTGGCGCGCTTCCTCGGTCTCACGCCCAAGCAACGGGAGGGAGTGGCGCAGACGTTCCAGAGGGACCGTCTCGAGCAGTCGCGTCCCGCCGGCGAGGGGCGTGAGCTCACCATGGCGGAGGCCGGCTGGGACCCGGGCCTGCAGGGCGTCTTCCTGAAGGAGTGTTCCGTCGCGATGGCGCTCGCGGGGTACTCCTTAGACGGCGCTGCCACGACGGTCGACCACGGAATGAAGCTGTTCTACTCGAGCTCCGAGGGCGCCGGGGGCGCGCTGCTGGATGGACTGCCCCGCGATGCGCACATTCCCATCAACCGCGATGACTTCACGCTCGGCCCGGGGCCGATCGGCACGCGAGGCGTACTGACGTACCCCGACCTTTCCCTCGCCGGCCGCCGACGCTTCCAGTCCAAGGTGTGCGTGGAAGGGCCGTCCGCTCTCGAAGTCGAGTTCGCTGTCGAGGTCAAAGCTAGATTCGGGCATCGCGTAGCTCATGCCTCGAAGCTCATTCGCGGCGGCGAGACGCCCGTCTCGCTCAACCTCACGCTCCCGGATGGCGACCACCAAATCTGCACGGTAGTCCTCTCGACCCAGACCAAGTCGGGTTACCACGCCGGATCCCCCCGGGCGATCTGGCTCGCGCCCGCCTTCTTCGTCTGACCGAGCCCCGCCTCTCTAATCTCGCGGCGGGACAGCCCCCTCTCCCCGACCCCCATGCGCATCCTCCACGTCACCAACGCACTCGCGCCCCACGGCAGTGGGGGCGTGGCCGAGCATGTCTGGGCCATCGCACGCACGCAGGCCGAGCTACACGACGTCGCGATCTTCACGCCCTTCGACGACCCGTCCACGCCGGATGGCCACGTGTACACCGAGCGCCGCGAGCGCGTCACGATCCGCTTCTTCAACCGCCCGCGCGTCGAGTGGAGCCCGCTCGAACGCTCCTACGTGCACCACGACGTCGAGGCGGAGTTCAAGCTGTTCCTCGGCGAGCACCGCTCGGACGTCGTGCACTTCCACGACATGGACTCGCTCGGCATCGGTCTGTTCGAGATCGTGCGCTCGCTGAACATCAAGTCACTGATGACGGCCCGCGACTTCTGGCCGATGTGCCCGCTGAAGGCCCGCGTGTGCCGCACGGATGGCAGTACCTGCGACACGATCGAGCTCGCCAAGTGCGGCCCGTGCGTGCACGGCGAGCGCTGGGCGGAGCTGCGCGCGGCGGAGCTCGCCGAGCACGAGGCGCGTCGCCCGGCTCCGCCGGAGACGTTCTCGCAGTCTTGGAAGCGACTGTACCAGCAGCGCTTCGACGCCACGCGCGGCTTGCCGGCGCGGCGCCCGCTCGCGCTGCTGCACGCGACGCGCACGGCGCTGCGCGAAGCCAAGTGGAAAGCTCAGGAGCAGTTCCACGAGAAGTTCGGCGACTCGATCGAGAGGCGCATGGAACGCTTCACGCGCCGCATGCGAGAGCTCGACCTGCTGCTCGCCCCGAGCGAGTTCGTTCGCGATCAGTACATCGCGCGCTTCGGACTCTCGACGGCCAAGGCGCTCTTCAGTGCGCCGAGTCGCGCCGTCTCGGCCGTGCGGACCCATCAGCGTGCGGACTCGAGCCGCTTGCGCGTCGGCTTCTGCGGCAGCGCGGCTCGCGCCGACGGCCTGCACGTGCTCGTCGACGCCTTCCTCGAGGCGGCGTCCGAGTCGGACGCACTCGAGCTCGAGGTTCACGTACGCTGCGCGGAAGTCGACCGCTTCGAGCACGACGCCCTGCGCGAGCGCGTGCTCGCGAGTCCCGCGGCGGGTCGCGCACGCTGGATCGAGGGCTACGAGTACGAAGCGTTCGACGACGCCAGCGCCGCGTTCGACCTGCTCGTCATCCCCGCCGTGGGCCTCGGGAATACGCCCTTCGAGCTGGAGCGAGCGAGCCTGCAGCGCAGGCCCGTGCTGGCTTCCGAGGCCGGTGCCATCGCGGAGTTCTGCAAGGTGCACGCGCTCGGTCGACTGTTTCCGCGCGGGGACGCGAAGGCGCTCGCAGCCGAGCTGGTCTCCCTAGCGCGCGATCGAGCCGCGCTGGACGCTCTGGCGGGTCACGCCCCCGCCTTCAAGACGCCGGAATACGAGGGCGCGCAACTCGCGCTCACGTACCACCAGCTGCTCTACGGCACCTTCAAGGCGTCGTCCGTCGCCGAGCAGGCCGCCGCGCGCGCGGGCGAACCCGGGCCGCAGGCCTGATCAGGCGCCGCGCTTCGAGGCGGTCTCCGGATCGGCGAGGAACGTCGCGTTGGCGTTGTGGAACGTGTGGCAACGCTCGCGCACGGGCAGGCAGCCATGCCAGACGTCGTGCTTGATCAGCGACCAGCGCAACATGAGCTCGCTCTCGATCCCCCAGTTGGCAACCTCGCCGATCAGGCGCGTCGCGGGCCCCTTGCGGAGCTCGAGCATGCGCTGGAGCTCGTCGCGCACGATGCTCCCCGTGTTGACGAAGCCGTGGTTCGCGATGGCATAGGCCTTCGCGCGCGCCTGGATCGCCGCGAGCTTCTGCGGCTCGCGCGCCTTGGTCTCGACGAGCCAGCGCAGCGCCGACTCGATGTCCGCCACGTCCTCGGGCTCGACGAGCTTGCCGCGCACGCCGTCGAGGACGACCTCGGGGATGCCGTGCACGCGCGACGAGATGACGAACGTCTCGAGCAGCATCGACTCTATGTTGACGAGCGGAGAGCACTCGTTGGTCGAGACGAGCACCTGGCAGTCGGCGGCGACCATGACCGGGAAGCCGCTCGGGCGCGGGCCCGTGATGTGCACCTGCGCGGCGAATTCCGGCTCGATCGCGGCAACGATCTCAGCGTGGAAGCTCTTCGGCCCGAGGTTGTCCGGGTCGAGGCGGCCGACGAGCGCGAGGTGGTGCTTGCCCCGCTCGCCTTCCGGGAGCGAGCGCAGCAGGTTCTGGAAGGCCTCGACGAGGCGCTTCTGGTTCTTGCGGCGCTCGAGACTGCCGACGCACGCGAACAGCACGCCGTCGTCGGGAAGGCCGAATTCC
Organism: Planctomycetia bacterium; assembly: GCA_005778045.1. The sequence goes on from SXKQ01000018.1 coordinate 16,335, forward strand.
GCGCGCAGCTCCGCGCGCTGCGCGCGCAGGCGCTCGCCCTCGACGAGGATCGAGTCGACGTCGAAGCCGTAGGGCACCATGCCGACCTTGCCCTCGATCGGCGGGCAGAAGAGCTCGATCTGGCGCACCGTGTCGTGCGAGGCCGTCAGCACGCGATCTGCGCTGTGCAGCGCGTAGCGGTGGAACGCTTCGAGCGCGCGCTGGCTAAACAGGTGCCCGTCGCGCTTGGCGACGTTGATGCCGTCGTGGAACCACCACACGACGGGCACGCCCTTCCAGCGCAAGAGCGGCGCATGGGCATACACGGGCGAGGCGTTCAGGAAGACGAGCTCGGGATCGACAGCATCGTAGGCGGCGAGAATGTCGCGGCAGTGGGGGAATGCATCCCGGAAGTGCGCCTTCAGGAACCGCTCCTTGCCGACCTCCTCGACGAATAGCTCTTCCATCGGGCCGTCGCCGAGGCCGAGCACCCAGGGCTCGAAGCTCGTCCCGAGCGCGCGCATGCCGCGCAGGGCCCACAGCATCGCCGTGGGCGCTCCGGTCTTGGAGAGCTCGTGCGAGACGAACAGCACGCGCGGCTTGCGACTGGGATTGGACAGCATCGGGCGCGTGCGCGTGGACTTGAACTCCGCGCCCGGCATGCGGAAGCAGCGCTGCCACACGCGCTCCTGCACGGCCAGCGCCTCGGACTCGATGTCCCCGGCGGCGATCGTGCGCCAAAGCTCGAGCTCGGCGCAGACCTGCCAGAAGGTCGAGACGCCCCACGGCGGCTGCGGGGTCGTGTCGAGCACCTTGTCGGCGAGCATCAGCACGTGGTGCAGGTCGACCGAGGCGAGATCCTTGGCGATGTAGCTCGTGCTCCAGGCGTTGCCCTCGTCGGTCTTCACGCGCACCGGCCGGTCGATTCCGAGCCCGACGACGAGATGGGCGTGGAATGGTGCGGCGCCGCGGGCGTCGCGCCAGTCGCCCAGACGGCAGCGCTCGAGGTCCTCGCGGTCGAGGGCGAGCACGACGCGCAGCCCGAGGAGCCTCGCGCCCATGACCACATCAGGGCAGGGCAAACCGGCGAACAGCACCACGCGCGTGCCGAACTCGATCAGCTCGCGGAGGACGAACACCGCCTGCGACCCCTCGTCGACCTGCAACGCCCGGAACGGGTGGCCATGCGGTGGCGTCCCGTGCCAGCGCTCGAGGTCGCGGCGAGAGAGAATCCGCGGGAGGTTGCCCGCGAGGACGAAAGCGTTGTGCTGGGGGGCCATGGGCTTTGCTGCGGCCGTTGCGGTCGATCGTGTGCTCGTTTGGTCGCCGGCGTCGGCGATTCTTGAGGCGTACCTCGTCCGCTCGATCGACGATCGAGAGTGCGCACCCGCCCGGCCCTATAGTCTAACGCGTAAGCCGCCCCGGGCGCTCGCGAAGGCGAAAGACTGAAAGGACGATCTATCTAGCGGCTCTGGCCACGGCGTGAGCCGCGGCCAGCGCTCAGGAGAGTGCGCGCCTAGAGAGCTCGCCGAGCGCGGCTCGAAGGCGCTCGATCTCACGCGAGTGACCGTGCTCCTCGCCGTGGCGCTCGAGGTGTTCCTTGTGGTGCGCGAGCTCCCCGAGTGACTGGTAGAACGCGCGCGTGGCGCGATAGCGGCCACGTGCAATGGCCGCGAGGTGTGCGTTCACCTGCGTGAACGAGATGGCCTGAGCGTACTGCCCCGGCGAGATGCGGCCATCGCGGAGCTCCCCCGCGAGCTGTCGCAACAGGATGTCGCGCTCGCGCCAGACCATCCAGCCGATGAAACCGGTCATGCACGCATAGCCGACCCAGTCGATCGCGAGCCCGAGCGCGAAGCCCTCGACGCCGTCAACTAGCAAGGCGAATCCGTTGTGAAACGAGTGTGTGCCCATCGCGAGCAGCAGGCCCGCGAGCGGCGCGGTCCAGCGCAGCAACGGCTTGGACGTGGTGCGCGCCACGGCGAGGCCGATTCCGATGAACGCGGTGAAGAATGGGTGCATCCACCCGACGAGCACGATGCGGATGAAGGCCACAGACAGCAGTCCCTCGAGTCCCGCTGTACCGTAGCCGTCGCGGTAAATGTAGAGCGTGTTCTCGACCGCCGCGAAGCCCGTCGCAGTGATGCCTGCATATGTGATGCCGTCGACCACCGAGTCGAACTCGCGACGGAAGCATGCGAACACGAGCAGAACAGCGAGCCCCTTCAGAAGCTCCTCGACAACCGGCGCAACCAGCGTGGCCGTTCCTACCATTGCGGCCTCCTCGGAGCCCGTCGCCGCCAGCAGGCCGATGCCGAGCACGGTATTGATCACGAACGCGCCGCCACACGCGATCACCGCGCCCCACAGGAACGAGCCCGCCAGCATCCCGCGCGGTTCGGGCTCGTAGCGATCAAGCCAGCGAATGAACAGCGCGAACGCGATCATGGGCACGAAGCCGAGCAGGAGTGCGAGCGCGAGCGGCATGGCTGGGGAGTCTACGGTCGTACGTGTCCTTGAAAACGAGCGGCGCCGCCCTGGTCGAACCAGGACGGCGCCGCCTGCGAGGTACTCGAGATCGAGGCTCAGTTGCCGACGATGGAGTGCGCGCCCATGTCGCAGCGCGAGCCATCCGCGTCCACGCCGAGCGGATCGCCACTGTCCACGGCGGGCGAGCCGCTCTGGACGTTGTGGTTGCCCGCAGGGGCATCCACGAACAGCGGATTGGCGCGCAGGTAGCCCTGCGTTGCGAAGCCGCCCCAGTCGATGATCGAGTTGTGGATCGACCCAGGCAGCTGGGACTGGAGGTTCGAGGCCACGGCGTCACCGTTGCCCGAGCCCCAGATGATGCTGCTGCGGATCGAGACGCTCATCGAGTTCATCAGGAACAGCTGGGCGCCGGAGTTGGTCGCCAGCGTCGCTTGCTTGAGACTGAGCACGCCGCCGTCCACGAACATGCCGCCGACTCCGCCGTTCTGCACGGAGTTGTTAGCGACCTTGAAGCCGGTCGCTTTCACGTTGGCCGAGTTCATGGCGAGTACGCCACCGACCTGCTGGCTAGCGGAGTTGAAGCTCACCGAGACTTTGTAGAGGTCCGCGCCGCCACCGTTGAGGAACAGGCCGCCTGCACGCTGGCCTGCGATGTTGCGCAGGATCACCACGTCGTCCATCTGGACTTGGGCCGAGTTCATCACGAGCACGCCGCCGCCATCACCGTTGGTGGCATTGTCCCGAACGATCGACTCGTCGAGCACGAGGCTCCCGCCATCGACCATCAGGCCACCACCCTGCTGCCGGCCCACGTTGTACTCGACCACGGCGTCGACGACCCTTAGGTGCGAGCTGTTGCGCACGTAGGCGCCGCCGCCCTGCTGGCCTTCGCTGTGGGAGAGCACGCAGTTATCGACGAGCACGCTCGTGCTGTCGGTGACGAACAGCGCGCCGCCCTGCGAGTTCTGACCACCACCGTTGGTGAGGGTCAGGTCACGCAGCACCGTGCCGTACGTCGCCGAGCCGAACACCGTCACGCAGGGCCCCATGCGACCGCCGTCGATCGTCGTAGCGCCCGAGCCCTCGATGGTCACGTCACGGCCCTGCACGAGCACGTTCTCGTGATACGTGCCGGAAGCGACGTGGATCACGCTGCCTTCCGGAGCGCAGGCGAGCGCCTCGGACACGCGGCGGTAAGGACGCGAACTGCTGCCGTTCGCATGCTGGCCCAAGAAGCTTCCATCGACGTAGATCTGGTTGTCGTAGGGCGTCGTGTCGACGACCTCGACAGTCACATCCGCCACCTGGAGGTTGTCGTAGCGCGCGTCGGCGCTCTGGGTGTTCGAAGTGACGATCGTCACTATCGCTAGCCCGTCGAGCTCGCCGTCCTTGAGGCCCTTGACCTTGATATCGTGCGGATGGAACCAGTCGCTCGTGGTGAACACGAGCTGCGTCGGCTCGAGCTCGAGCTCCGTCGCGTCCGTCACCGACAGGTCGATGGTGACCGTGTCCGTGGGCCGGTTCGTCAGGTAGATGCGGACCACGCGCTCCGAATCGGAGATCTTCGCCAGGGGGCCGCAGCCTTCCACGGCGTCTTCCTCGACGCGCACCACGGGGTCGTGCACCACGTTGACGCCACCCGCGAGCTTATCGGCGAAGGCGCGGAACGGGAGACCGCCCGAGCTACCCGTCGCGGGCAGCACGTCGATGACCGGGGTCGCCTCGCCCAGAGAGCCCTGCATGGACTGCTCGTCACCGAGATAGCCGTTCTTGAGCGGCAGCGACGGCGTGCAGAACACGCCCGAGCGCGTTTCCACGCGCGGGTCGAGCAGCGCGTCGCGCAGGAACGCCACGAGCGCTGCCTGCTTGTCGGCCTTGTTGCGGATCTGACCGACGCCATCGACGTCCTCGTCGAGGTCCGGCGAGTTGACTTCGGCGAAGTCCGCGCCGCGGGCGTAGAACTGGACCACCTGCTCGAGCGTCCCCGCGCCTCCGTTGTGGAAGTAGGGACCCGTGAGCGCGATGTTGCGTAGCGAAGGTGTCTTGAACGTGCCGTTCACGATTGCGTACTCGCTGCCGTTCACGCCGCCCGGGGGCATCCACTGGAGAACCGTCGGGTCGTTGTTCTGCAGGCGCTTGGAGAGCGAGAGCGGTCCGAAGGGGCCGGTCGCGCCGGCACCGATGTCCTCGACGGTCGGGCGCACGCCGAGGTTGTAGTAGCCGACGTCGTAGAGGCCGTCCGACTGCGCGGTTCCCATGTTCAACTCGCCGATCGGCGTGCCGTTGACGATCACGGGATAGAGGCCTGCGGGAAGACCGGGGTTGTTGCCCCACTCCATGGCCACGGTCATGTTGACGTAGCACAGCCCCGAGGGGAGCTGCTGACCGAGGGACTCGATCGTGACCGCGGCCTCGAAGGCGAGGTCGAGCGGATCGGCGCCCGGAAGGATCGGAGCCGCAGGCCCGGCCTGCAGGTTGACCTCGAGTTCCTCGTCGACGCAGTTCTGGCTGTTGCCCGGGATGTTGCCGGACGCGACCAACAAGCCGCCGGGCGTCCTGATCTGGATCTGGCCGCCACGCGGGTCGAAGGACAGCACGTTCAGCGAGAAGTCCGGGAACGTGGTGAACGCAAGCTCGTTGAAGGCCTGCGATCCCACGGTCGCCATGTGCTCGACCGCGCCGTGCGCTGCCACCTGCGACCAGGTCGCGCCGGCGAACTCGGAGCCCGAGTGGCAGGCCGCGCAGGCCGCACCACCGGAGTTGTAGATGTTCATGCCCTCGAGCTGTTGCGCCGTCATCGCGCTGGTGTCGCCGGCCGCATAGCGGTCGAAGGGCGTCTGGTTCGAAACGAGCTGCGACTCGTAGCACAGGATCGCGATGCCCCAGTAGAGCGAGAAGTTCTGCTCCATGTGGCTGTAGCCATTGACCAAGCCGCTGCCGCCGTGCCAACGGTCGTGGAATGCGTCCTCGATCAGGTCCTTGTAGGTGGTTGTTAACGGGCTCATGCCATGACTCGGATAGCCGCTGAGCGCTCCGAGGTGCATGTCGTTTGGGTCGATGATTTGGTCCTTCAGCGGCATCGCCGTGACCATCTTGCGGCCGAGATCCGGCATCGTTTTGCCCACGTAACTCATCTCGAAGCCCGAGAGGGCCGGGCCGACGGCCTGGCTTGCCAGCGCGGCCTTGTCGAGCAGCACCCTCGTCCACACGAGGTTGCCGTTCGCCCCCTTCTCGAGCACCATCGCGTTGGGGTCGAGGTCGCCCCAGATGTTCACGCCGTTGAACTTCTCCTGGGCGCGCCCGTCCCAGAAGCTGCGCACGTTGAAGATGGCGTTGATGACGGTGGGGGAGTTGCGCGGCTCGACGCGTCCCGCGTTCAAGCCATTCAGGCTGAACAGCGGGTCCGGCACGACGATGCCGTCCTCCTGGCCGACGCCCTGCGTCACGCTCGTGAAAGTCCGGCGCTGGATGCCCGAAGACGTGAAGCGATCGTTGATGCTGCGCACGAGCGGCGAGTCGTGGTCGTTGGGGTCGGCGCGCTCGTTGAAGGGGAAGTCGCCCGACCCGACCGTGTAGTTCACGCCACCGCTGCCGGTGGGAAGCGGCTGGTAAGACATGTCGTGTCCAGGCGCGAGCTGGCTCTTCGTGCGCGTGTCGGCGCCCGCGTGCCAGTGGCAGGACGCGCAGGCGGTGAGGCCATCGGAGCCGACCTGCACGTCCCAGAAGAACGCCTTGCCGAGGCGCACGGCCGCGTCGAAGTTGGACACGAATTCCGAGAGGTTCGAGGGTAGGGGGATATTCGTGGCGCTGAGCGGGGCCGGAAGCTTGGTCGCGCGTGCGGTGGCGCTGGGAGCTGCCCCTCCGCCGACTCGGCTGTTGGCGTTCGCGGAGGTGCCGCTGCCGCCGATGGTCGCGCTGCCAGCGTTGCGCTGCTGGGCCTCAGAGAGGGGTGCGACGAGAAGCGCGGCAGCAAGAATGGCGGCGGCGCGACGCAGGCTGGAGGTAGCGTCGACTTCGCGCTGGCGCTGCACTTCGAGACGCCGGTGGAGGGAGTCACGGAACATGGAGTGGATCCTATTTTCTGAGCAGGAAACTTGGGTTCAGTAGCCTCATGCGAAGAGCACAGGGCACAGCGAACCGTACTCCTATGCACAGGTTCGGGTCGGAGGCGCGCCGAAAAGACTCACTCTCACACGTGTGCAAGATCGAAGCGCTGGAAGATAATTCCGCAGTCAGGGAGCTCTTCCGATCGAGCGTCCTCAGGCTTTGTTCGCTGCCGCTGAATGACAGCGCCCTCGCGCATGCCGAAGCATGCGCGAGGGCGCTGAGACCCGCTCGAGGCGAGCGGCTACGGACGCAGGGCGCGGCGCGCGACTTCGCTCGAGCGCTCAGGGATGAGTCCCGAGTAGAGCGCATCGGCACGGCGGTACTCGCCGAGCTCATGAAGAGCGTCGGCGAGCGTGAGGCGCACGTTGCGATCTTCCGGGCGCAGCTGGAGCGCACGCTCGAGGAACTGCACGGAGTCCGCGCTGTTGCGCGTCTTGCGCAGCGCCGTGCCCAGGCTGATCAGGAAGTCCGCCTCCGATGACTCGCCTTCCGCGGCGCGTGCGGCGATGCGCCGCACGCTGTGGGCCGCGCGCTCGTCGATGCCCGAGGCGCCGTTCACGGCGTCGAGGTAGCCGTCGACCACGGCCTCGTCGATCGAGCCTTCGTCGACGAGCTGCTGGAAGGCCACGAGCGCGCCATCCTTGTCACCCGACCACAGTAGCGTGGTCGCGAGCCGCGTTCGCAGATCGAGGTCCTTCGGAGCGGCGGCCAGCAGGGCCTGGTAATGCCGCACCGCGCCCTTGAAGTCCCGGTTCCACGTGAGGATCTCGGGCAGGAGACGCTCGAGTTCCGCGTCGCCCGGAGCGAGCTTAATCAGCGTGCGGCAGTCTTTCTCGGCAGCGGCGAAGTTTTCGCGCGCGCAGTGGATGTGGATGATCTCGAGGCGCGTCTCGCGGTCGAGCGGCAGGCCCTCGAGCGCCTTGAGCGCGTCCTCATAGCGTCCGAGCCCCGACAGCAGGCCGGCGTACTCGCGGCGGGCGTCCAGCGCCTCGGGATAGGACGGCAGGAGCCGTGCGTACACCTCGCAGGCCTCGAAGCGGCGGTCCGCCGCGATCAGGTTGTGAGCGAACAGCAGCTCGGCCTCGAGGCGCACCTTGGCGTCGGCGTGGTGCAGGTCGAGCAGCTCGCGCAGGTTCGACATCTCCTCGCGCGCCAGCTCGTGCTCGGCGCACATCGCGTAGGCGTAGCAGAGCGACATCGACATGTCGATCGAGTTGGGGTCGAGCTCGACGAGCTTGCGGCACACGTTCGTGAGCTCCGGCCAGAGCTTCGCGCGCTCGAGACTGTCCTTCAGGAGCAGCAGGCGGAAGCGATCGGGTGCAGGACTCGCGATCGTCTCCTGGTAGATGCGCATCAGCTCCGGCGTGTCGGAGCGGGCCAGCGTGTCCTTCAAGTGCGAGCGCAGTGCCATCTCGTCCGCGTAGGTGGCGCGGAAGATGCCGTAGAAGATCGGCGCGATGGCGAGGGCCGCGAAGGACGCCGCGAATACGGGCGCCAGCACGGGCTTCTTGCGCAGGCGCGCGTCGAACTGCAGCGCCGGCGCGATGGCCTCGCGCTCGTTCTGCGAGATGAGCGACTGGGTCAGGCTGCGGCCCGAGCCCTCGAATCGGCTGAACTGCAGCACCGTCTCCCACAGGTCGTAGTTACCGGCGAGCACCTGCTCGGAGCGCAGGACCGTGGACTTGGCGCGGATCAGGCCGAGCGGCGAGGGCATCTCGACGTCGAACGTCTCGCCCACCTCGCGCTGCGTCGGCAGGATGCAGCGCAGGCCGCCCGTGCACAGGTCGCGAGACACCGTGTGCATCGGCTTCACGCCGCCCTCGGTGGAGAGCACGACGGGGAGGATGAACTCCGGGCGGTCGCTCTCGCGCTTGGAGCCGCCGAACCAGCGCCGCGAGGGCTTCGCGGAGTCAGTGCGCTCGAACTCGGCGAACCACATCGGCACGGCGTACTCGTTGCAGACGCGCATCAGCGCGTCGCGGTCGTGCACCTCGATCTCGGCGATCTCGATGCCGTATCGGAAGCAGCGCGGGCCGTGAGCCCCGCCCGAGTTCGCGCGCGATTCCGAGGAGCGCAGCTTACCGCGGAAGCGGACTACGTTGCCGTTGGCGTGCAGCTCGAAGCCGCCCTCGCTGGCGACCGGGATCTCGTCGTAGGCGAGCAGGCCGAAGCCCTGCTCCGTGAGGTCGGTGGTGACCCCGAGGCCCGTGCGGGGCGCTCCCTCGGCATCGAGCCACTCGTAGCGCAGCGGCAGGTTGATCAGGTGGCGGTAGTTGAAGCGGCGGCTGGCGGGCGTCATCGCGCGTCGCACGTAGTCGAGCGCGATCTTCATGTGGAAGAGCACGAGTCCGCTTGAGATGCCGAGGCCCAGATAGTCGATCGAGTCCTTGAAGAAGAGCTGCATCGCCCAGCCCCAGACCAGCGCCACGCCGCTGATGGCGATGAGCACGACCTGCGGGCCGACGAGCGGCACCATGCTGGCTTTCTGTCTGCCACGCTTGGCCGTCACGACGAACTTCGACTTCCTGCGGCCGAACAGGGCACGCCACAGGCTGCGCGTCTGCGTCCAGAAGCTCGCCATGCTGAAGAACTCGACGTTGCCCATCGAGGCGCGGCCATCTGTGACGGCGCGCATGGTGTAAATGATCGAGAGCATGTAGGTGGCGAAGATCATGCCCATGACCCAGGTGAACTCGCGCACCGGAGCGACGCCCGTGAAGAGCATCAGGATCGGCGTGGCGTAGATCGCCATTTTGGGCAGGCCGCCCCCCCAGTGGATGATGGAGGCGAAGTACGACAGGCGCTGCGCGAGGGTCAGGCCCGGCATGGTCAGCGGGTTGTCGTACGCAAGGATCGAGAGGTTGCCCTCGCCCCAGCGCAGGCGCTGGCTGTGGAAGGTGCTGACGTCGCTCGCGCCCTGACCGGCGATCATGCGCTCAGACACGTAGAGTGACTTCCAGCCGCGGGCCGCGATGCGCATGCCCGTGTGCATGTCCTCGGTGATGGTCTGGACGGCGATGTAGCCGACCTCGGCGAGGGCCTCGCGGCGGAACATGGCCGCCGAGCCCGCGAAGATGACCGAGTTGAGATGGTTCTTGCCGGGCTGCAGCACCTTGTAGAAGAGCTGCCCCTCGTCCCAGAAGCGCCGCTTCACGTAGTCGACCACGCCCTGGAAGGTGTCGAAGTTGTAGAAGGCGTGGGGGGTCTGGACCATCGCCAGTCCCTCGTCGCGGAAGTAGCCGATGAGGCGCGTGATGAAGTGCCGCGACGGGACGTGGTCCGCGTCGAAGATGACGACGAATTCGCCGTCGGTCTTCTCGAGGGCGTTGTTGAGGTTGCCGGCCTTGGCGTGGAGGTTGTTGTCGCGCGTGACGTAGTGGACGCCGAGCTCCTCCGCGAGCGCCTTGATCTCAGCGCGCTTGCCGTCGTCGAGGACGTACGTGCTGTGGGGGTAGTCCATCGCGAGGCAGGCCTGCAGCGTGCCGCGCAGCATCTGTACGTCCTCGTTGTAGGTCGGGACGAACACGTCCACCGTGCGACCATCGAGCACTGGCTGCAGGGGCGGCTCCTCGAGCTCCCACACCTGCAGGAAGAAGAGCGCCATCGAGAGGCAGCCCCACAGCTCCGCGGCGTAGAGAATCGCGGAGGCCGCGATCGCGTAAGGGCTCTCTAGGTTCAAGGTGAACAACGCCCGGTACACGAGGTACGTAAGCGTGATCGAGAGAGTCAGCAGCATCAGCGGCTGCCGGAAGCGGTTCTTGGTAGTCACGATGTTATTGGTGTTTTCGCGAGAATCCCCATGTGCAGGCGGCTCGCGGGGGTGAGCTGGCCTACGGGGAGGGTGTATGCGTCGACCGAAGCCTCCCCCGGGATCGAGGCGCGTGTCGGGAAGTGCCGCAAACTCCTGCGTAAATCCCGAAGAGCTGGAAGTTCCTGCCGGAAGGGCTTTCCCGCGGCCCGAGCCGGTCGCCGCCGCGGGGGAGGGTTCAAGTCCGGGGCCCGGTCGGTCGATCCACGGACGTCCTGCTCTCCCCCGAGAGGCTACGCCCCCCCCCGTTGCCGACTCCCCAGACCTTACGATGCACCTCCTCGATCCCCACCGGCTCAGGCCATACCGTGTCCTTCTCGGAACGCTCGTGATGCTGTGCATCGCCAGCGCTTGCCAGCAGGACGCCGACAGCGGCGCACCGCAGGCGCCCGCCTACACGGGCAACTGGTCCCGGCCTCGCCCGACGATCGAGGATGCCGAGGCCCGAAATTCCTCGCAGGCCTCGCTGGAGGATCTCAACCTCCCCTCGGCCCGTCCCACACCGGCGCCGGATGACTCCGACCGCGCGCGCGCCGTCCCGGCGCCGGGAACGAGCAGCGTGAGTCCCACTTCTGAGTCCCTCACCTCGAACGCCACGCCCAGCGCACCAGCGGAGACCCCGGCCGCGGACCAAGCGCCGGCACCGTCCTTCGATCTCGAGCGCGACATCCTGCTGCGCTCGGCCCGCAACTCACTCAAGCTTGGTCGCCGCGAGGAGGCGATGGAGCAGTTCGCCCGCATCCTGCAGGCCTATCCGGCCGACCGGGAATCGCTTTCCGAGTATGCCGGTCTGCTGCTCGCCAAGGACCGCATCGACGAGGCGCGCGTCAACTATCTCAAGCTCGTGCAGCTCGCGCCCGCGGATGTCGACGCGCGCCGCAAGCTCGCCACGTGCTGGATCGTCGGCGGAAACTACGCCGAAGCCGGAACCCAGCTCGACTACGTGCTGCGCCGCTTCCCGAAGGAGGCCGAGGTCGCCGCGCTGCTCGCGCGCGTGCGCGCCTGGGCCCGTGACTACGAGGGTGCGCGCACGATCTACCGTCAGCACCTGCAGACGCTGGACACAGCGCTGGAGTCGACGCGGCGCCTGGTCGCACCCGTGCTGCTCGACATGCAGCAGCCAATCGACGCCCTGCCGCTGATCCAGATGCTCTCCGACGAATTCCCCGGAGAGGTCGAGTGGTCGCTGCTCCTCGTGCGCTGTCAGGCGCAGATGGGAGACGCGATCGAGGCCTCGCGCATCGCTGAGGGGCTCGCCGAGATCGAGCCTTCGAACCTCGAGAAGCGTCTCGAGGTCTCCGACCAGCTCGTCACCATCGGGCACCTCAAGTCCGCGCGCACGCTCTACGGCCAGGTGCTTGCGATCGACCCGTCCAGCGAGCGCGCCAGGCTCGGCATGGCCGAGATCGCGCTGGAGGGCTTCCAGTCGGGCGCGGCCCTGCGCACGCTCGCGGAACTCGGCACGACCATGTCGGACAGCCGCCCCTATCAGCGGGCGCTCGCGCGCTACCACGGCATGGTGGGGGAGTACGGCGTCGCTTCGACGCACTGGGAGCAGATCCTGCGCCGCAATCCGGCCGACCACGACTCGCGCATCGCCTATGCGGAGATGCTGCGCCAGTCGGGCGAGCTCGAGCGCGCGATGACGCAGCTCGAGAAGGTGCCCGAGGGTTCTCCCGCGAGCGTGCGCGCCCGCATCGGTATCGCGCGAGTGCTGCAGGATCAGGCGCGCTTCGAGGAAGCCGTCACGATGTGCCAGTCCCTGTCTGGCAACGGACGTCCTGACCCGGAAGTCCTGATCCTCTTGTGCCGCAACCTGCAGAAGATCGGCAACAGTGAGCAAGCAGAGCGCCAGTGTCGCAGCTGGCTCTCCGACGCGACCGGGGACCAGATGGCCGCGATCCAAGTACGGATCGCGCTCGGTCGCACACTCTACGACCGCGATCGGCCGCTCGAGGCCGTGCGCGAGTTTCACGCGGCCATGAAGCATCCCTCGGGCCGCACGCCAGAGGCCGCCTACTGGCTCGGCCGCTCCTACGAGAAGGTCGGCCGCTCGGAGCGCGCCAAGGTCGCGATCACGGCGGCTCCGACGCGCCAGCTCGGCGACGACATACGCGCGTGGATCGAGCTCGGCGAGATCGGGCTCGGCGAAGGCGACTGGAAGGGTGCGAGCGAGGCCTTCGATCACGTGCTGCGCTACGACCCTGACAACCTCGTCGCGATGTTGCGCCTCGCCGAGGCCCAGAACATCGCCATGGCAAACGGCGTGCGAGTCGATCCGCGCGAGGCCCTGACGCGCGTGCTGGCCGTCTCCGAAGGCAACTCGCGTGCGCGACTTGCGCTGGCGCGCCACTTCGCCCTCGCTCGTGACTATGAGGCGGCCCGCGAGCAGTACAAGCTGCTGATGGCGGCCGATCCCTCGAGCGTGCTCGCGCGACGCGAATATGCGCGCGCCATGTACTGGGATCATCGCTACGAGGAGGCCTTCGAGGCCTACGACCGGGTGATCGACGTGGAACTCGGCGGCTTGACGCCGATCGACGGTTTCGACGACTCTGCGGGCGACGCGAGCGCGAGCTTCGGACTCGACTACGAGGCTGCTCTCGTGGTCGCCACCAACGTGGCGAACGAGAAGGAAGCCAAGGAACTCAAGGAGTACCGGCCGCGCAAGGCCGAGGACGAGTATCGCAACCTCATCGCGGCCGAGCCAGGCAACTTCGAGGCGCGCTTCGACCTCGCCCAACTCTACCACCTGCGCGGCAAGACTACCGACGCCATCGAGCAGTACGAGGAGATCATCCGCCTGAGCCCGCTGCACCGCGAAGCTCCGATCGCGCTCGCACGGGCTCGCACGTCGCAGAATCCGCGCATCGTCGCGAGCCTGCAGCTCGAGGACGCTCGCGGCCGCGAAGGGCTCTACGAGATGAAGACCACCGACTATTCACTGCGCTACGAGCATCCCATCGGGGACGCGGACGAGTACGTCGGCGGTGGCTACGGCTGGCGACGCCTCGATCCCAAGGACAATCCGAACGGCGATCCGGCCCTGCTCGGCAACTTGTTCTACCTCAACGGCCGCAAGAAGCTCAGCGACAGTACCGCGATCTACGCGGACTTGCAGCTGCCGACGTGGGACGAGCCCGACCGCCTTTCCAATCGGCTCAACTACTCGATCGGTTTGACGCATGAGAACTACTCGGGCCTGCGCGTGGGCGCTCGACTGTTCGACGAGTACGTCGCGGACAACTACAAGACCCTCGACCTCGACCTGCACCGCGCGGGCTTCCGCGTGGAGCTCGGCTATAAGGCTAATCGCTCCCTCGACTACGGCGTCAGCGCCGCTCTCGCGGACTACTCCGACGAGAACACGCGCTACGAGGTCAACGCCTTCGGTTCCTACCTTGTGTCGTTCGCGCCGCGCCAGCTCCAGCTGCTCGCCAAGGCGGACTTGAGCGGGTTCGACGACAGCAATCCCGAGGTCCAGCCGACCGCGACCTTCGACAACCTGCTCCACCCTTACTTCGCGCCAAGCGGCTACGCGATGTTCTCCGGCATCGCCGAGTGGAAGCACTGGCTGAACGAGGACTACTTCATCGGCGCCAACGACTTCTGGTATTCGGTGGGCCTGCGGACCGCCGTGGACGACCAGTCTGAGACCTTCCAGGATTTCTGGCTGGGCGTGCACTACGACATCAACCGCTGGGCGCGGCTCGAGGTGCGTACCCAGGCCATGAGCTCTTCCGTGCTCGACACGAGCGCGACGACGGCTCTCTTCCACCTGCACTGGCCTTGATCCGCCGTGGGACGGTTGGGACTTGCAAGGCAGGGGGGCGATGTGCCGAGATGGAGTCGTGACGCGTGAACCGCAGGAACGCCCTATGTGCGCTGGCCGTCCTCGCTGCGGGCTCGTCGCTCCTGTGTACATGCTCGGCGCAGCCGGAGGCTAGGATGGTCCCGCTGCGTGGCATCAACCTAGCTGGGGCGGAGTTCGGGCACGAGAAGCCGGGCTTCTCCTGCGCGTCTCCGGGCGTGTACGGCAAGGACTGGACCTATCCCGGCGAGAGCACGGTGGCGTATTTCGCGCGCCACGGGCTGCGGCTCTTCCGCCTCCCGTTCCGCTGGGAGCGGCTCCAGCCGGCGCTCGGCTGCGACCTCGACCCGTCGGAGCTGCGCCGCCTCGCGCGCTTCCTCGACCTGGCGCGCTCCTACGAGTGCCGCGTGATCCTCGACCTGCACAACTACGGCCGCTATGCCATGCCAACCTCGGGTACGACGCGCGAGTTCATCGTCGACGAGCTCGTCGGTGACCGCGCGCAGGTCACGAGCGCGGATTTCGCCGACCTCTGGCGGCGTCTCGCGGTGGCCTTCAAGGATCATCGCGCGCTGCACGGCTACGGCCTGATGAACGAGCCCCACGACATGGGAGCGAGCGACTGGAAGAGCATGTCGCAGACCGCGGTTGAGGCGATCCGCGCCGTCGATCTCGGCACTGCGATCTACGTCAGCGGGCTCGAGTGGTCGAAAAGTTATCGCTGGAGCGAGGCCAACGGCTCGACCGCGTGGATTTGCGACCCGTCGGGCAACGTGTTCTACGAGGCCCACTGCTACTTCGACGAGGACGGCAGTGGTCGCTACCAAGTCCCGTTCAAGGACGAGCTGCGCAAGGACCCGCGTTTGCTGGACCGCGGCGCGGCGCGGCTCGAGGACTTCGCCCAGTGGTGCGCTCGCAACGACGTGCGCGGCTTTCTCGGCGAGTACGGTGTGCCGCGCGACGAGCCGCGCTGGCACGAGGCGCTGACGCGCTTGCTCGCGCGCGTCGACGAACTCGGCATGGAGAGCGCCTGCTGGGCAGCCGGAGAGTGGTGGGGCGACTATCCGCTCTCCGTGCAGCCAGGGCACGCCTTCGTCAGCGACTCGCCGCTGCTTCTGCGGATCAAGCGACCCCCCCAGCCGCGCTGAGCGCGGCCATCCGGCTCAGCGCTTGGGCCCGTCGAGATCGAGCGCGATGCGCGCGTTGGCCCGAGCGAGAACCGGCAGGCTCTGGCTGTTTTGCTCGACCCAGAATACTCCGGGCTTCAGATGTGCCCGCAGCGGCTTCAGGCCGTCGTGGGCGAACTCGAGCGCGCGGCCGAGCTCGTCGCGCACAAGCAGGGTGCCCGTCTCTCCGCCCGAGACTTCGAGCAGCGCGAGGGCATTCTGACTCGGTTGCCGCAGTGCATCGATGTTCCAGCCGATATCGAACTCCTTGTTGGCGCCATACTGAGCGAGCAGCTGGCCGCTCATGTCGTCGCCGTGGGCATTCAGGGTCGAGTAGGTGATGTGGAACTCTTGGCCCCAAGCCGCGAACGTGCCGCCGAGGATGATCTGGCTGTCGTTGACGACGCCGAGGTATCGCCGGCTGTCGCTCGACGCGACGTAGAACACGCCGCGCAGCAGGTTGTTAGACTCCTGCGCGATGTCCCAGTCGACGTCGGACTGGGATCCGACGAGTGCCTGCAGTGGCCCACCCGCGAAGGACACGGTCTGATTCACGGTCCAGGCACCCGAGAGGTTGAAGAGCGGCGGATTGCCGATCTTGATCGCGCTGACGGCCTCGTCGGTGACGCAGGGGGACGCTCCGCTGCCTTGGGGTTGCAGGGTCGTGACGCGCAGGGACCCGGTCATCGAGCCCCATACGATGTACTTGAGCGTCAGGTCGAGGTGGTACTGGATTTCCGCGCGCTCGACGGTGCCCTCGGCGCGCATCTGGTCCCCGCGCACGGTGCCGGTAAGCTCGGCCAGCTCCCCGAACGAGCCGTCGCTGTCGACGTCGACGAATACACGCACCGAGCCGGAATCCTGAACCACGTTGACCGTCAGTCGGCGTTCGGGCAGCTCGGGCTCGCACTGGCTCGTGAGCACACGGGACTGGATTATCCAGATCCCGTTGACGGGCACGGGAGCCGTCGAGTTCGACGAACCGTAGTCCTTGCTCGTGTCGCAGGCGGGGAGCAGGAGCAGCGAGGCGGTAAGCGCGAGGGCAGCGCAAGTGTGGGTCATGGCTGGATCACGAAACGCAGAGCGTTCGAGAGGGACACGTTGTCAGGAGCGGGGAATCCCGGGTCACGGCTGTACCACTGGCAGTGGATCGTGGTGCCGGGGAACAGAACGGGACCAGGCGGCAGTGAGCCGTAGCCACCGGCCATGTAGCGGTTGAAGTCGAAGTCGAGCACGCCCGAGCAGTTCATGCCGTTGAACGAGCCCCCCGAGTTGGTGACCGGCGTGCGGATCACGGGCGCCCGGATGCAGAGCATTCCGCCGAAGAAGGACTTCGAGGCGGTGCCCGTGATCGAGTAGGCGAGCATGCCGTTCTTCTGGTTCAGGGTGTTCGAGGCCCGCACCACGAAGCCGGAGGCCTGGGACAGGCTCGCCACGCCCGTCGCGGAGATGCTCGGCAGGCAGCCCAGCGAGTTGGTCTTGGGCTCGCAGTAGCTCACCGTGGCGTAGCCCGTATCCGCGAGCCAGTCGGAGCGGAACACGTCCGAGCAGCCGTTGTTGTCGTCGAGCACCAGGTTGTTCGAGTCGTTCTCAAACACCACGAATCGGCCCGAGGAGCTGATGCGACCGTTGCGGCAGTGGTTCTGCACTTGGCTCGTCAAGCGCCCGCGGCTCACGCGCAGGGTCTGGGAGGTCTGCAGGTCGCGCACGAACACATCCGTGAAGTTGTTCGTGTCGCCCGGGATCAAGGTCTTGGCCTCTGACATGAAGCACACGTAACGGCCGTTGCCCGAGAACTGCGGCTCGAATGAGCGCATGTTGCCCTGCGCGCCCGCGGTCGAGATGGAGATGCGGTGGGTGAAGCCACCGGCCAGATCGCGCAGGAAGATGTCGTTCTGGTAGTTGGTGTCCCCGTTGACGAGGTTCGAGGCCTGCGACTCGAAGGCCACGAACAGGCCATTCGGGGAGATCGACGGGCGCAGCGAGCCAGCGTTGCCCTCGAGCCCGTTCCAAGTAGCGCTCGCGCGCACGGTCGAGTTGGCCGTGAAGTCGCGCACGTACACGTCGTTGTGGTTGTTCGTATCCCAGAACAGCATGTTCGTCGCCTCGCTCTCGAAGGCGACGCGGTTGCCGTCCGCCGAGATCGAGCCGCTGAATGAGTCGCGATCTCCCGGCTGGCCGAACTGGTTGAGGCTCGCGCAGCGCGTGGTGCCGAGCAGCAGGTCGCGCACGTACACGTCGCGACGCGAGTTGTTCTTGGCCGGGTCGAGGTTGCTGGCGCGGCTCTCGAACACCACGAAGCGGCCATCTCCGCTGATGCGCGCCTTCTCGCAGTCCGCATCGGCCTGAGCGCCGCCGCTGGAGAGGCTCACGCGCGTGAGCTGGCCCGTCGATTGGATCCAGAGGAAGACGTCCAACTTACCGTTCGTGTCTCCCGGCACGAGGTTGGACGCGGCGGACTCGAAGATCACGCGCTGTCCGTCCGCGGAGATCGACGGCAGGCGCGAGTCCGCGTTGGGCACGACCGTGTTGGAGGGCGTGCTGATGCGCCGCGTCGTGCCGGCCTCGAAGTCCCGCACGAAGATGTCGTACTGGGGCTGCGTGTCCCAAGGATCGAGGTTCGTGGCCGAGCTCTCGAACGCGACGTAGCGTCCATCGCTCGATACGTCGGGCCGGAACGAACTCTGATTGGCGCCCTGTTTCGCGCTGTTCTGGCTGGCCCGCGCGTTGAAGCACGCGGGTTGCTGTGCGTGCGCCGGCGACGCGACGCCCCACAGCAGCGCGAGCGCTGCCGGGAAGGCGTGCAGCAGGTGCCGCAACGGCGGTGCTTGCGGCGGCCCTGTTCGAAATTGCGTGTGGTCTAGCCAGAACATCAGGTGTTGCGGGCCCGGGTCGTCGACGACCTTTGGGCTTGCACTGTCCAGTGTCGGAAATCGCGGGGGGTTCGGGGCGCTCGGAATGAAAATTCCTAAGTGCGCTGTCCAGAGGCTGGAAACAACTTCCTACCCCCAAGCAAAAGGAGGCGGCCCCGCTGGCGGGGTTCCGCGAGCGGGGCCGTGCGAGGTGATGCGCGCGGCGCGCGCATTGGAGTTCGCTAACTGCGGCGGCTCACGTGCAGCACGCCGAGCACGAGCGCGAGACCCACGCCGAACAGTGCACCGGCGCCGTTGCGCGGGGCTTCCTTGCGCGGCTTGCGCGCCCCCGGCACGGCCGGCACCGCGGCCGTCTCCATGCTCGCGCTCGCCTCCGATTCGCCGAAGCGATCGATCACGAGGTCGTTGCTCTTCTCACAGCAGGGGAGCTTCTTTTCTCCGCTGCCCTCGCTCTCGCCCTCGTCGTAGCTCAAGTCGTAAGCCGCGGCATCTTCGCTCGCCGCACGTTCCGCTTCGGCCTTGCGCGCGCGCTCGGCGGCGATGTAATCGCCCTCGCTCTCCATGTAGCTCAGGATCGCGTCGACTTCCCTCTGCTCCAGCCGCAGGTTCGGCATCGGTACGCGACTCCACTGCTCGTAGAGCTCCACCGCGATCGGGTCCTTCTCCGCCAGCATCGCGTCCGGCTCCGCGATCCAGCGCCGCAGCCACGCCGGGTCGCGGCGATCGATCACGCCGAGGAGCGGCGGACCGTTGCGCAGTAGTCCATCCTCCTCGCCGAGCAGGTGGCAGGCGTTGCAGCGCGTGCGGTAGAGCTCCTCGCCCTTGCTCATCGGGCGCAGGGTGACCGGCGCGTCCTTGAAGTCCTGCATGGGCGTGAGGCGCACGGCACTCTTGTTGATCCACGTGCCGAGCGTGTTCGCGAGCATGAAGGGGTTCTCCATGGGCGAGCGCTTGAGCCAGCGTCCGATGCGCTGGTTGCCGACCATCAGGCTCAAGGTGTGGTCGGAGAGGTTCTGCTCGTCAGAGCGGATCATGCCGAGCTTCTCGCGCACGGTGCGAATGTCGGCCTTGGAGCCAGTGAGGAACTGCCAGCCCGGCCCTGTCTTGAAGCGCTTGGTGTACTCCTTGAGTACGGCGGGCGTGTCGATGTCGGGGTCGATGGAGATGGAGTAGAAGAAGACCTCCTTGCCGACCCAGTCCTTGAGCAGGTCATAGACCTCAGTGAGGCGCGCGGTCTCGAGCGGGCAGGCGTCGGGGCAGGAGGTGTAGATGAAGTTGATCACCACCACCTTGTCCTTGAGCATGTCGTCAAAGAAGCGCAGCTTCACGCCGTCCTGATTGGTGAGCAGGAGGTTGGGGAAGTAGTCCGCGCCCCAGCGCTGGGAGGCATTGGCGTGGCTCGAGAGCTGCGTCTGCGCGGCGTTGCCCGGCGGGGGCGTCACGAGCGGGGCCTGACTCGCGGCCGGCGCCGGCGCCGGAGCGGCGGCAGGAGCCTGCGACTGGGCCGCGAGCGGCAACGCGAGGACGAGGGCGGCTAGGATCGATTCGGCATGCATGTCGGAGCTCTGGTATCGAACAGCGGGCAATGAAAGTGGGGTGCGCCAAGCGCGGGATTTCGCGCGGCGCACCCCTCCGATGGCAGGACTCGCTAGTTATTGGTGAAGGTCTTGTTGAGCAGCGTCGCGCCGTTGCTGGCCAGGATGCTGATCGTCGTGAAGGCACCCTTCGGCGGGTTCACCTTGCGCAGTTCGAACTGGCCTGAACCGTTGGTCGTGACCGTGCCGATCAGCGACCCAGTGACCGAGCCACCGAGGAACACCTGCACCGTGACACCGGCGCCGGTGTTGGTGATGCCACCCTCCACGCGCCACTCCTTCTTCGAGACGCGGTACTCCGCGCGATCGACGGTGGGGGAGAAGCTCGGCGGCGGCGGCGGGGGCGGCGGCGGCGGGGTTCCGGGGCCTGCTCCAGCACCCGGGTTGCCACCGGCCTGCTGAGCAGCCCATGCGGCAGAGTTGGCTACGAAGTCTTCCGCACCGAGGCGGTCGCCGATGCGAGCGAGCGGCAACGATGTCGAAGGCACCGCAACGCAACCTTCCCAGCCCGGAATCGGAGCGGGGAGCGGCACGAGCTGGCCGGGACGCTCGATGTCCCAGCGCAGCAGCATCGCCGTGTCTTCGTGAGTCGTGTTATGGCAATGCTCGACGTAGGAACCTCCGAACTCTCGGAAGCGGATCGCGATCTCCACTTCGGACGTCGAATCCGGGCCGGAACCGACCTTCCACACGTCCTTGCGCGCCCAGCGCTCCCAGATCGGAGGCAACGCTCCGTCGCGAGAGAGCGTGATCGATTCCTCGAAGTGCACGTGCACCGGGTGGTTCCAGCCGCCACCGCTCTTGAACTTCCAGATCTGCAGCTCACCGATCTGCGGCGCGACCGACACCCGGTGGTAGTCCGCGAATAGGCCATCCCCGCCATCGGTCTTGATCGTCCACGGGAACACGTCCGTGCCGCCCGAGCGGCCGAACACCATCTCATGGTGCTTGGCCGACGCGAGTTCCGCGGCGCTCGGACGGTTTAGCGGGATCATCTTCTGTCCGCCTTCCGTGTAGAGCGCCGGATTCATGGAGCGGTCTTGTCCGGCGTAGGCGTGGACACGGAACTCCATGATCTTGGCCACACAAGGATCGCCGCCCGCCCAGCGGTCGAACACGCCGTCCCCGTTGTCGTCGACTACGGTCGGTGCATAGCTCCCGTTCATGACGGACGCGAGCGGGATCGCTTGGTTGGGCTTCTCGCCGGAGGTGTGCTCGAGCAGGTTGACCATGTAGATGCGCTCGCCCGGCTGAAACTGGGCGAAGTCAACCATGATGTCCCAGCGCTCGCCGATGCCCTGCGCGGGCAGCGCGCCGCGGTCGGTGCCCTTGGTGCCGTCGAAGGCAACCGAGTGCTCCATGATGTTGCCGTCGGCCGCGACGAGGTGGAACACGACCGGCTCGCCGTTCGCTCGCACGAGGCCAATCTTGGTGTAGCGAGCCACGCAGCCGTTTAGGAGGCGCATGCGGTAGCGACGCGCGCGCACATCCATGTACGGCGCGTACTGCCAGTTCACGGTCATCGCGTCACCGAGGAAACCGTCCGTCTGGAACGGGTTGAACCACAGCTGGCCGTTGGTGTCCCAGGCCTTGTCCCCGAAGACGAAGTTGACGTCGTAGTCGCGGTTGCCCCAGTCGAGCGTCGAGCCGCTCGGCAGGCGCAGGTTCACGCCATCGTCGATCGCCTCGTTGCCGCGGTCGATCGAACTGTAGATGTTCATCACCGCAGCGTTGCCCTTGTAGACGTTCTGCGAGGTGAAATCGAGCATGTGGTCGTGGAACCACAGCGAGCTCGGAGTCTCGCGCCAGTCCCCGCGCACGCGCGTGATGCCGCCGTTGTCGTTAGGGCGGCCGGCGCGCGGTTCGCTCGCGTCCACGTTGATCGTGTCGTAGCCCGCCAAGATCATCGGCCAGCGGAAGTCGTAGTACTGGCCCGGGAAGAAGTAGGCGTGCATGTAGCCATCGCTCTCCGCCGGGTTGTGCCCGTTGTGCATGTGGGTCGTGATCGTGTGCGATCCGAAGCCCATATTGGCGGCCGGGTCGACCGGCAGGGCATTGTGGTGGCGGAAGAGCAGGGGTTCGCCGACGCGAGCTTGCAACAGCTTGACCGGGAACGTGCCGTCGAACGTCCACAAGGCACGCGGATCCTGCTCTGGGAAGTTGGGGTGGAGCTTCGGAGGGACACCGGCAGTCGTGCCCTCGAACCCGGGCCGACCTACGGTGTTGTGGTAGAGGCCGCCCGGGGCGAACTCGCCGGAGGTATAGCCGTGGCGCTGGAACGGGTTGCGCAGGCCGCTATTCACGCGCGCACCGCTCTGCGCGGCCTGAAAGAAGACCTGAGGCGGGAACTCGTCGAAGCGCTGGTGCGCCCAGCCTTCACCCGGCGGACGGCCATCGGCCGGTGCGAAGGGCACGGGGCGACCGAACATCTGCTCGAGCAACGGCTTGTTCGGGTTCTGCGGCAACGGATTGCACTCGCGCGCGGGGGCGGGCGCAGGGTACGAGCTCAAGACCGAGTCGATGGAGGAGGCATCCGGGCAGGCTTCGAGACTTGCGCCGCACGCGATTTGGAAGCCGGCGCCCTCAGGTATCTCGGATTCCAGCGGCATGGGACGCATGCCGAACTCCTCCGCGAGCAGGAGCTGCTGGGTGAAGGGCTGGGCGCCGAAGCGCGGGCTCGGGCGGCCGCCCGTGGGGATCGACTGGGCCGACGCGACCGAGGCCGAGAAGGCCACGCTGAGCACGAGGCCGGCGGTCGGGACCGAGGAGGTCAGGCTGCGGACCCATGTCAGGGCCCGCGGACGGGGATGTGAGGGGTACATGGATCGCATAAGGACCTAGCAGGGGGGGGCCGAGTTGGGTGGCCGAGTTGGGGTGCCGAGCGCCGAGAACACACCCAGCTTTTCGCAAGACCAAGCTAGGCGATATGCGATCTCGTAAGGGGTGCAAAGCAGGAAATTGCTTCGCAGGCAATGTTGCCAAACTGAAACGTTCAGAGTGCGCCGCGAACTGGCAGTGCGACAGCTCTGGACTGCGAAAACACCACTTTACTCGGTGAAAAAGCCAATTTTCGGAGCGTCGCGGTGGCGTTCTGTGCCGTGCATTCCGCGGTCTTGTGCCGCCGGTTTCAGATTTAGCTCGAATCTGATACGGCCAATAGGTCGAAGCCGTTTTCGCGTTTTCGCTTCCAGCGGAACGGTTACGCGCGCCGCGTCCTGCACGCTCGAGCGCGAGCCTGCGACCCGCGGCGGTGCGGAGCGCAGGTCCTTCGTTCGCCGGGCTAGCATGGCCCGCGTGCGACGTTTCGGCCCGAGCGAGGACTGAGAGTGCGCCGCGCGCGGGAGCTCGCGCGGCCTACCTTCCCCGATTCGGGGGTCGGGCAAGTTGCTGCTGAAGGTCCCCGGTTCAGTGGCAACGCGCCGTTGCTGGCCAGCAGGCTGCTGGTGGTGTGTGAGTTCTTAGATGGATTCACACTGTGCAGCTCGGTTTCACCATGGGTATCGGAGGTCGCGTGCCCTTCACCGTGCCCTTCACCGTGCCCTTCACCGTGCCCTTCACCGTGCCGCCGAGGAACACTTGGACTCTGACTCCCGCGTCCGAGTTGCTGAGCTGACCGTCGACGCGCCACGCGTGCTTCGACACGAGGTATTCCGCGTGATCGATGTCGTAGGCGAAGCTCGGCAACGGCGGGGAGGCGGCGGAGTCGTGCCACCAGTGTTGCCACCCAGCGTTCCACCCAGCGTTCCACCTTGCGTTCCACCCAGCGTTCCACCCAGCGTTCCACCTTGCGCGGCGGCCCAGGCGACCGAGTTGGCAACCGGATCCGCGGTGCCGAACCCGTCGCCTGTGCGGGCGAGCGGCAGCGAGGAGGACGGCACGGACACGCAGGCTTCCCAGTTCGGGATCGGAGTTGGAATCGGAACGATCTGGCCGGGCGTCTCGATGTCCCAGCGCAGCCGCATTGCGGTGTCTTCGTGCGTCGTGTTGTGGCAGTGCTCGACGTAGTTTCCAGTGAAAATGCGGAAGCGGATCGCGATCTCGACCACGCTGGTCGAATCCGGACCTTCGCCGACTTTCCACTCGTCCTTGCGAGCCCGGCGCTCCCAGAGCGGCGGCAGCTGGCCGTCGCGGGAGAGCGTGATGCCATCTTCAAAGTGCACGTGCACCGGGTGGTTCCCGCAGCCACCGCTGATGAACTTCCAGATCCGCAGCCCGCCGAGTTGCGGGGCGACCGAGGCCACTTTGTCGTCTGAGATCAGGCTGTCGCCCCCGTCGGTCTGACGTCGCAGTCGCGGTTGACGCAGTGGAGGGCCGTGCCGCTCGGCAGGCACAGGTTCACGCCATCGTCGATCGCCGCGTTGCCGCAATCGACGGTGCTGTAGATGTTCATCAGCGCCGCGTTGCTGCTGTGGAAGTTATGCGAAGTGAAATCGAGCATGTGGTCGTGGAACCACAGCGAGCTCGGAGTCTCGCGCCAGTCACAGCGAATGCGCGTGATGCCGCCGTCGCCGTCAGGGCGACGAGCGCGCGGATCGTTCGCGCCGAGGTTGATCGCGTCGTAGTCCGCAAGGAACAGCGACTAGCGGTAGTCGTAGTACTGCCCCGGGCAGAATCAGGTGCGCATGCAGCCATCGCTCTCCGCCGGGTTGAACCGTTGTGCATGTGCGTCGTGATCGCTTGCGATCCGGGCCCATGTTGGCGGCCGGATCGACGGGCAACGCGTTGCAGTGGCGGAAGAGCAGGCTCTCACCGACACTGGCTTCCAGCAGCAGAAGTGGGGGAGAACCGTCGCAAAAGCTGTGACCGTCCCGCGGCGCGGAAGCCATGTAGCGTTGATCCATGCAACGTGTTGCACGCCGAGGTCGGGACGAAATCGACGTTCCTACGGCGCTCAGAACCTCCTTCCACGTGCGAGGCTAGGCCTGTCGCAGCACGGTGGAAGCGTTTCACGGATCCTGCGTCCAACGTCGTAGCCAACCGCGCTCGCGGAGCGTGCCGCCGGTCTCCCGCGCGCAACGCCGCGCCGGATGTGGCCGACACGCCGCCTTGCTCGATGCTGCGGTCTCGCGGCACGAGCCGGTAGCGGCCGCGACGAGGAGCGCCCGAGCTCCAGCGTGGCAGCCTCACGGCGGCAGCTCCCCACGGACGGCGACGCCGCAGCCGGGAATGGCGCGTGGCGTCCCCGCGCGCAAGAGCGGCTCGTCCTGCGAGCCACGTGGCCCGTGGCCAGCCGCGCGGCGATGGCCTGCGCTGGTCAGGTTGTCAGCGAGGTAGGAGTCGCAGCGAACGCACGTTCACCACGGCCTCGCCGGTCTTCTTGAGCGCGCGCAGCGCGAGCTCGCTGCGGCCGGCGGGGAGGTCCAGCGCGCCGAGTTCGAGTTCGCGATACTGCTGCCAGGCCCCGGTCGCGGGCACGTCGAACTCGATGCGCGACGAGCCGCATGCGAGCGACATCTTCGAGCCGGCGGACTCGTCCTTGCAGGCGATGTCCGCGACCACGCGGTAGGTCCGCGCTTCCTCGAGCGCGACGGGCCACGCCGCAAAGGCGCTCGCGTCGAGCCAGTAGCCGAGGTTGTAGCGCACATCTTCGACTGCGCCCACCTGCTCCACGCGCAGCTCGGGCCCCGTGAGCGTGGCATCGTGGGGCAGGAGCGTGAGCGATCCGTCGCTCGCCGGCACCACGGCGAACGGCAGCGCGCGCGGATCGTCGGCGAAGTCGAGGCGCAGCACGGAACAGGCCTTGTCCGCCGGCTCCTCGAGCAGGGACAGCACCATCCCCGTCGTCGGCGAGCTCTCCTCGACCGCAAACAGCGCCTCCGGTGCGCCGAGCAGCGCGATCGACTTCAGCTCACCCTGCACCGGCACCCGCAGGAGGCCGTCGAGCGGCCAGTCGAACACGAGCAGGTAGAGCGTGCGTCCCTTGCGCGTGGCGCGACCCCACGGGAGGCGCGCGAACGGGCTCGCCTGCGTCCCGTAGATCGCCTCGCCGTTCACGCGCATCCACGCGCCCACGCCGCGCAGCGCGCGCTGCGCCTCGGCGGGCACGCGCCCCTGCGCGTCAGGGCCGATGTTGAGCAGCAGGTTGCCGCCCTTCGACACGATGTCGCACAAGAGCCGCACCACCGCCGCGGTGTCCTTCCAGTTCGCGTCGTGCGCGCTGAACCCGTAGCTCTCGTTGAGCGTGTGGTTCACCTCCCAGTCCATGCCGGGCAGGCCCGTCGGCGGCACGTACTTCTCCGGCGTGCCGTAGTCGCCGAGCTTGTTCTCCAGCCCGAAGTAGAGGCGGTTGTTGACCAGGATCTTCGGCTGTCTCGCGCGCAGCAGGCCGAGCAGGTCGCTTGCGCCCCACGCCTCGCCCTGCCGCGTCGGGTCCGAGTAGTCGAACCAGATCGTCGCGAGCTCGCCGTAGCCGGTGAGGAGTTCCTCGACGTGGCCGCGCATGTAGGCCTTGTACTTGGCGTGGTCGCGTGCGTGCGTCGGCTTGGGGTACGCCGGAAGCGCCATCTCGTAGGCATCGGGGTGCTGCCAGTCGAGCAGCGAGTAGTAGAAGCCCGGCCGGAGCCCGCGCGCGCGCATCGCGTCGGCGAACTCGCGCGCCACGTCGCGGCCAGCGGGCGAGATGTTCGTCCCGCCCGCGACCTCGTTGCCGAGCGAATAGGACTGCTTGGAGTTGAAGAGAGTGAAGCCGTCGTGGTGCTTCGACGTCATCACCGCGTAGCGCATGCCGGCGTCGGCCGCGAGCTCGGCCCACGCGTCGGCGAAGCCCGGCGCTGGCTGAAAGAGCGGCTTCATCTGGTGCGCGTACTCGGCGCAGGGCACCGCGGCCCAGTGCTGGATCCACTCCGCATAGTGCTGCGGATAGACCTTGCCGTCCCACGTGCCGCCGGCGGGAGAGTAGAGCCCGAAGTGGACGAACATCCCGAAGCGCGCGTCGCGCCACCACGCCATGCGCGCGTCGCGGTCCGCGGCCCACTCCGCGAGAATCGGCGCGGGCTCGGACTGGGCGGAGACGGGGAGCGTCGAGGGGGCGGCGAGGACGAGCAGGCTGGCGAGGGTCAGCATGGCGTCACGCTAGCGTCGTGCCTCGCTACGTGGATTCGGGCGCTGAAAAAAAGTGTCCGCGGCGACCGCCGGGACGAGATTCCTGTCCGGCCGTGCAGCTTTCATCGTGCGTGGATCGAAGGCCGCTGGGCGCTGCGTCCGCGGTAGTCCGGCGCTCGAGACTGCGCACGAATGCGCAGGGGGGGCGCTCGCTCGTCACAACGAATTTCGCGCCGGACTGCGCGTGGAGCATCGAAGCTCGCGATTGACTCTGCGCAGCGAGTTCCTACCCTCCTGCGCCCAATTCCCCACGCTCACGCGCGAGTCACTTCCCTAGGCTCGCGCGCGCTCGCAATGAACTCCAGCAACCAGCCGCGCATGCTGGATACTCTGACGGGTCTCCGATTCGTCGCCGCATTCTGCGTCTTCCTCCATCACGCCAGAGAACGACTCTCGATCGAGTCGTGGAATCTCGGTCCGCTCGGCGGATTCGCCGTGGGATTCTTCTTCGTGCTGTCGGGCTTCATCCTGATGCATGTCTATGGACATACGCTGAATGCGGCCGGAATATCGCGTTTTCTCGTGGCACGCTTCGCACGCGTCTGGCCGCTGCACATCGCCTGCCTTGCTCTCTTCGTGCTGCTCTTCCGCTGGCACAACCTGCCGAGCTCCCCCGACGAGCTGCTGCGACTCCTGGCGCAAGTCACGCTCACGCAGACCTGGGACACGAGGATCGACGAGATCCTCGGCTACAACGGAGTCGCGTGGAGCATCTCGGTGGAAGCGTTCTTCTACGCCCTCTTCCCGCTGCTCTGCATGCTGGACGATCGCCGCTTCCTGCGCGCGTTCGCGGCCATCGGTGCAGCCACGATCATGGCCGTCGCAATCGCGGAGTGGAGCGTTGGCCTGCATCCGGACGGTCGCGCGACCGCACTGACAGTCTTGCACTTTGCACCGCCCATGCGCCTGTTCGAGTTCGCGACGGGCATCGCCACCGCGCGCATCGCGGCGCGCTGGCCCGCGACCTCCGGAGCACGGACCACGCGTGACACCGCAGTCGAAATCGTGGCCTTCAGCCTTGTCGCGCTCGGATTCCTGTGTCTCGGGCCGGCTCAGTGGATTCGCTACGTGATTGCACCGGACACGCTGCCTGTGGCGCAGGAGTTCCTACCGAAGGGAGCCGGCTTCACGCCGGCGTTCGCGTTCCTGATCCTGTGGATGGCCCGCTCGCACGGCATGGTGGCCAAGCTGCTGTCGCTCAGGCCGCTGGTGTTCCTCGGCGAGATCAGCTTGGCGTTCTACATGGTGCACGCGATGATCCTGATGCTGTTTCAGGACAGCGGAGTCGGCATCGGTGCGGCGTGGCCGCTCGGCTTCGTGCTGGCGCTCGCAGCGAGCTTGGCCGCGGCCAGTCTGCTGCACCTCGCTATCGAGAACCCGGCGCGCGAGCTGATCCTCGCTGCGTGGGACGGCAAGCTCGCGGGGCGCTGGCGCAAGGCGGTCCTCGAGCCCGTCGCGGGCTGGCGACGCGCACCGGCACTGGCTTCCGTCGCGACCCTGCTCATCTGCGCTTGGATCGCTCAGTCCACCGTGGCGGAGGAGCGCGCCGCGCATGCGGCGGAGCGCATCGGCGCCGCACCCACGGAGCTGCGGGACGTCGTCTTCGCCGACGAGGCCGTGATCGTTGCGGCGCACGGCGAGATCGAAGGCGAGCGCTTCAACCTCGCCATCGTCTACGACCCGCTGCCGCAGCACACCCGCAGCCTGTTCGTCCACGTCACCGCGGGCAAGGGCAAGATCTTGCGCCAGTTGATGCTGAGGGATGTGGAGTTCGTCGCACCCGACGGGCAGGTGTTGCGCCTCGCCACGGCGGATGTGCCGTTGGCGGAGCTCGACGGCGCAAGCTCCGTCGGCATCGGCTTCTGGAGTCAGGGACTCGGCGCGTCGAAGGCCAACCGCGGCCCGCTCACGATGGGCGGGCACCGGCTGGAGGTCTTCGCAGTGCCCGGACGAGCGGGGTCGTGACGATCGGAGCGCGGAAGGACGCGCTCAGATCGTGAAGTACTTGGCGCTCGGATGGTGGCACACGAGCGCCGACGTCGACTGCTCCGGCTCGAGCTGGAACTCGTCCGAGAGCGTGATGCCGAGACGGTGCGCGCCGAGCAGGTCGAGCAGCCGCTCTTGGTCCGCGAGGTTCGGGCAGGCCGGGTAGCCGAAGGAGAAGCGCGAGCCGCGATAGCCCTGCTTGAAGAGCTCGCGCGTGTCGCGCGCGTCGTCGCCCGAGAGCCCGAGCTCGGCACGAATCTGCTTGTGGATGTACTCCGCGAGTCCCTCCGCGGCCTCGACCGACAGGCCGTGCAGGTGGAGGTAGTCCTGATAACGATCGGCCGCGAACCACTCGCGCGCCACGTCGCTCGAGCGCTGTCCGATGGTGACCACCTGCAGCGCGACCACGTCCGGCACGCCGTCGCGCCGGAAGAAGTCCGTGATGCACAGGTTCTTCTTGCCGCGTTGGCGCGGGAACGCGAAGCGCGCCGCGGTCTTGCCCTCGTCCTTCGGATCGAGCAGCAAGAGCGTGTCGCCCTCGGGAACGCACTTCCAGAAGCCGTAGGCCGCCTTGGGCTCGAGGATCTTCTCCTTCGCGCACTGCCGCGCGAGATCGACGAGGATCGGTCGGACCGTCTCGTCGATCAGGCGCGCGTAGTCCTTCTGCGGCTTGCCCTTGCGGCGGTAGCCCCACTGGAACTGGAACAGCGTGATCTCGTTGATGTAAGCGAAGATCGACTGCAGCGGGATCGACTCGACGAGCCGCGCGCCGAGGAACGGCGCCACCGGATAGAGAATGTCGCGGGGCAGCGCGTCGGCGGCAAGCTGCGGCTCGGCCACCTCCGGCGCGGGACGCTCGGCCAGCGCCGGCGCCGCCTCGCCCACAGCGCGTCCGACCGAGGCGGCGGCGCAGGCGACCGCCTTGACCGGAATGTCCGCCTCGAGCGGCTCGTCGGAGTCGCGCCGGAATGCGCGCACCGGCGGCTGCTCCTCGCCCGCGACGACGCGCTCCATCACCGCGAGCCCCTCGAAGGCGTCCTTCGCGTAGTACAGCGGCCCTTCGTACACCTTGCGGAGATCGTGCTCGACGTAGCGCCGCGTGAGCGCCGCCCCACCGAGCACCACCGGCACGCGCACACCGCGTCGGTTCATCTCCTCGAGGTTCTCCCTCATCACAACCGTGCTCTTCACGAGCAGCCCGCTCATGCCGATGGCGTCGGGCTTGTGCTCGTGCGTGACGTCGAGGATGTGCTGGATCGGCTGCTTGATGCCGAGGTTGTAGACCGTGTAGCCGTTGTTCGAGAGGATGATGTCGACCAAGTTCTTGCCGATGTCGTGCACGTCGCCGCGCACGGTCGCGAGCACGAGCTTGCCGCGCGTCTGGCCCTCGAGGCGCTCCATGTGCGGCTCGAGCACCTTCACCGCCGCCTTCATCGTCTCGGCGGACTGAAGCACGAACGGCAGCTGCATCTCCCCGCGTCCGAAGAGGTCGCCGACGGTCGCCATGCCCGCGAGCAGGTCGACGTTGATGATCGCGAGCGGCTGCTTCGACTGCATTGCGAGGGCCAGATCGTCCTCGATGCCCTTGCGCTCGCCTTCGACGATGCGCCAGCGCAGGCGCTCCCACAGGTCCGACGGAACGGCGCGCTCCTTCTTGGCCGCCACTTGCGCACCCTCGAACAGCTTGAGGAACTCATGCAGCGGGTCGTAGCCCTCGCGGCGTCGGTCGAAGATCAGGTCCTCGGCCACCTCGCGCGCGCGCGGTTCGATGCGGTGCAGCGGAACGATGCGTGCCGAGTGCAGGATCGCCGACGTGAGGCCCGCCTCCTGCGCATGGTGCAGGAATACGCTGTTCAGAACGTGGCGCGCCGCGGCGTTCAGGCCGAACGAGATGTTCGAGAGGCCGAGCAACGTGCCGACGCCCGGCAGTTCCTCGCGCACCTTGCGAATGCCCTCGAGCGTCTCGAGGCCGAGGCGGCGGTCCTCCTCGTTGCCCGTGGCGATCGTGAATGTGAGCACGTCGAAGAGCAGATCCTCGGGGCGCAGCTTCCAGTCCTCGACGCACAGGCGGTACAGGCGTTGCGCGATGCGCAGCTTTTCGGCCGCGGTCTTGGCCATGCCCTGCTCGTCGATGGTGAGCGCGATCAGCGCGGCGCCGTGTTCCTTGGCGATCGCGAGCACCTTTTCCGCGCGCTCGACACCCTCCTCCAAGTTGATCGAGTTGATGACGCAACGGCCGCCGCACAGCTTGAGCGCGGCGTCGATCACCGGCGGCTCGGTCGAGTCGATCATCAGTGGTGCGGGCACTTCGGTGCGGTAGCGCGCCACGGCCTTCGTCATGTCGGCTACCTCGTCGCGGCCGACGTACGCGGTGCAGAGATCGAGCACGTGGCTGCCGTCCCGGGCCTGCTCGCGGCCGATTTCGACCTGCGCGTCGAGGCTGCCGGCGAGCAGATGCTCCCGGAAGGCCTTGGAGCCGTTGGCGTTCGAGCGCTCGCCGACGTACAGCACGGAGCGCTCCTGCAGCAGCGACACTGCCGCGTAGGTGCTCGTGACCGCCGGCTGGAAGCTCGGCTTGCGCGGCTTGGGCTTGCGCTGTCCGACGGCGCGGATGACCTGCGCGAGGTGCTCCGGCGTCGTGCCGCAGCAGCCGCCTACCATGTTCACGCCATCTTCCTCGATGAAGCGCACGAGCCAGTCCGCGAGCTCCGCCGGAGTCAGTGGGTCGTGGGGATGGCCGTCGACGAGGTGGGGGAGCCCGGCGTTCGGATAGACGCAGATCGGCTTGCGGCAGGTCTGTCCGAGCAGGCGGATGTGCTCGCTCATCTCGCGCGGCCCCGTCGCGCAGTTGAGGCCGATCATGTCGATGTCGAACGGATCGAGCAGTGCGATCGCCGCGGCCATCTCCGTGCCGACGAGCATCGTTCCGGTGACTTCCATCGTCACGCTGACGATCACGGGCAGGTCCGTGCCCGCCTCTCGTTGCGCGGCGCGCACCGCGGACAGTGTCGCCTTGATCTGCAGCGGGTCTTGGCAGGTCTCGAGCAGGAACGCGTCGACGCCACCGTCGATCAGACCCTGCGCCTGCACGTGGTAGGACGCGCGCAGCGCGTCGAAGTCGGTGTGCCCGAGCGTCGCGAGCTTGGTGCCCGGCCCCATGGAGCCAAGGACGTAGCGCGGCCGTTCCGGCGTCGAAAACTTGGCGGCCGCGGCGCGCGCGATGCGTACGGCGGTCGCGTTGAGCTCCCGCGCGCGGGCCTCGAGCCCGAACTCGGCGAGCACGTGCGCCATGCCTCCGAACGTGTTGGTTTCGACGGCGTCGCAGCCGGCGGCGAAGAAGCGCTCATGGATCGTGCCGATCACGTCGGGGCGCGTCAGGTTCACGACCTCGCTGCAGTTCTCGAGTCCGAGGAAGTCGCGCTCGAGCTGCAGTTCGGCGGCGTGGATCTGGGTACCCATCGCGCCGTCGAGGAACAGCACGCGCTCTCGCAGGGCCTCACGGAAGTTGTGTGCCATGGCGGTACTCCTAGCGGCCTCGCCGCGCGCTGGCGAGGAGCGTCATGAAGTGCGGAGGCTGCGAGTCGCGCGCCGCGCGGGACACGGAGACATGCGTGAAGCCGGCTGCCTTGATGCGCGCGGCGAGATCGGCCTCGGTGAAGCCGAGGTGGACGTGCTCGAGCTTCTCGCGCACCCAATCCTCGTTGTGCGCGAGCAGGTCGAGCACGAGCAGCGAGCCGCCAGGGATGAGCACGCGCACCGCCTCGGAGAGCGCCTTGTTCGGATCGGCGGCATGGTGCAGCGCCTGGCTCATCACGACGACATCGTGGGAGGCGTCCGGCAGCGGCAGATTCTCGAGCCCGCCTTCGACGGTCTCGATGTTCGCGATGCCCTGCGCCTTGGCGCGCGTGCGCAGCGCCGCGAGCATCTGCGGCGAGATGTCGACGGCCGTCACCTTCTCGGCCGTCTCGGCGAGCAGCAGCGTGAGCATGCCGTCTCCGATGCCGAGGTCCGCGTAGCGTCCTCGGGGACACAAGCGCGCGAGTCCGCGCGCGAGGCCCTCCCATGTGCGGCCGGGGAGCAGCTGCTCGCCGAAGCTGGCGGCCACGCGGTCGAAGTAGGCGCGCTTCTGGGCGGCGCGGGCCTCGCGCAGGACCTGTAGGCCGGCGAGGTCCGAAGCAAACTCCGGGCTCTCGGAGTTCTCGAGCAGCACTTGCTGCAGCAAGCTGGCCGCAGGCCCCGGCGCGATCGAGTACAGCGTGCGCCGTCCCTCGCGCCGGTCGTTCACGAGCCCGACCTCCTTGAGGAGGTTGAGGTGGGTCGAGACCCGGCTCTGGCCCATGTTGAGCACCTCCATCAGGTCGGAGCCCGCCAGCTCCTCTTGGGCCAAGAGGTGCAGGACGCGCAGGCGGGTGTCGTCGGCGAGGGCCTTGAGCAGGCGCGAGGTTCCAGTCAGACCTATCATGGAATCTAGATTAGTTGATGGGATTGACTCCGCAAGTGTCTGGGGAGCGCACCGCGCCCGTCGGCGCCAGCTCGTTCCCGGCACAGCGGCGCCTCCAAGGCGGGCGAATCTAGGAGATCGCACATCCTTCAGGGCGGCAGGAATTGCGCGCTCGGGCTCCAGATCCCGCCCCGCGCGGCTCGATCCAAGTCCTGCGATGTGCGACCCAGCCCCCGCAGTAGCTCCCACATGCCTCGCCCCAACGACTCCTCCTCGCAGGCCCTGATCGCCGTCGTCTCCCGCTGCTTCCAGCTGCCGGAGGGGACCCGAGCGCGCGTGCAGCGCTTCTTGAGCCTGTCCGAGGCCCTCGCGGTCGGCCCGCAGCTCGTGGCGCTCGACATCGAACTGCTCCCTGAGGTGCGCCCTGCCGGTCAAGAGCGCAGCCGCCTGCTCCTGCTCGTCGATCCGGCCGACGCCACTCTGGTCGCCACATCCACAGCCGCCGGCGCGCTGGCCATCCTCGATCGAACCTCGCCGCCGGCGTTCTCGGCGCTCGCCCTCGACGCGGCCATCGAACAGCTGCTCGAGCTGGGCGAGCGCGAGCGGACGGAGCGGCAGCTCAAGCTGCTGCGCGGCGACAGCGCGGTCGGCTTCTGGGAGCTCGACCTCGCCACGGGCGCCTTCTGGTGCTCGCCGGACTGCGCCCAGCTCCTCGATCTCGACGATCGACGCCTGACCGGCGACCTCGCGAGTTGCCTCGCGCAGCTGCCGGAGGGCGAACGCGAGCGCGCCTCGGCGTGGTTCGCCGCCTGTGCCCGCGACTCCGAGCTCCCGACGCTCGAGCACGAGACGCGCCCCGGGCGACGCGTGCGGCATGTGGCCCATGCATCCAGAGGGGCCGACGGCGCGACGCAGCGCATCTCCGGCATGGTGGAGCCCCTGCGCACGGATGCGTGTCGACTCGGTCAAGCTTCGGCGCTGATGCAGCGCGACGCCGAGGAGGCCGAGAGCTTCACCACCCAGATCGAGCGCTCCATGCGCATCGCGTCCCGCACGGGGCGCCATGTGGGCGTGCTGCACGTCGACGTCCAGCGCGTGAGCGCGCTCACGGCGAACGCGCTCTCGACGGATGCCGCGGATCTCCTGCTCGATGGAATCGCGCAGCGCATCCGCGAGGCGACGCGTGAAGGTGACACGGTCGGTCGCGCGGGACTCCCGAGTGAATCCTGCGTGATCGCGCGCTCGGGCGAGCACTTCAACGTGCTGCTGCCCGAGCTTGCTCGCATCCACGACGCCGCCAAGGTCGCCACGCGCATCGTCGAAGCGCTGGCGCGGCCCTTCACGGTCGCCGGCCACGAGCTGTGCGTGCCGGCCGCAGTCGGTATCGCCGGCTATCCCACCGATCACAACGAGGCTGACGAGCTCGTGCGCCGCGCCGAGACTGCCTCCTTCTGTGCCCGCCAAGCCGGACACGGCGCGTTCAAGTTCTATTCTGCCGAGCTCGACGCGCGGGCCTTCGAGCGGCTCACGCTCGAGACCAGCCTGCGGCGCGCGCTCGAGCGCAACGAGCTGTGCCTCTACTACCAGCCGCGCGTCGCGGTGATCGGCGAGCGCATCGTCGGCTTTGAGGCGCTGCTGCGTTGGAAGCACCCCGACCTTGGCTTCGTCTCGCCGGCCCAGTTCATCC
>SXKQ01000160.1 GCA_005778045.1 Planctomycetia bacterium
GGCCGTTCCAGCCGATCGAGCTGCTGCTCAACCTCGACGTGCCGATGCTCGCGCTGGTCGACGAGTCCGATTCACGCACACCGCCGGAGCATGTCGCGCTGTTTCGCCGGCAGTGCGAGCTGGGCGCGAAGAACGTGGAACTCGAACATGCGAGCGTCGGGCGGCTCGACGAGTCCCTGCCGCGCCTCGTCGCCTTCGCCGCGGACACGCTCCAGTAGTCCCGCAACGGCGCTAGGATGGCGCCCCATCTCCTTCGGAGCGCTCGCCATGTCCCACGCGACCTTCTCGATCTTCGATTTCCAGCCCGGCCGCACCGTGCTCGAGCGCTTCCGCATCGTGAAGCCGTTGCGCCAGAGCGGACTCTCCGCCGCCTTCGAGGCTGTGGACGAGCACGCTGTGGCACAGGCGCGCTGCACGCTGGTCGTCTTCAGCGGCGCGCTGTTCGAGGGCGCGAACGAGGTCGAGCAGTTCCGCGCCACGTGGAAGCCGTGGATGAAGGTGCGCTCGCCCCACGTGCCCGCCGTGCGCGATATCGTGGCTCTGCCGCAGCACGGCACGTTACTCGTGGCCGACTGCGCGGACGGCGTGCCGCTCAAGGAGTGGCTGCGCACGCGCGGTCCGCTTTCGCCCGCCGACACGCGCGCGCTCGGCCTGCAGCTCGCGCTCGCGCTCGAGGCGATCCACGAGCAGAAGCTCGTCCACGGCGATATCAAGCCCCAGAACATCCTCGTGTCCGAGCAGGGCGGCGAGTTCTCGCTCGCGCTCGTCGACGGTGGCGTGACGACCGGCATGTGGAGCGCCAAGCATCTCGGCGAGCACACGGCGCTGATCGGCACGCCCTACTACGCGCCGATCGAGCAGTTCAGCGGCGAGTCGCCCGACAGGCAGTCGGACATCTACAACGTCGCGACCGTGCTGTTCGAGTGCGCGACGGGCGTGCTGCCGTGGCCCGGCAAGAGCATGCTCGAGCTGTTCCAGGCCAAGCTCGACCGCAGCGAGCCCTCGATGAAGCGGCGCGCGCCGAAGAGCGACGTTCCGGCGGAGCTCGAGTCTGCGATCGTGAAGGGGCTGCTCGCGGATCGGCGCGAGCGCTACATGAACGCCGCCGAGTTCCGCGAGGCGCTCTCGGCTGCGCACCCCGGGGAGTGAGCGATGGGACGCGAGGATCTCTACCGCGCGTTGGCGCCGCTCCCGACTCCGTTCAACCTGTGCGACTACTTCCTCGACCGCAATCTGCGGGAGGGGCGCGCTGACAAGGTCGCCCTGCTCTTGGGGGACGAGCGCCGCACCTACTCGCAGGTGTCGGAGCGCGCGCGCCGTGTCGCGGCGGTGCTGCGGCGTCACGGCCTGCGACCGGAGGATCGCGTGCTGATCGTGCTCCCCGACGGCTTCGAGTTCGCGGAGGCTTGGTTTGGCACGCTGCGCGCGGGTGGCGTGTTCGCCATGGTGAATCCGCTGATGAAGCGCGAGCAGTTCGAGTACTACCTCGAGTACACCAAGGCGCGCGTGGTCATCACGCACAGCGAGGTCCTGTCGGAGATCGCAGACGCGTTGCGCGCGGCGCGGCTGCGGCCCGCGGCGCTCGTGGTCGGTCCCGACGCGGGCGGATTCGTGCCCTACGAGCAGGCGCTCGCCGCCGAGGATCCGACGGGGCCGCTCGCGGGGCTCGAGCCCACGGGCCCCGATGATCTCGCCGGTTGGCTCTTCACTTCGGGCTCGACGGGCCAGCCCAAGGCCTGCGTGCACGCGCACTCGGACTTCGCCTACAGCACGGAAACCTACGCGCTGCAGGTCGCGGGCTACCGCGAGAGCGACATCTGCCTGAGCGTGCCCAAGCTCTTCTTCGGCTATGCGACGGGCACGAACCTCATGTTTCCGTTCCGCGTCGGCGCGACCGCGGTGCTGTTCCCCGGCCGCTCGACCGTGGACGAACTGCTCGACCAGCTCGAGAAGCACCGGCCGACGTTCCTCACCGGCGTGCCGACGATGTTCAACAACCTGCTCCGCTCGGAGCGCATCGCCAAGGCCGACCTCTCGAGCCTGCGCGTTTCACTCTCCGCCGGCGAGGCCTTGCCGCCGCAGCTCTACAACGAGTGGAAGGCGCGCACCGGCGTCGAGATCCTCGACGGCATCGGCTCGGCGGAGATGTTCCACATCTACATCTCCAAC
The DNA here is from genome assembly GCA_005778045.1 of Planctomycetia bacterium. The sequence goes on from SXKQ01000160.1 coordinate 2,170, forward strand.
TACCCCGGTGACGTGAGGCCCGCGTCGCTCGGACGCATCGTGCCGGGCTACGAGGCCCAGATCGTCGATGCGGAAGGGCGTGTCGTCGCCGATGGGGAGCCCGGTCGTCTGCGCGTGCGCGGTGGCTCGACGGCGCTGTGCTACTGGGGCGACAAGAAGAAGTCGCGCGACACGTTTCAGGGCGAATGGTGCACTTCGGCGGACATCTTCCGACGCGACAAGGATGGCTACTACTTCTATGAGGGCCGCGACGACGACCTGCTCAAGGTGAGCGGCATCTTCGTTTCGCCGCTCGAGATCGAGAACGTGCTGCTCGCGCACCCGGCCGTGGCGGAGGTGTGCGTGCTCGGTCGCGAGGACGACGAGGGCCTCGTGAAGCCGATCGCCTTCGTCGTGCCGCGCGCTGGCCACACGGGAAGCGATGCGCTTGCCGCTGGGCTCAAGGCGCACTGCAAGGAACAGCTCGCGCCCTACAAGTACCCGCGCTGGTTCGTCTGGCGCGACGCGCTGCCAAAGAACGATCGCGGCAAGGTGGCGCGCAAGGAACTCAAGGCCGAGCTCGGAAACGGCTAGGAAGCAGGATCATGTTGCAGCGTGCTCTGTCGGCTGTGTTGCTCGTGCTCGTTGGCGCATGCGCCACGGTCGCCACCGTCCCGAGCGCGCCGAAGGTCGAGCTCGCGCCCCGCGAGGTGAAGATCTTCCGCGGCGACGGCTCCGCGGCGACTTGGAGCGCGCTCGTCGACGCGTCCAGCGCGGCCGAGGTCGTGTTCATCGGCGAGAACCATGGACATCCGCGGGGACTCGCGAGCGCCGCAGCGCTCTTCGAGGACGTGCTCGCCCGCTCGGACAAGGCCTCGCTCTCGCTGGAGTTCTTCGAGCGCGACGAGCAGTCGCGGCTCGACGACTACCTCTCCGGCGTCAGCGACGCCGCGACGCTCGAGCGCCGCACCCAGCGCTCGGAGGGCAACTTCCCGCCGGGCCACCGCGCGATGGTCGAGCTCGCCAAGTCGAAGAGCCGGCCCGTGCATGCCTCGAACGCGCCGCGCCAGTACCTGCGCATTGTGAGCCAAAAGGGCTACGAGCCGCTGGCGGAGCTCTCGTGGGAGCAGCGCCGCCTGTTCCGCATCCCCGACGAATTGCTCGCAGGCCGCTACCGCGACGACTTTGACCGCATCATGACTCCGAGCGGGCGCGATCCGAAGGCCGCCGACGAGCAGGCGCGGCTCGCGCGCGTCTTCCGTTCCCAGCAGATGTGGGACTGGACCATGGCCGAGTCCTTGTTCCTCGCGTTGCAGCGCGACGAGGCTCCGGTCGTGCAGGTGATCGGCCGCTTCCACTCCGACTTCCGCGGCGGCACCGTGCAGGCCCTCGAGCGCCTGCGTCCGGGGACGCGCGCCCTCGTCGTGTGCTACGTGGACGAGGATGCGCCCGACGCGCTGCCTGCGGACGACGCGGGTCGCGGCGACTTCGTGCTCTACGTCGGCCCCTCGGCCGAGTGAGCTCAGCCGCGCAGCTCGGAGATTTCCCAGCCTGAGCGCTGCGGGGTTCCGAGCAACAGGTCCGCGTCGGGGCGTCCGACGAAGCGGCCCTTTCCGCCGTTCCACTCCAGCGTCTCGTGCGGGAAGTTCAGAGCCACGTTGCCGAGCAGCGCGATCTCCGTGAGGTGTGCCGCGTACTCGAACGGCGCGCTCGGTTCGCAGCGACCAAGGCACGCATCGACCCACTGGTGCCAGTGGTTCGTCGCCGTGCCCTGTGGGATCGGGACCGCCGCGAAGCGCTCCTTCGGGTACAGCTCCTGCGTGCCGTAGGGATCCGCGAGCAGCGCGCCCTTCTCGCCGACGAACAGGCAGCCGTTGGACGTGATGGTCTCGAGCCCGAGCTCGGCGAGCAGCTCGTTGGGCACCTTCTTGCCGCCGTCGCGCCACGTGACGAGCAGCGGGCCGCGCGTGGTCCACTCGTTGCCCGGGAACTCGTAGCGCACTTCCGACCACAGCGGGAAGCTCTCCGCCGTCGGCCGCGGGCCGGTCGAGCGGATGCGCAGCGGGTCGCCTAGTCCGAGGAACCACACGGCCGGGTCCATCAGGTGGCAGGCCATGTCACCCTGCGCGCCGGTGCCGAAGTCGCGGATACCGCGCCAGCGGAAGGGGTGGTAGGCGTCCTGCTTGTAGGGGCGCGACGGCGCAATGCCGGTCCACTTGTCCCAGTCAAGCATGGCGGGCACCGGATCCTCGCCGCTCGCTCGCTCGATGCCCTGCGGCCACCAGCCCGCCGGGCGGTCGCTCCACACGTGCACCTCGTGGATCGCGCCGATAGGCCGCGCTCGAAACAGCTGCCGCGCCGCGTCGTAGGGCGAGTTCGAGTGATTCTGGATGCCCATCTGTGTCACTGTGCCGGCGTCGCGCGCCGCGCGGCTCACGGCGCGCGCCTCGCGCACGGTGCGCGTCAGCGGCTTCTGGCAGTACACGTGCAGGCCCATGCGCAGCGCCGCGAGCGTGATGGGCGCGTGCATGTGGTCGGGCGTCGACACGTGCACCGAGTCGATATTGCCGCGCTCCTTTTCGAGCAGCTCGCGCCAGTCCGTGTACGCGCGCGCACCCGAGCAGCGACCGGCCGCGCCCGCGAGGTTGTTCGCGTCGACATCGCACAGTGCCACGACGTCGACATCCGCGTGCGAGCGGATCTGGTCCAGATCCGCGCCACCCATGCCGCCGACGCCGATGCCCGCGTGACGCAGGCGACCCTGCGTGCGCACATTCTTGCGTTGCGGGGCGGCGCAGCTCGCGAGCGCGATGCCGCTCGAAAGGACCGAGAACTCGAGGAACGAACGGCGAGAGAGCGGGGGAGTCATGGGCGGACCTGCATGGACGTGATGCGAGCCAAGGCCCGTCACGCTAGCAGGCGACACGCGGCTCGTGCGCTCCAAACTCCGGCCTGCGCGCGGGCCTAGGGCAGAACGCGGAAGTACAGGCCGCCCGTGAGGTTGGTCTGGGCGCTGGAGCCAGGATCGCGGCTCCAGCCTTGGCACCACACGCTCGTTCCAGGCACGAGCAGCTCGGGCGCCGGATCGCCACCGAGCGCGCCGCGCGCGAAGACGTTCCAGTCCATCGACAGCGTGCCGCTGCAGTCATCGAACGTGACGAGGCTGCCGCCGGTATTGAGCAGCACCGCGCGTCGCACCGGGGGTTGCGCGCAGTAGTAGCCGCCCTGAAACGGCGTCAGCGCGGCCGCGACGAGGCTGTAGAAGTACAGCCCCGACTTCTGGTTGCGCAGGTTGCGCGCGTGGGTCGTGAAGCCCGAACTCGCCGTCGCGCTCGATTGTCCGACGAACGAGAGCGTGGCCGAGCAGCCCAGCGTGTTGACCTTGGCGGTGCAGTAACCCTGCGGCGATCCGTCCAGGCTCACGCGAATCCCGAGCACGTCGTAGCCGCCCGTGGCGCCGTCCGTGGTGAAGCCTCCACCCACGATCGCGCCCTGCGACGAGAGCGCCGCCTCGAGGATGCGCGCATCGCTCGTGCCCGGCGTGGCGTAGGTGCGGACCCAGTTGCGCGTGCCGGTCTCGTCGAACTGCAGCACGCTCAGCTCATAGCGCGTCGGCGTGCCCACGAGCGTCGTGTTGCCCGCGACGTACATCTGCCCCGCGCTCCCCGGCAGCAGCTTCCACGGCGGATCGTCGAGGTTCGACGCGCCGTTCCACGCGTTCGTGGAGAGCAGGTTGCCCGAAAGATCGTAGCGCCGCACCACCGTGTCGATGCCCGTGCCGGTGTTCGTCGCCGGTCCGGCGACCCAGATCACGTTGCGGCGATCGAAGGCCACCCCGCGCGCGCGTTCACCCGAGCCGCTCGATCCGCCGAATGTGCGCGTCCACTGCAACGTCGGTCCCTGCAGGTCGTACACGGCGAGCAGCCAGTCCTCGCCACCGGTGCTGCCGTTGCGCCAGCCGGCGACCGCGATGCGCTGGCCGTCGAGCGCGCACAGCACGGCTCCGCCGTCCGCGAGCCC
>SXKQ01000019.1 GCA_005778045.1 Planctomycetia bacterium
CCGGTGCCCTCACCGCCGCCGATGATCGGCTCGCCGCGCGCGATCTGGGCACGGAAGCGGGCGAGGATGCCCTTGCGGGAGTTGTCGTGCTGGACCTTCTTCATCGTTCGAGAATCCAAGAGAGTGCGTTCTGGTAGATGCGGCCGAAGGCCGGGTGTTCGTGCGCGCGGCCGTCGTGGCCCAGCGTATATCCGACCGTTCGGCCATCGGCACGCTTCACGGTCCACAACACCGGGAACTCGTCGCCCGAGGTGAGCGATTTGCCGACGGCGAGTACCTCGATGGGCGCGTCCGTCGCAGCGCGCTCGAAGCGGTAGAGCTCGTCGACGATGCGGAACGTCGTCGGCACGCCCTGCGTGAGCGGGTGGGTGGCGTCGACGATGCGCACCTCGAACTCGCCCAGCGCCTCGTGGCTCCGTGAGCCGCCGCCGACGATGCGTGCGTTGTACTCCGCCCAGTCGGGCCAGTTGAACCAGATCGCCGGGTGCAGGAGCAGCAGCCCACCCCCGCGCTCGACGTGGCTCGCAAGAGCCGCGCGGAACTCGGGCCCGTCGACCGACTGGTTCGTGCAGAGCACAAGCGCCTTCGCGAGCTCGAGGCTGCGCAACGTGTCGTTGAGCGACGCCGTGTACCGCACGCTCTCGAAGCCGCCTCCGCGCAGGAGCTCGCGGTCAAAGGCGTCGAACCAGCGCGCGAAGTCATGGCTGGAACCGCCGCCGAAGATAAGCGCGTCGACCGCGCTCGCTTGCTTCGCGTCACGCTGGGGCGCCCCCGGCAGCTCGGCCGTCAGCGCGAGGAACGTCGGCGCCAGCTCGTTGTCGTAGCTCTCGAGCACGATTCGGTCGACGGCACGCGGCGTGGCGAGCTCGACCGCGAAGCGACGCACCTGGCCCCAGCTGCCCGGTCCGAGCGCGCCGTCGACGTGCTCGGAACCCGGCACATCGATGTGGCCGACCCAGTCGGCGAACTCGACGCCGTTCTTCAGTACGTGCTCCTCGCTCGTGCCGTCGGCGAAGCGCCACGTCCACTTCACGATCGGCTTCTCGTCCTTGATGTAGGGGTAGCCCCAGCCCGCGATGCCGCCGAGCACGTGCACGCGCTGCACGGTTGCGTTCACCCTGAGCTCGACGCGCTGCGGCTTGCCGACCTTCGATTCCCAGTCGGGCACGAGGCCGCCCTTGAGCACGAGCACGTTGTTGCCCGAGTCCGTGCGCGTGGGGTCGAGCAGCTCGAACGGCACTCCCTCGTAGGCCGTGACGCCGTAGCGCGCCGGAATCAGCGGATTGCTGTCGCGCTTCGAGTCGTACATGCCGCGCAGCGAGTTCGAGCTCACCACCGGCTTCATGTCGAGCACGCGCCAGTACGCGTAGTCGCCCGCGAGGTACGCGATCACGTCGCGCAAGCCCTCGGCCCCGATGGACTCGAGTCCCGCCGGCATCGGAGAGCGGCCGGTGTTGCGGATCGAGACGATCTCCTCGCGCGCGATGCTCTGATCGCCCGAAGTCGAGCGCAGCACGACGCCATCCTCGGTGTCGCGCACGAGCACGCCCGAGAAGTTGCGCTCGTCGATGGTCGTGACGATCCACTCGGCGTAGGCCGCCTCCACCGCGCGGTTGGGGTCGAGGATGATCGGCAGCAGGTCGCCGGCCCCGTGCGCGCCGATGCCCGTGAGCTCGGGGCCGACCTTGCCGCCACTGCCGAAGGCAATGTGGCAGTTGGCGCAGTTTTTCTCGAAGACTTCCTTCCCGCGGACGCGATCGCCACCCGGTTGATCGACTTGTGGCAAAAGCTGAGCGATCAGCGCATCGATGCCCGCGTTGCTCGCGCCCGCGAGCCGCTCGAAGGCCTTCGTGGCACGCTGGGACACCGCGGCATCGGGGTGCGTCCGCAAGCGGTGCACCTTCTGGGGCCCGAGGTCGGCGGGTACCACGGCACCCGACTCGACACGCTCGAGCAGGGTCGAGGACCAGCTCGCGCGAGCCATCAGCCGCTCGAACGCGAGGTCGCGAGCCTCGCTGGACAGGTCCGCATAGCGCTCCGCGATCAGCGCCGCCACGGCCACGTCGTCGCTCGTCGCGAGCGCCTCGAGGACCGCGCGCTGCTCGCGCGGCGCGCGGGCCGGCTCGAGGAATTGCCCGGAGAGCGCAAGGCACTTGGCGCGCGTCTGCTCGAAGCCCATCGCGAGCTGCAGGGCCGCGACGCGAGCCTCGAAGGGCGCCATCTCGTTCGAGACGCGTTGCACGAGCCTCGCCCAGGCTTCTCCGATCTCTCCCATCCCGCGCGGATCGATCTTCCACAGAGCCACGAGCCGCAACGATGCGGTGGCGACTCGATCGTCGTTGTCGGCCAGCAGCCTGCGCAGAGCGGCCGTCGCAGCGCCCGACTCGCGCTCGCCCAGCGACTTCACGCCGCGCGCGAGGCCGTCGAGCACCGCCAGCCGCGCCTCGAGCGCACCACCTTCGGCGACAGCGGAGAGCAGCGCGGCGGATTGCGAGCCATCACGGGCGACAGCGGCCGGAATCGCGAGCGCGAGCATCGCGAGCGCTCGCGGCTCCGGCTTGGACAGTGCGGAGGCCGCAAAGCTCGTGCAGCTGCGCGAGATCCAGCGCACCGCGAGCGAGCGCGCCCAAGCGTTATCGATCGCCCCGAGGGCCGAGACGACCTCGCCCATCGCGCCGCTGGCAAACTCCGGCGTGGCGCACTCGCCGAGCGCCGCGGCCGCGAGGAGCTTCGCGCGCTCGTCGCCCTTGCGAATGCACTCGAGCAGCGCGACGCGCGTCGCATCGGTCGCGAGCGCCGGGAACTCCGCGTAGACGCGAGCCGCCGCACGAGCCAGCTCGGGCTCCCTCGCCGGCGCGCGCAGGGCCTGCTCGAGCGCCGGGTGCGACTTGCCAACTCGCGCGAGGCTCCACGCCGCTGCAATGCGCGCCGGCGCCGGGGCGGAGCCACCCGCGACGCGCCCCGCGGCTTCCAGCAGCTTCCCGTCGCGCGACTCCGCGATCGCGTTCGCCGCCGCCGTACGCATCGCCGCGTCGCCCCGCTCCAGCAGGGCCGCAATCGCCTGCGGATCGCTCCAGTCCGTCGGGAGCGCCCCGAGCTTGCGCGCCGCCTTGTGCTGCAGGCGCCAGATGCGTCCGTGCTGGTGGTCGCGGTCGGGACGAACTGCGGCGTTCGTCGGGCCATGCTTCGGACCGCGCGTGTCGTTGTGCACGACGGCCTGGTTGTAGAAGTCGAGCACGTAGAGCGCGCCGTCGGGTCCGGTGCGCACGTCGACGGGGCGGAACCACAGGTCCGTGCTGCTCACGAACTCTTCCTCGCGCGCCTTGGTCGCGCCGAACGTCGTGCCTCGCGGCGCGATCACGTCATGGTGCACGAGGTTGACCGTGGGCTCGCAGACGAAGTGCGAGCGCGCCCAGCTCGCCGGCCACGCGCCGCCGTCGTAGATCGCGGAGCCGGCCGCGGCCGTGAAGCCGCCGACGAAGTCGATCTGCGCGTACGGCGCGTCCGAGCGGACCACGGCGGGGAATACGCGGTCGTGGTCGGGCAGGTCCGTCCAGCTTGCGACGTTTTCGACCCGATTGCCCGACAGGAGGCGTTCCGGCAGCACGACGTGCCGAAGGTGCGCGCCGTTCGCCATGGTGAAGAACAGCTCGCCTTCCTCGTCGAAGGTGCAGCCCCACGTGTTCGAGCCGTAGCTCGACACCATCTCGATCGCGCTGCCGTCGGGACGGAAGCGGAACAGGCCGTTGCCGATGCGACCGAAGTCACGGCCAGCGGAGTTCGTGACGTGGTTCGACCCGCCGCCGCTGTAGCCCTGCGTCGCGTAGATCCAGCCGTCGGGACCCCAGCGCAAGTTGGAGAACGTGGCGTGGGTGTCGCCGTAGCCGAAGCCAGTGAAGAGGCGCTCGGTCTTGTCCGCGACGTCATCGCCATCCGTATCGCGCAGCCACCAGATGTCCGGCGCGGCGCCGACGATCACGCCGTCGCCGTGAAACACGAACGAGGACACGAGGTCGAGCCCGCGGAAGAACGTCGTGCGCTCGTCGACGCGTCCGTCCGAGTCCTTGTCCACGAGGATGGCGATCTCGTCGTGCGCCTCGATGCCGCTCGACTCCTGCTTGAACGGGTAGCCGGGCGTCAGCGCGGCCCAAAGGCGCCCGCGGCGATCCCAGTCGATCGCGATGGGATTGATGACCTGCGGCTCGGCCGCAACGAGCGAAACCTCGAAGTCCGGATGAAGGCGCAGCGACTCGTGCGCGCGCGCCGGGTGCGTCGGGCCGCCCTGCGGATAGCGCAGCGCCGCGGCCTCGCCCGGCCGCAGCAACGAATCAACGTCGCGATGCCCAGCCCACGCAATCCCGCGCAGCAGCAGGGTTCGCCACGCCTCGTGCGCGAACGAGTCCTGGAAGTGGCCCTGCAGAGACACGAACGCTCGCGAGCTAGCCTTCTCGTACGTCCACATTTGCGGCGTGATGTCGAACACCGAGTGGAATCCGACCTGCAGCACATTGGCTTCGGGCTGCATGTGAAGCTCCCAATAGATCTCGTCACGGAAGCGGAAGTTCATGGCGCCGTCCGTGATCGCGTGCCGGTTTTCCGTGACGTACAGGTCGATGTCAGCGGTGTGCCACTTCGAGTGGCCGTGCTCCCACGCGCCGCCCACGACGGTCTTGAACCAGTGCGGATCGTCGCCGCAGACCGCGTCGTGCAGCACGGCGATGCCGCCGCCGCGCGCGAGGAAGCGCTCGAGGTTCGCGCGCTCCTCACCGTGGATCGAGCCACCCTCGGCCGCATAGAGCACGAGCACGTCCGTGCGCTCGAGCTGCTCCGCCGTCGGGAAGGTCAGCGCGCCTTCGGCCTTCACGCCGCGCTCGTTGAGCAGCGGCACCCACTCGGCCACGAAGCGCGGGTGGTCGTGCTCGCCGGGACCGTGCGTCTTCGGTCCGCCGCGCAAGAACACGCGCAGCGGCGACGTCTGGGACCAGCCGGGGAGGACGCAGGCAAGGAACGCGACGAGAAAGAGCAGCCAGCGCTTCATGGCCTGAATCCTACCGAGAGGCACGCGAGCACGCAGCGCGGCGGGTTGATTCGGACGCCCGCCAGTCCGCAGGTTCGACACCGCCGCCCGCGGCACGTGTAAGCTGCGTCGGTGAAACTCACGGGCGCCGCGTTGCTCGCCGTCGCTGCGCAGGAGCCGTCCGATGCCGGCCCCGCGCGGCCGAATGTCGTGCTGATCGTCACCGACGACCAGGGCTGGGCGGACGTCGGCTGCTACGGGGCCCGCGACTTCGCGACGCCCAACCTCGACCGGCTCGCGCGCGAGGGTGCGCGCCTCACGAGCTTCTATGCGGCCCAGCCCGTGTGCTCCGCCTCGCGCGCGGCGATCCTCACCGGCTGCTATCCCAACCGCGTCGGCATCGCAGGCGCGCTCGTTCCCTCCTCGACGCATGGCCTCGCGGAGAGCGAGACCACGCTCGCCGAGCTCGCGCGCGAGCGCAGCTATGCGACGGCGTTCTTCGGCAAGTGGCATCTCGGGCACCTCCCACCGTTCCTGCCGACGCGCCATGGCTTCGACGAGTGGTTCGGCGTGCCTTACTCGCACGACATGTGGCCGTTCCACCCCGACGGTCCCAAGCCGTGGACCGACTTGCCGCGCATGCGTGGTGACGCGGTGCTCGAACTCAATCCCGACCCCGGCACGTGGACGCGCGCCTGCAGCGAAGAGGCGCTGCGCTTCGTGCGCGAGCACAAGGACGAGCCGTTCTTTCTCTGTCTCGCGCATCCTCTGCCCCACGTGCCGCTCGGCACGTCGCCGGAGTTCCGCGGCCGCACGTCGACGGCCTACGGCGACGTGATCGAGGAGATCGATCACGAGACCGGGCGTCTCCTGCACTTGCTCGACGAGCTTGCGCTCGCCGACGACACGCTCGTGCTCTTCACCTCCGACAACGGGCCGTGGACGCCCTACGGCGAGCACGCGGGCAGCTCGGGCCCGTGGCGCGAGAGCAAGGGCACCGTGTTCGAAGGCGGCGTGCGCGTCCCGTTCCTCGCGCGCTTTCCCGGCCGCATTCCCGCAGGCCTCGTGAGCGAGGAGCCTGCCATGGGCATCGACATCCTGCCGACGATCGCGCGCTGGATCGGCGCACCGCTCCCCGCACTTCCCATCGACGGCCGTGATGTCTCGCCCGCGCTCACCGGCTCGTCCAGCCCGCCGCGCCCATTCTTCTTCTGGTACGAGTCGAACGAGCTGCAGGCCGTGCGCTACGGCCGCTGGAAACTGCATTTTCCGCACCGCTACCGCTTCACCGACGACATGCCGCGCGCCGTGGGCGGCCGCCCCGCCGCGTACCCCACGCGCGAGATCGGCCTCGCGCTCTTCGATCTCGACGCCGACCCCGGCGAGCGCGACGACGTCGCCGCGCTCCATCCCACCGTCGTCGCCCAGCTCTCCGGCCTCGCCCTCTCCATGCGCCAGCGCCTCGGCGACTCCCTCACCTCCACGCGGGGCACCGAAAATCGCCCCGCCGCCCGCACCGAGTGAGGCGCAAGCACACGGGCGGACCCGGGGATTGCGCCCGGGTCCGCCCGATTTCATTGGCACCGTTCGCTGGTTAGTTCCAGCGCACGCCGCTGGCGAGCAGCTCGTCCACCACCTTGCCGCGCGGCACGGTGAAGTCCGTTGCCGCGAGCGTCGAGTCATCGACGGTCGAGACGAGCTTGAGCGACACGTACACGATGTCCTTGACGACACCGTACGTGGCGACGAGCACGGAGCGCGCGTTGTAGTCCACCGCCAGAGTGGCGATGTCGCGCGAGAGCAGGAACTGGCCGTCCTGCTTGACGATCATGCGGTCCTCGCGGACGGTCGCGTGGATCACGTCGATGTCCTCCTGCGTGAGGCGCGCCGCGAGGAACTCGGCCGTCTGGCGGCCGAACATCGTCGTGCGGTCGACGTCGTTGATGTCGACCATCGTGGCGACGAGCACGCGCCCGATGTCCTTGGAGTCCGAGTGCTGGTCGAGCAGCTCGTCGATCGCGTCGTAGCAGATGCCGATCAGCGGCTTGCAGGCGGTGTTGTCTCCGCTGCGACCCGGTCCCTCCTCGAGCTTGATGGGCTTGACGATCTGGTCCGCGCTGCACGTCGACGAGTTCTGCAGGGCGCGGCAGCCCGTCGTGAGTACGAGCGCCAGCAGGGCGAGGCCCTGAGTGAGCGTGCGCATGGATCAGCGCCCCCCCACCAGCGGGCAGTCGCAGTCATCGACCTTGGCGGGCGCAACGACCGGTGCGATGGCCACGGGCGTCTCGCTCGCGACCGTTGCCGTCAGCGCGACGCTGGCGTGGCGCCAGTCCGGGCACGGCGTCGGCGTCTCGGGGCAGTTACGCAGCCCGCGCTCTTCCGTGGTGAGGCGGAACAGGCGGCCGTGGTGGATGCGCTCGCGCAGCGTGTGGATTTCCTGCTCCTTGGAGCTGATGAGCGACTGCCACTGGGCGTTGATCTGGACTTGGGCTTCGGCCGGCTTGGCAGCCGCGGCGAGCTTGAGGCCCTCGACCTCGGCCTGCAGGCGCGCAACCTCGATCTCGTTCTTGAGCATCTCGAGCGTGGCGCTCACGAACTTGTCGACGCTGCTGCGCGGCACCTGCGCGAGGACCCAGCACTTGTAGCGACGGACCTCGTAGCGCGAGGTATTCGTGCTCCACGTGCCGTTCCAGATCATCCTGCGCTCGGGGGTGTCGATCACGTCCCACTGTTCCCAGTACTGACCGACGGGCAGGAGCTCGCCCACGATCGCCTCGGCGACCTGCTTCGCGCGCGAGCGGATGGCCTGGCCAGGCCTCTCGCCCGCGCCGGGGCCGGCATCCTCGAGGGGCAGGTAACGGACGCCGTCGGCCCAGTCTTGGTCGCACGACTCGCTCGTGACGCGCGTGCCGACGTACTGCGCGAGCTGCTCTCGCGCGTGCATGAAGGCCTCGTCGAAGGCTTCGCGCTCATCGAGCACGTTGAAGCCGCCGCCCCGGCCCACGAACGACAACATGGCGGGATCGGTCTGGATCTGGCCCTTGACCCACTCCGGCGCGTCGGGCGCCGAGGTGATCTGCGTGTGAACCAGTTTCTCGTCGTGAAGCGGTGACTTGGTGACACAGCTCGTCGCGCCAACGAGCGCGAGCGCGCCGAGCGCAATGGTGCGTCCGAGACAGGGAAGGTGAAGTGTGCGAGACATGAGCGATGAACTTCTGCGGGGGACTTTCAATTCGTGCGGAAGCCCCCCTCCGACGGCGGAATCCCCGTGCGAGCGCACCTCGGACCGCTGGTATGCGTAAATCCAAGGGGACGCGCGCCGGGCACGTGTTGCATTTCGGAGGGGGACTGCAGCAGTCGAGCTCCGGCAAGTTTCGATTTGCCGCGGCCGGACAAGCAGAGAAACGACATAACTCCAGCCGACGGACAGGAAAGTCCGGAATCTCGCTTCAGCGGCCCGCCACGGTATTCGACTCTGCCTGCCGCGTCGCTAGTCTGCGACCCGGTCGCGGCTTCCGCGAGGTACGCGTGCCGGTAGGTGTTCGGCCAAGATCCCCCCCCCCCACCACAGTCCCACGGACGAGCATGAGCAACGACACGCAGGCCGCGAACGCGAAGCGACTTCTCTGGGCCGGTTTCATGGCGATCCTCGCGGCGGGCGTGGGCTTTGCCATCCGCGGCGGGATCTTCGGGGCCTGGACGGAGGCCTACGGGTTCAGCGCCACGCAGCTCGGCGCGATCGGCGGCGCCGGTTTCTCGGGCTTCTGCTTCGGGATCATCATCGGCGGCGTGCTGGTCGACAAGTTCGGCTACGGCAAGCTCGTGGCGCTCGCGCTCGTCGGTCACATCCTCTCGGCGGTCGTGACGTTCCTCGCGAGCGGCCCGGACAACGCCTACGGCTACCTCTTCTGGGGCATGTTCATCTTCGCCTACGCGAACGGCACGCTCGAGGCGGTCGCCAACCCGCTGGTCGCGACGGTCTTCCCCCACAACCGCACGCACTACCTCAACATCCTGCACGCCTCGTGGCCGCTGGGCATGGTGCTCGGCGCCGGCGCCTCCTACGTGCTCGGCACGGAGATGGGTCTGGGCTGGAAGGGCCAGCTCGCGTTCTACCTCGTGCCCACCGCCGCCTATGCGGTGATGTTCATGGGCCAGCACTTCCCCAAGTCCGAGGCCGCGTCGAAGGGCGCGAGTTTCGCGGAGATGTTCAAGGACGTCGGCATCCTCGGCTCGCTCGTCGTGTGCGGCCTGATCCTCCTGTTCCTGAAGGACACCCTGCCGAACTTCGGCATCGATGCGGGCGTGGCGAGCACCGTGGCCAACGTGGTGGCCGGCGCGCTGGTGATCGGGGTCGGCGTGCTCACGCGCGTCTCGGTCGGCTCGTTCGTGCTGTTCGCGCTGTTCGTGGGCCACGCGCTCGTCGGCGCGGTCGAGCTCGGCACCGACGGCTGGATCGAGAGCATCACCGGCAACCTGTTCACGCCGACGCAGGGCAAGATCCTCTTCATCTGGACCTCGCTCCTGATGTTCGCGCTGCGCTTCTGCGCGCACTGGATCGAGACGCACCTCAAGCTCTCGCCGGTCGCTTTGCTGCTCGTCTCTTCGGTGCTCGCGGTGCTCGGCCTGCGCCTCGCCTCCGGCATGGAGTCGTTCGCGATCGCCTTCGCCGCGCTCGGCATCTACGCGCTCGGCAAGACCTTCTTCTGGCCGACGATGCTCGCGGTGGTCGGCGACCGCTTCCCGCGCTCCGGCGCCGTCGCGATGTCGATCATCGGCGGCATCGGCATGCTCTCGGCGGGCCTGATCGGCAACCCGGGCTTGGGCTACGCGAAGGACCGCTACACCGCTCAGGCCCTGCAGGAGAGCGCACCCGCCGTCTACGAGCAGTCGAAGGCCGCGAAAACGTCCCAGTTCCTCGTGTTCGAGCCCGTCACGCCGATCGACGGCACGAAACTCGAGGCCGCCAAGAAGGCCGGGGACGCGCGCACGAGCGAGCAACAGCAGATCGTGGCCGCCAATCAGCAGGGCGACCGCCGCACGCTGCTCGCCGACTCGTTCATCCCCGTGGGGATGGCCGCGATCTACTTGCTGCTGCTCGTCTACTTCAAGTCGATCGGCGGTTACCGAGTTCTCAAGCTCGAAGAGCAGGCCTAGGGCGCATCGATTCGGCCCCAAGGCCGCTCCGGTGGCCTTGGGCGAATCGAACGATCCCCCGCGCGAGGCGGCGGCGCGCGAACGCGGAAGCCTTGGTGATCTTCCGGCGCGGCTGAACTAGCTTGTGAGCCGCATGCACCAGCCGGCTCCCGACCTGCGCGTGTTCCTCGACGATCTGCGGCGCTCGGGCGAGCTCGTGGAGATCGAGGCGGAGGTCGATCCGGAGCTCGAGGCCGCGGAGATCCACCGCCGCGTGATCGCGGCGGGCGGCCCGGCGTTGCTCTTCCGGCGCGTGAAGGGCTGCGACTTCCCGCTCGTCACGAACCTGTTCGGCACCGCATCGCGCGTCGAGCGCGCCTTCGGGCGCTGGCCGCAGGAGCTGATCGCGGAGGTCGCGCGGCTGCCCCACGAGCTCGTGCCGCCGAGCTTGGGCAAGCTCTGGTCGAAGCGCTCGCTGTTCGCCTCGCTCGCCAAGGTCGGCATGAAGCGCGGCTCCGGCGGGCCCATCACCGAGGTGGTCGACACTCCGCCGCGACTCTCGCGCCTCCCGGCGATGAAGACCTGGGCACGCGACGGGGGCCGCTTCGTCACGCTGCCGCTCGTCTACACCGAGCACCCCGACGGGCTCGGCTCGAACCTCGGCATGTACCGCGTGCAGATCTTTGACGACGCGAGCACCGGCCTGCACATGCAAATCGGCAAGGGCGGCGGGTACCACCTCAAGCGCGCGGAGGAGCTCGGCCAGCCGCTGCCGGTCGTGATCCACGTCGGCGGCCCGCCGGCGCTGATCCTGTCGGCGATCGCGCCCCTGCCGGAGAACGTGCCAGAGCTGCTGCTGACGAGCCTGATGACGCGCAAGCGCGTGCCGCTCGCGACGCACCGCGCGAGCCCGCTGCCGATCGTCGCCGACGCCGAGTTCGCACTCGTGGGCGAGGTGCGCCCCGGCGACCGCCGCGACGAGGGCCCGTTCGGCGACCACTACGGCTACTACTCCGAGACGCACAGCTATCCGCGCTTCACCTGCAAGGCGCTCTTCCGCCGCAAGGACGCGATCTTCCCCGCCACCGTGGTCGGCAAGCCGCGGCAGGAAGACTTCTTCATCGGAGACTATCTGCAGGAGCTGCTCTCGCCGCTCTTCCCCGTGGTGATGCCCGCGGTGACGCAGCTGTGGAGCTATGGCGAAACCGGCTACCACGCGCTCGCGGGCGCCGTCGTGCGCAACCGCTACAAGCGTGAGGCCATGGCGAGCGCGTTCCGCATCCTCGGCGAGGGCCAGCTCTCGCTGACGAAGTTCCTGATCGCGACGGACGGCGCCGTCGACGTGCGTGACTTCAAGGCCACTTTCGAGCACATCCTCGCGCGCGCCGACTTCCGCACCGACCTGTTCCTGTTCTCGAACCTCTCGATGGACTCGCTCGACTACGCGGGCCCGCGCGTAGACGAGGGCTCGAAGGGCGTGCTGCTCGGCCTCGGCGAGCCCAAGCGCGAGCTCCCTGCCGAGTTCAGTGGCGAGCTGCCTGCTGGAGTGCGCGACGTGCGCGCGTACTGCAAGGGCTGCCTCGTCGTGAGCGCGCCCAAGTACGCGGACGAGCCGGGCGCTGCCGCTCGCATCGCGCGCCACCCGGCCTTCGCCAAGTGGCCCTTGGTCGTGCTCTCCGACGACGCCGAGCGCGCCACGCGCTCGACGGTCAACTTCCTCTGGACCACGTTCACGCGTTTCAACCCGGCGAGCGACATGACGGCCAGCAACGTCGAGCTCGTGCACAACCACCCGAGCTTCACCCCGCCGCTCGCGATCGACGCGCGCATGAAGCCCTGGTACCCGCTCGAGCTCTTCTCCGATGGCGCCACATCCGACAGGGTCTCGCGCCGCTGGAAGGAGTATTTCCCCAAGGGCGGCGTCGAGATGGGCGACAGCGCCCGCGGACATCTCGACTGAGGCTTTCCCCGACCCTGGACTCTCCTTGTCCGAGGTCGTGGCGTCTGCTCTGGCCGCGGAGCGCCGGG
Organism: Planctomycetia bacterium; assembly: GCA_005778045.1. The sequence goes on from SXKQ01000019.1 coordinate 12,182, forward strand.
ATGGTGCGGGCAATTCCGGCTCGGCGCTCGCGCTGGAGTCACGCCGGGGAGCGATGAGCGACGCCTTTCGACTGCGGATTGACGGACGGGGATTGGAACGAGCTTTCGAAGTGGGTCAGCGAGTCGGCTCGGCGCTCGAGCGAGGTACGGCACGTGCTTGGCAAGCTCTCCGCGTGGCTCTCCGCGACGCTGCAGGAGGCGGAGCCGGCGACGCGCCCGGTCGAGGTGCCTCCGCCGGCGCCCACGGCTCCTGAGCCGCGACCCCCAAGTCGAGATCGGTTCCGCGATCGAGCAGCTGCGCAGCGCGTGGCGCCGCTCGCAGATGCCGGCCGAAGCGCCGACCGAGGCCCGCGTACCCATGGTCCTGCCGCAACCGCCGCCGTCGCAGCCGCGCGAGATGGCGCCGCGCGCGCGCCTCAAGGCCGAAGCCTGCCGCTGGGCGGTGCAGCGTCGCGAGCCCGAGTC
>SXKQ01000161.1 GCA_005778045.1 Planctomycetia bacterium
AACGCCGGAGTCGCGGGGCGCGCTCCCTCGCGCGGCAGGAACACCGGGTTGCCCGCCCAGTTGCTCGCAGGCGCGCTCGCCGCCGCGGCAGGACGCTCGCCCGCGCTCGCGGGCGGCAGGTCGGAGAGCAGCGCGCCGCGCGGGTTCGACTCGCCACTCATGCGCGCCGCGCGCGCGTGGTCGCGGCGCTGCAGCTCTTCCCAGTCGCGCCGCGGGAACGCGACGCGCTTGATGTTGAGCAGATGGCGCGCGCTGATGTTGTCGCTCGTGATGTTGCCGGCCTGCGGGCCGCAGCCAAGGCTGACCGAGGGCGTGAGATTCGTGCTGTAGCCGACCGCGCCCTGCGACGAAGGGCCGTTGACGATGATGCGGCTGGCGGGCTTCTCGAGGTACCACGCCTCGAGCACGCGCTCGTCGCGCGCCCACACGGCGCAGGTGTGGCCGAGGCCGTCAAAGTGCAGCATGTCCATCGAGATGCGGCAACCTTCACGCCAGCCGTCGACGACGTGCATCGAGAGCAGGGGCGCGAGAATCTCGATCGACAGCGGCCATTCCTTGCCGACGCCGCCCTGATACGCGAGCAGGATCGTCGTCTCGCGCGGCACCGAGAAGCCGGCCCACTCGGCGAGCTTGTACGGGTCCTGCCCGACGACGTCGGGGTTCATGTGCCCGCCCTTGTTGCAAAGCGCGGCGAGCAGGCGCGTCTCGCGCTCGTCGCATACGTGCGCGCCGTTGCGGCGCAGCTCGGCGAGGAGCGCTTCGTGAACCGGCTTGTCGATCACGAGCCCCTGCTCCGAGCAGCAGAACGTGCCGTTGTCGAAGCTCTGGCTCTGCACCACCGCGCGCGCCGCGGCCGCCACGTCCGCCGAGCGGTCGATGTAGCAGGGCACGTTGCCGGGGCCGACGCCGTAGGCGGGCTTGCCCGACGAGTAGGCGGCCTTCACGAGCCCCGTGCCGCCGGTCGCGAGGATCACCGACACGCGCTTGTGCTTCATCAGCGCGCCGGTGGACTCGATGGTGGGATTCGAGAGCGACTGCACGAGATCCGGCGGGCCGCCCGCGCGCTCGATCGCGCGCCGCAGGATCTCCGCCGTCTCGCCGATGCAGCGCTTCGCGCGCGGGTGCGGACTGATCACGATCGCGTTGCGACCCTTGACCGAGATCAGCGACTTGAACAGCGCCGTCGAGGTCGGATTGGTGGTCGGAATGATGCCCGCCACCACACCCACGGGCGTCGCCACCTCGACGATTCCAGAGCGCTCGTCGCGCCCGATGATTCCAACCGAGCGCAGGTCCTTGATCGAGGCCCACGTGCCCTCGGAGCCGAAGAGGTTCTTCAGCACTTTGTAGTGCACGCGCCCGATCCCGGTCTCTTCGACCGCCAGCTTGGCGAGGTCGTAGGCGGCGCGCGCGCCGGCCTCGGCCATCGACTTGCACAGCGCGTCGACCTGCTCCTGCGAGAACGAATGCACGGCTTCGCAGGCGCGCCAGGCGCGCTCCGCGCAGTCGCGCACCTCTTGCAGGGCGCGCAGGTCGGGATCGAGGTTCGTCACGCTCTAGGGCTGGGCTCGCCGAGGACGCTCAGTCCGCCTTGCCGTCCCAGGCGCCCTTCTTCACGGGCTTCATCTCGGGGAGGATCTTCCACAGCTGCTCGTGCGGACGCGGAATCACGTGCACGCTGACGAGCTCGCCCACGCGGCGCGCGGCGGCCGCGCCCGCGTCGGTGGCGGCCTTGACCGCGCCGACCTCGCCAGAGACGAACATCGTGTTGAGCCCGGCGGTCACGTTGACCTTGCCGAACAGCGCCACCTCGGCCGCCTTGACCATCGCGTCACCGGCCTCGATCGCACCGATCAGGCCCTTGGTCTCGACCATGCCGATCGCGTTGTATTCCATGTGGGTTTCCCTTGGGTGCCGGGGGCAGGCCCACGGGGCCCGCGCTTTCGGAGAAGTTGGGTGGAACGACCCGGCCCGTGAAAGTCTAGGGAGCGCTGCGACGCGCTGCAATTGCTTCAGACGATGCGGAGCAGATGAAGGACGCTTGAAGCAACGATGGACCGCCCGATCCGTCGCGCGACGGACGACTCAGTCGCGGAAGGCGTCGGCGTCGAGCGCCGCCTCGCGTTGGGCGCTCTGCCCGAGTGCGAGCCCGAGCGCCGCGAAGCAGGCGAACATCGAGCTGCCACCGGTTGAGAACAGCGGCAGCGTCAAGCCGGTCATGGGGATGAGACCGAGGTTGACGCCGATGTTGATGAAGAAGTGCGCGGCGAAATACAGCCCCACTCCGGTGACGAGCAGTCTCGAAAAGCGCTCGCGCACGCCGCTGGCGCTCCACAGGACCAGCGCGATGAACAACGCATAGAGCAGCAGCAACCCCGTCGTGCCGACGAAGCCGGCTTCTTCCGCGATCACGGCGAAAATCGAATCGCAGTCACGCTCCGGCAGGATCGCGGCCTCATTCGAGACTCCGTGGCCGAGCCCGCGCCCGAACCAGCCGCCGTTCCCGATCGCGACGCGCGCGTGGTACGTGTGGAACGCGCTGCCGTTGCGATCGGCGATCAGAGCCTCGGGACTCATCGAGTCGAGCCACGTCTGCACGCGCCGCAGCTGGTAGTCGTGGATCAGCTCGAAGCGGTACGAGAGCCCGAAGACCGCGACGCTTGCGAGCACGAGGCCGGCGATGCGCCTTCCGGGAGCTCCCGCCGCATAGAACATGCCGATGGAAACCGGCACGAAGGTCAGAGCCGTGCCGAGGTCGGGCTGCAGCGCCACGAGCGCCATGGGTACGAGCGTGACGAGCGCCGGCCGCCCCCAGTCGCCCCAGCGCTCGAGCCGGCAGGTGTAGAGCACGCGCGCGAGCGCCACGATGAGCCCGAGCTTGGCGAGCTCCGAGGGCTGCAGATCGAAGCCGCCGGGCAGCGGGATCCAGCGGCGCGCATTGTTGCGCGACTCGCCGATCAGAGGCACGAGCACAAGCAGCGCGAGGGTGACTCCGTAGGCCCACCAGGCGTGCCGCCGCAGCCAGCGCGGCCTGACGAGGAGCCCGAGCGCGATCGCGGGCAAGGTGAGCGCAACCTTCTGCACCTGCCCCGCGAAGTCGATGTCGTCGCGTCCAAGCTCGCGGTCCGCTCCCTCCATCGCAGCGACGAACAGGAGCCCGAGCGCCAAGAGGCTGAGTGCCAGCACGAGCACATGCCAGTCGACGTGCATCCACTGCACGTGACGCCACGAGAGCGCACGCGCGTTCGGCTGGCGTCCCACGGGCTTGGAACCGGACATCAGCGCGTGTCCTCTGCCAGCAAGGTCGCGCGCACCTCAGGCCGTCGCAGGAACTGGCGCGCCAGCCAGATCGCGCTGTTGCTCGCCGTCTGCAGCGTGTCCTCGCAATACACCACGACGACGTGGCGCGGTGCGTGACTGGGAAGCCAGCCCACGAGCCACGTGTGCTTGCGCACGCGCGCACGGCCGTCTGCGGTGACGACCGTCCGACTGTCGATGTCGCCGCTGCCCGTCTTGGCGGACATGCGCAGCCCGAGCTGACCAGCGTTGAGCGCGGCGAAGGCCGAGCCCTGAGGTTCGTTCGCGACCGCGTCCATCGCGTCGTGCACGAACGCGAGCGACGACTGCGGAAGTGAAATCGCCCTCGCGCGCGAGGGCTGCTCGACGCCGCCGATGCGACGCGCGAGGCGCAGCTCGGGAAGCGAGCCCGTCGCGAGCCCCGCGACCGCGCGCGCCACCTGCATCGGCGTCGCCTCCACGACGGCGAGCCCGTTGCCCGCGAGCCGTGCCTCGCGCTCCCCCATCGCTCCGCGGAACAGGCTCGGCACGCTGTGCTCGACGAATCCCGCGCGGCGACCGAGCGCGCGCACGCCCGTCGGAGCGCCGAAACCGAACTCCGCGGCCAGCGCACGCCACTCCTGCGGTTCGATGCGCTCGCCGAGCCGCGCGAAGTACGCATTGCACGACTGCGCGATCGCCTGCCGCAGCCCGAGCGCGCCATGGCCGTGGGTGGACGCGCAGCGCACGTCGATGTAGCCCGCGCCCCGACCACTCGGCAGCGGACGACACGTCTCGGACTGCATCGGATCGAGCCCGACGTGTGCCAGTCCCCACGCGGCGACGAACGGCTTGAACGAGGAGCCCGGCGGCTGGAACGGCGCCTTGCGCCAAGTGCGCTCGAGCGGCAAGTCCTTTGACGACGGAGCCTCGCCCGGATCGCGGCGGAAGTCCGGATAGGAAGCCGCCACCAGCACGTCGCCGTCGGTCTCGAGCAACACGATCGCTCCAGTGGGCGAGGCGAGCCACGCGCCATCGCGCGCGTTGGGATCCGGGGGGCCTTCGGGCTGTGCCAGACATTCGAGCGCAGCGCGCTGCAGGTCGATGTCGAGCGTCAGCTCGATGTCCAGACCGTCCTCGGGCGGCACGTCGAGTTGGTAGACGCCGTCGAGCCGGTTCTGCAGCCCGCGCACCTCGCGATAGCCGTTCTTGCCGGCCAGTTCTTCGTCGAAGTACGCCTCGAGCCCGCTGCGCCCGCGCAGCTCGTCCCCACGCACGATGCGCCGCGCGAGGAAGCGCAGCTCGCGCGTCTCCTCCTCGCTGCGCACGCTCTGCGTGCGCAGTTCCGAGAACTGGCGACGGAGCTCGCCTTCCGCGAGATCCTCGCGCAGGTCGCGTCCGCCGACGCTGCCGATGAGCGTGCGGGCGAAAGCACCACCGCGCTCGTCGGGAAGCGTGACGCGCTCATTGGTCTCGACCACAGCGAGCCCCGCATAGCGATCCGCGTGGCGCGTGATCAGGTGGACGGTCGCATAGCTCGGCGAACGCACCACCGGCAGCGGCCGGCTGCCGCGGTCCTTCAGCACGTAGCGCGCGCGCTCGGCAGCGCGATCGAGCCGCCCCTCGCTCGCGGCCAGTCGTTCGCGCCCCGCCGCCCGCGCGGCGTCGAGCAGGGCACCGAACTCGCGTTCGATCGCGAGCTGCAGGTCGTGATCCCAGCGACTGAACAGCGCGCGCAAGCGCTCGCGCACGAAGGTCGCGTCCACGCGCTCGGCACAGGCCTGCGACCACGCCATCGCGAGCGCGGCGACATCCTCCTCGCTCGTATCGAATCCGAGTTCCGCGCGCGCCAGCGCGTCCCACCCCGCGCTGCCGGGCGCGGCGACACCGAGCGCCTCCGCATCCTGCCAGGGAAAGAGCTGCGGCACGGGACCCGCGAGCTCGACGTCGAACAGGCTCTCGAGAGTCCCGAGCACGCACACCTCTGGGCGCTCCCGCCAGCCATCGAGCAGCGCGGCTTCCGGTTCGGCCGAGAACGAGAGGGCCATGCGCTCGAGGATCATCTCGGCGGCGTCGCGCTCGCTCGCCGTAACCTGCAGCTCGGCCACCAGTCGATCCGGTCCGCGCACGAGCAGCGCCTCGCGGGCCACTTCGCGCGAGCGCAGCAGCCATTGCAGGCTGCGTTCGCTGTCCCAGCCGAGCAAGGCCTCGATCCAGCGCAGATCGACGCAAGCGTGCAGCTTCGCCGCCTCGACGCGGCCAGGGTGAAATCCGAAGGCCTCCTCGAACAGCTCCGTGGCAGTGTCATCCTCCACCTCGGAGCGCCACAGCTCGAAGCGCTCGATCAAGCGCTCGACCGGATGCCCCGGTGCCACGCTCTCGCCCGCGGCGAGCGCGTCGGCATCGAGCTGTGACGCCAGCCGCGTGAGATCCTCCGCGCAATCGACCTGCGCCTGCGCCAAGCGCGCGCGCAGCTCGTCGACCGTCGCGAGGCCGCGTACACGGGCGGCGAGTTCGAGCGCGCTGGTCGCAGGCTCCTCGGCCAGTGCGCGCACGAAGACGCGCGCCTCGGCGCGGTCGAGCCCGAACATCTGCGCGAGGTAGAAGCGCACGTCGCTGCGCCGCAGGCGCCGGGCCTCGAGCTCGGGCCGATCGGATCCCGGCACCGTGCGCGTGCCGAGCTGCACAGGCTCGCCGAGCACGAAGCGCTCCAGCGTCGCGCCATCGAGCGCCGCGATCTCCGCGCTCCACTGAGGCAGATTCGCGAGCGTGTCAGCGAGCGGCACGGGCACACCGAGCAGGGCCGTGCGCGCGTGAGCGATGAGCCCGAGCGGATGCCCGCGCCGGAAGTCGCGATAGTGGAAGAGCAGCCGGTAGCTGCGCTCGTCGCGAGCGAGCGGCCGGCCGCGCGCGTCGAGCAACGCGCCACGCTCGTACGGCCGCACGGTTCCGGAGCGCACGAGGGTCGCCGCCTGCGCGGTCCACGTGCGGGCCTCGACGACCTGCACCTGATACAGGCGCGCCACCAGCAGCGCCACGCCGAGCAGCAGCGCAGCGATCAGCGGAGCGATGCGCCGACGTGCCACGTCGCCCTCCTCCACAGAATTCCAAGCCCGGGCAAGTGCGCGCAGGCCGAGCCGAGCGCGAGCGCGGCCACGCCGGTCGAGAGCGCACGGCGCGCCGCGAGCGAGAGCACGAGCGATCCATCGATCGGCAGCGCGGTTCCGTCGAGTCGTCCGACGGCGAGGCGCGCGTCGCTCGCGAGCGTGCACCACAGCACGCCGAGGCCAGCGCAGGCCGCCGCCAGCATCGCGCTCGGCCACGCACCTTGCACATCCACGATCCCGCGCGTCACGCGCGCGAGCGCCACCATGCCGAGACTGAGCGCGAAGCTCGTCACCGGCGGATCGATCGAGACCGAGGTGCGAGCAAGCGCGCAGCACAGAGCGAGCAGCGGCAGGTCGGCAGCAGGCAAGCGCGCGGCGAGCACCACCAGCAGCACGACGAACAGCTCCGGCGTCCAGCCGAAATCACGCGCGGCGCTGGCCACGGCTCCGTCGATCGCGCACGCCCACACTGCGTAGGCGAGCACGAGAACGAAGGCCAAAGTGCGGCGGACGCTCAACGCGCGTGCTCCTCGTCGGGACCCAGTCGCAGCCAGACCTCGCCCTGCAGCTCGATTCCGCGGTCGAACTCGAGCCGCACTCGGTGCGGACCCGGCCCCACCGGCAACCACGCCTCGCCGAGCAACAGGCCGCGCGGGACGAGCGTCGCCGCGGAGCCGGTAAACAACGTAGCGCGCAGGCGCTCGATGCCGGCTGCGGCCGCGATGCCCAGCGGCGCATCCCACTGGAACAGCACTTCGCCTCGCTCGCGCCCGAGCGAAATGAACTCGCCGAGCACGAGCGGCGCGCGTGCGCCCTCGACCATCGCCAAGACCGGCACCGTGAGCCCGCGGTCCCCGAGTCCCTGTGCGTCGCACGAAAGCGCGCCGGCATGGACCACGCGACCGACGAGGCGCGCGCCGCGAACGAGCGCGGCGCCGTCCTGCGCGCCCTGCCAGCGACCGATCGCGAGCTCGAAGCCCTCGCGTCCCGCGCTCGGTTCGCCGCTCGACGTCACGCGCGCCTGCGCCCAGCGTCCATCGAACAACTCGTCGGAGAGCGAAACGTCCACGGGCCGATCGATGTCGGCGGGAGCAGCGACGACGAGCTCGAACAGGCCCGAGCGGAAGTCGACGAACGGCCCCAGCACCCACTCGCCTTCCCCATCGGGCTGAGGCTGCCCCAGCAGGAAGCCGTGCGCCTCCGCCGGGAAGCGGGCGAGCGGCGAGAGCGACTCGTCGACACGCGCACTCGCGGCACCGAGCGTGCGCGCGCTCGGATTCGAGACCGCGAGGTACAAGCGCCCCTCGCTGGCGCGCGAGACCTCGGCGAGGCCACCGACGACGCAGCGCGCCTCGGGATGCGCCGCATCCGCTTCGATGCGTGCGCCGACGGCGAACTCGCGCGCCGTGACGAGCTCGACCCACGCTCGCCCGGGGCGCGGCACATCGAGGTCCACGATACGTCCGACGAACACGTTGCCATGACACACGGGCATGCCGAGCGCGAGGCCGCGACAGCTGTCGCCATCGACGCGCACCTCGAGCTGGTCAAAGTGTCCTTGCCTGCGACCGACGACCTCGACGTGCACGAAGCGGCGTGCGAAGGAGAGCCCGGGGTCCGTCGGCAGCGCGGCCTGACGTTCCGACGCGTACAACGCCCGACGCTGCGCGTAGTCCGCGTCCGCGCGCTCGTCGAGGCGCCGTTCCGCGGCCGAGACCGAGGGCGCGCGGATCCAGCGCAAGGGTGCCGACAGTTCCGCGACGACGCGCGTCGGCGCGAGTGCAACGTCGAGCCAGCCCTCGACACGCGCGTCGGGCCGCAGCGAGAGCCACGCGCAGCCCGCGAGCGCGGCGAGGAAAAGCGATCTCCCTCCCGTCTCCCCCACGACGCCGATGCTACGCAGGAGTCCCGGGATTTTCGCGTCTCTCGCGGCGCGGAAAGCGCGCCCGGGCGCGCGCGGCCGGACTAGGAATCCTCGTCGGTCGAGAGGACCTTGGAGAAGACCTCGAGCTTCTCGAGAAACACGCCCGTGCCGCGAGCGACCGCCGTCAGCGGGTCGGGACCGATGCGGGCCGGAATGCCGAGGTGCTCGGCCATGGCGTCCGCGATACCGAGCAGCAGCGCGCCACCACCGACGAGCGTGGCGCCCGTGTCGACGATGTCGGCCGACAACTCCGGCGGGGCTTGCTCGAGCACGCGCCGCGTCTCCTCGCAGATCTGGCGCACGGGCTCGGACAGGGCCTCGCGGATCTCGATCGAGGTCACGACCGTCTTGCGCGGCAGGCCCTGAATCGTGTCGCGCCCCTTGACCTCCATCGAGAGTTCCTGGGCCATGGGCCACGCGGAACCGATGGTGAGCTTGATCTTCTCGGCCGTCTGCTCGCCAATGGCGAGATTGTGGTGACGGCGCAGGTGGTTGACGATGGCCTCGTCGAGTTCGTCACCGCCGATGCGCAGGCTGGTGGCGGAAACCTCGCCAGCGAGGGCGAGCACCGCGATCTCGGTCGTGCCACCGCCGATGTCGACGACCAGCGAGCCACGCGCGTCGGTGACCGGCAGCTCGCAACCAATGCCAGCGGCCATAGTCTCGTTGATCAGGAACACGCGGCGTGCTCCCGCGCGCTCGGCCGAGTGAATCACCGCGCGGCGCTCGACCGCCGTGATGCCGTAGGGCACCGCGATCACGACCTGCGGCTTCACCCAAGTCTTCCCCTCGTGGACCTTGGTGATGAAGTAGCGCAGCATGCGCTCAGTCACCTCGAAGTCCGCGATCACGCCGTCGCGCAGCGGACGGATGGCCTCGATGTTGCCCGGCGTCTTGCCGAGCATGGCCTTGGCGGTGCTCCCGACGGCCATGCCATTGAGCAGCACCTCGTTGGTGCCCTTTTTGACGGCCACGACGCTCGGCTCGTTGAGGATGATACCGCGGCCTCGCACGCACACGAGCGTGTTGGCCGTGCCGAGGTCGATGCCCATGTCGACTGAGAAGCGGCCGAGGGCCCATTCAATCGGCTTGAAGACGCTGCCCATGGTTGGATCACTCTCGGAGAGGGTCGTTTCTACAAGCGCGCGACCCCGAAACCAGCGGGAAGATGTGAGCGAAAACGCCGAAGCGGACGACGGGCGACCCCCCGCATGTCCACGCGCTTCGGGATTCCCGATTCTAGGCACACAGGCCCTCGAAACGCTTGCGCGCGCTCGGATCTTTTTTTGACGCGGCCTGCGCAAAAGGCCGCGGTGGCGCGGAAAATCACGCGTCGACCACCGAAGCACCGCGGCCGGGGCAACCCTCAGGTTGCTCCGGCCGCGGAAGACTCGCTCGGGCGATCGCCCGCGCTTCAGAGGGCGATCAGAAGAAGATGCCCTGACCGAGTGCGCCGAGCTCGTGGTCGACGAGCACGATCGCGGCGACCATCACCAGCGCGGTGACGATCGTGGCGGCCTCGACGAAGCCCATGCCCTGGGCTTCCTCGACAACCTCCACGTTGGTGGTCTTGGAGGACTTGGCGGTGGCCTTCTTGTCGGCCTTCGCGGGACGGCTGCTCTTCGCCATGATGGGAACCTTTTGGGTTGGGGGCCGAGGGCTTAGAGGCGGGTCGAGGCGCTGTCGCCAGCGTTCATCTTGGCGCCGTCCTTGGCGAGCACGACGAGGGCGGCGCAGGTGTCGTCCGTGACGGTCTCGACCTTGACCTGACCCTTGTAGGTGGTGCCGCTGTAGATCTCGAACGTGTGGCCACGGGTGACGCCAGCGATCTTGCCGACGTTGAGGGCCACGAGACCCGGCTTCATGGTGTAGTCGACCTTGACGACCTGAGCTTCGATCAGCGGCATCGCGGTCACGTCGCCTTCGGCGACGCCAGTGATGCCCTTCAGGGTGTCGTACTTGGTCTGGACCGAGGCGGTATCCTTCTTCGACTGCGCCAGCGACTTCTCGAGGCCGGCGATGTTCATGTCGGCGACCGTCTTGGCTTCTTCGGCGTCGCGCTGGGCAGCCTCGGCGGCCTCAGCCTTGCGCTCGGCGGCGCCGCGGGCCGACTCGGCCTCGGCCTTCGACTCGAGGGCCGCGGTCTTCTCGCGGTCGATCTTTTCGAGCTGGCCGGCCATGCCGCTCACGGACTCGCCGATCTTGGAGATGTCGGCGCGCAGGCCTTCGTTGGAGCGCTTGGCGGCATCGAGGTCCGACTGCAGGCGCTCGGCGTCGCTCTTGTACTGGCGGCTGTCGGCGAGCGCAGCGTCCTTGGCCGAGCGCTCGGTGTTCGTGCTGCTCTGAGCCGAGTCGAGCTGGCCTTGCAGCTCCGTCGCCTGCTTGCTGAGCTTGGCGATCTCGGCGTCCTTGGACTTCTTCAACTCCTCGGTCTTGTTGAGGCTGTTCGCAGCCCACCCGAGGAAGGCGCCAGCGAGGACCAAGTTCAGGGCGAGGAGGATCTTACCGATGGTGCTCATACGTCTCCGGAAGAAGCGGGGGTTCCGTTACAGGCGTGTTGGTCCGCGGAGCGGGCTGTCCGAGGCGCCGTCCACGGGGGCGGGGTATTCCGCCTCGGGGAGCGCTCGAACGGGGGTTGGGACAGAGGGGCGGGAGTATAGGGGCGCGGCTTCGAGGGGGTCAAGATCGCGCTCGCACTCTCCGCGCAGACCGGCGGGGAGCCGATCCGCGCTCATCTTATCCCTCGTCCTCGGCGGGTAACCGCGGTCCGGGGGCGCCGGACTTGGATCCCTTGGCGCCGGGCTTGGGCCCAGCCTTGCCACCGGACTTGGCCCCGCCGCGCAGGGCGGCGAGCAGCACCAGCACCGGGAGCACCGTGAACAGAGCGAACCACAGGCGCTCGAGGCGTACGAAAGGCGTGCGCTCGGGCACGTCGCTGGCCCGACCGGAGGCCTCGAAGGGCGTGCGTGACGCCGGGGGCACGGGCACGGTGGCGAGCAAGTAGCCGCGCACCATCTCGTCCTCGCCGATCGAGTCCACAAGGCGCGCCACGTCGCGGCCGTCGGGACCGATCACGATCGAGGTTCCCGACTGGGTGGCGCGCACCACGGAACGCCCGGTGGAGAGGGCGGCGAGGCGCGAGAAGGCCAGCATCTGCTCGCTCTCCTGACTCCGCTCAAACCAGGCCTCGTTGGAGACGACCACGTGGAAGTCGACGTCCGCCCGTCGCACGGCGTCGGTGAAGACGTCGTCGAAGGCGTTGTCGAAACACAGCGCAGCCCCGAGCCGGTAGCTGCGCCCGTCGCGGGCCGTGAAGGCCAGCACGGGGTCGTCCCCCACCGGCCCGAGGAAGTCCGGGATGTAGCCGGCGAGCTCGAGGATCACCTCGCGCACCATGCCGAAGTGCTCGAGCCCGAGCATGGTCTCGGCACCCGGCACGAGGTGACGCTTGGCCGCGGGACCGACGCGCGAGCGCCCGGGTCCGGTCCAGATGAGCGCCGCGTTCTGAAAGCGCACCCGCCCGTCGACGGGGCGCAGGTACTCCGCTCCGGAGAGGAACACGGTCCCGAGCGGCAGGATCGGCTGGCGACCGCCGGCCCCGAACAGCAAACCGTCGATCCACTCGCGCTCGTTGGCCCGCGCCCGGCGCGCCGAAGTCGCGTCGAGTCCCTCGCCGCGCCACGGGTCGAGGCGCGTACCGTTCTCGAGCGCCGGGGCCAGCTCGTCGGAGACGATCGGGATGCGCAGCATGGTCTCGGCCCACACCACGACGTCGGGATCGGGGGCGCCGTCGGTGCGCGCCGCGAGCATGCCCTCGCGTGTCAGGTCGATCTGTTCGTCCATCATCGCGCGCGACTGGTTCGACTGCTGCTTGCGCCGCTGCTCGAAGCCCGGCTGCACGAGCAGCACGCGCGGACCGTCCTCGGTCGAGGGCGCCGGCACGAGCCGCGCCAGCACAATCGCCGCCGCGAGCGGCAGGAGCCCGATCGCGGTCGGCCAAGCGCGCGTGCCCTTGCCGCCACCGTCGACCTGGCGCTCCCAAAGGTCCGCGAGCGCGCCGCCGAGCGCCGCGAGCACCAGCGAGAGGCCCGGCGTGCCCCACACGCGCGCGGAGCCCGAGATCCAGAGCGTGTCGTGCAGGTGCGTGCCGAGCCGCATCCACGAGAGGCCGAAGGGCGGCTCGAGCGAAGCGCGCAGCGTCTCGAACAGGAGCCACGCGAGCGGCGCGGCGAGGGCGAGCGGGACGCGCCGGCGCAAGGCGCGCAGGGCCCAGCCCTGGGCCGCGAAGTACAGGCCGTGGCCGGGACCGATGAACCACAGGGTCTGGGTGGCGACCTTGGCCGCCCAGCTCATCACGAGGCACCAGCCGAGCGTAGCGCACAGGAACTCGATCCCGCCGGCCCACGGTCCGCTGGCCGACGCGTAGCGCGCCCAGAAGGCGACGGCGAGCACTGCGAGCGGCCAGACGCCGCCGTCGGTGAGAATGCCCGGACTCGCGGCCCACAGGAGCGCGAAGGCGGCGAGCAGGCCGAGCAGGCGGACCGGGCGGGAAGCTTCCATGGTCGTGCGCCGCAGATGAAGCGCCGCGGAGCGCGCGGGTGCAACAACAAAAACGCGCGCGGGTCGAGCTCAGCCCAGCGTGCGGAAGGTGAGCAGCGCCCCGGGCTCGACCGCGCTACCCGCCGGCTGAACCGCCAGCGCGGCGCAGCGCGAGATCCCGACCACGTCGGCGGAGCCGTTCCATGGCACCGGGATGATCTCGATGACGCCGTCGTCGCCCGGCTCGAGCCGCACCGGCAGGTACTGCTCGCGCGGGTTGGTGCCCCGCGATGGCCCGGCCCAACGGCCGCGCAGCGGGCGCGCGAGCACCTCCGCGCGCGACTCGCCTCCGAGGATGCGCAGGGCCGGAGCCACGAACACCTCGTGGTTCACGAGGCAGGAGACCGGATTGCCCGGCAGGGCGAACACGGGCACGGCACCGCGCACGCCGAACCACAGCGGCTTGCCTGGCTTGATCGCGACCTTGTGGAACTCCCCGCGCACGCCGCAGCGCTCGAGCGCCGCTCCGACGAGGTCGTACTTGCCCATGCTGACGCCGCCGGTGGTGATCAGGGCCTCGCATTGGCCGAGCGCGTGCTCGAAGGTGCGCTCGAGTTCCCGCTCGTCGTCGCGCACCACCCCGCGCGCGACCACCGCGGCCCCCGCGGCGCTCGCCATGGCGGCGAGGTGCAGGGTGTTGCCCTCGCGGATCTGGCCGCGGCCGGGCAGGGTGCTCGGCGGCACGAGCTCGTCGCCGCTCGTCAGCACCGCCACCCGCGGGCGGCGCAGCACGCGCACGGGCTCGCAGCCGACGGCGGCAAGCAGGGCGAGGTCCACGGCACGCACCCTCCGCCCGGGGCTCAAGACCGCCATGCCCACGGCGAGGTCGGAAGCGCGCCGGCACAGGTGCTGGCCCGGCTTGGGCCGGTCCTCGAGCCGCACGCGGCCTTCGCTCACGGGCCGCGACTGCTCGACGATCACCACCGCATCGGCCCCGCGCGGCAATTCGGCACCCGTATAGATGGCAGCGCACTGACCCGGACCCACCTCGCGCTCGAACGGGGCGCCGGCGCGGCTCTCCCCTACCACGGCGAGCTCGCGCAGCCCGTCCGGTCCAAAGTCGGCGCTGCGGACCGCGAAACCGTCCATGGCGCTCTTGTCGAAGGGCGGGAGGTCGACGTCCGAAACTGGCGCGGCGGCGAGCACCCGACCCACGGCGGCCTCGAGCGGCACGTCCTCGGTCTGGGTAAGCGGGGTAACGAGCCCTAGAATCCGTTGCAGTGCTTCGGCCGGAGTGAGCATGGCGTGGGGGGGGCGAGAGTCTACCCAGCCACGCACGCTACAGAGCGGCGCAGCCCCCGTAAGCAGCAACGCCCCTCAACGCCAGGAACGCCCCCGATGACCGTCCGTCCCCGTCGCCCGCTGGCGACGACCCTCGCGCTCCTCATCGGCCTCGCACCGGCCTGCACCAAGGAGGCCACCGCGGAGACCGAGGAACTTTCCGGGGCCAAGGCCCGCGAGACCGTGCGGGTCGTGACCGAGACGCTGGTCCAGCGCGAGGTGGTGCGCAAGCTCGAGACGAGCACGCGCGTCGAGAGCGAGTCGAGCGTGCAGGTCTTCCCCCGGGCGAGCGGCGTGGTGACCGCTGTCTCGGTCGAGGAAGGAGACGTGGTGGCGGCCGGCGCCATGCTGGCCCAGCTCGACGACCGCGACGCGCGCCTGCGGCTCGACGACGCGCGCGCCCAGCTCGTCGACGCGGAATCGAGCCGTCCCACGCTCAGGCTCGCCGTGCGCGAGACGCAGGCGCGACTCGACGCGGCGCTGCGCACGGCCGAGCAGGCGCGCCGCGATCACGAGCGCAACCTGGCGCTCGCGGAAGGCGGCGGCGACCGGCCGGCCCTGATCTCGAGCAAGGACCTCGAAGCGAGCCAGCTCGCGCAGGACCGCTCGCTCGCCGACGTCGGGCAGGCCGAGCTCGCGCTCGAGCGCGCCCGCGTCGAGGAACAGAACGGCGAGACGGCGCTCGCCCGCACGCGCGTGGCGGTCGAGCGCGCGGAACTCGAGCTCTCGCATACGCGCATCGCGGCGCCCGTGGCCGGCGTGATCGCCGAGCGCATGATCAAGGTCGGCGATTCGCTGTCGCCCTCGACGCTGTGCTTTGGGCTCACCGATCCTGAGCGCCTGCGCGCCGTGTTCTACCGCCCGCAGCGCGAGCTCGAGATGTTCCGCGCGGCACTCAAGGGCTCCGGCGGTGCGACGGGCGGCGTGGCCGAGCTCGCCGTGCGCGCCTCGGCCGAGGCCATGCCGGGCAAGGAGTTCCACGGCACCATCGAGCGCGTCGCGCCGACCATCGACGCGGCCAGCGGCAACTTCCGCGTCACCGCGCGCATGCAGCCCGGAGCGCTCTCCGACGCAGCCGCGCGGCTCCTGCCGGGCATGCTCGTGCGGCTCGAGATCGTCACCGACCGTCACGCGAACGCGCTCGTCGCGCCCAAGCGCGCGGTGCGGCGCGAGGGCGACCGCAGCACGATCTTCGTCGTCGAGGGCAACCGCGCGCGCGCGATCGAGATCGAGGAAGGCTTCAGCGACGAGAACGGCGTCGAGGTGATCGCCCGCGGCGGTGCCACGCTCGTTCCCGGCGCGCAGGTGGTCGTGGTCGGCAACCGCGACCTCGAGGACGGCGCCGAGGTCTCGTCCTCCGAGAGCGCGCGCTAGGTCGCGGCCCCATGCAGCGCGAGGACAAGGCCAGCGCGGCGAGCTTCGTCACCGACAGGCCGGTGGCGGTGCTCATGATCATCGTCGCCATCGCGGTGTTCGGCTTCGTGTCGTTCGGGAAGCTCCCCGTCGACCTGCTGCCGGAGATCAGCTACCCAACGCTCACGGTGCGCACGACCTACAAGGGCGCGGCGCCCGCGGACGTCGAGGATCGCATCTCGGTGCGCCTGCAGGAAGCGCTCTCGACCCTGCCCAAGCTCGTGCGCGCGACCTCGATCTCGCGCGCCGAGACGAGCGACGTGCTGCTCGAGTTCGATTGGGGCACGTCGATGACGTTCGCGGTGCAGGACGTGCGCGACAAGCTCGACGGCGTGTTCCTGCCACAGGGCGCCGAGCGCCCGTTGATCCTGCGCTACGACCCCAACCTCGACCCGATCCTGCGCATCGGCCTGACGGCCGCGGGCGAGGGAGACGAGGCCGCGCGCGTCGACGAGCTGATCCACCTGCGCTGGCTCGCGGAGAAGCGCATCAAGCGCGAGCTCGAGTCGATCCCTGGCGTCGCGGCCGTGCAGGTGCGCGGCGGCCTCGAGGACGAGATCAAGGTGCGCGTCGACCCGTTCAAGATGGCGGCCCAGCGTCTCGACCCCACCGCACTCGCGTCGCGCCTCGCGGCGGAGAACATCAACGCCTCGGGCGGCCTCATCCGCGAGGGCTCGACCGAGTACCTCGTGCGCACGCAGAACGAGTTCCGCGACCTCGAGGACATCGCGGACCTCGCCATCGAGAAGCGCGGGGCGGCGACGATCCGCGTGCGCGACGTGGCGCGCGTGGAGCGCACCTACGCCGAGCGCGAGGTGACGAGCCGCATCGGTGGGCGCGAGTCGGTCGAGATCGCCGTGTACCGCGAGGCCGGGGCCAACATCGTCGCGCTCGCCGACGCGGTGAAGCTGCGCGTGTTCGGCGACGAGTCCCAGCGCAAGGAAGCCGAGAAGCAAGAGCGGCTCGGCACCGGCGCGGCCCTCGGCGAGCGCTCGCGCGCGGACTTCCTCGCGCACCGCTACCGCCGAGACACGCGCATGGAGCTGCTCTCTGACCAGTCGACGTTCATCCGCGCTGCCGTGGACGACGTCAAGAGCTCGGCGGTGATCGGCTCGATCCTCGCGGTCGTCGTGATCCTCGCCTTCCTGCGCCAGCTCGTGCCCACGGCGATCATCGCGATCTCGATCCCGATCTCCGTCGTCGTGACGTTCGCGCCGATGTACGTCGGCGACGTCTCACTCAACATCATGTCGCTCGGCGGCCTTGCGCTCGGCGTGGGAATGCTCGTCGACAACGCGATCGTCGTGCTCGAGTCGATCACGCGCTGCCGCGAGGAGGGCGACTCGCTGCGCACGGCCGCGGTGCGCGGCGTGCGCGAGGTGGTCGGAGCCATCACGGCCTCGACGCTGACGACGGTGGCCGTGTTCGCGCCGATCGTGTTCGTGCACGGCATCGCTGGCCAGATGTTCGGCGACCAGTCCCTCACGGTGGTCGCCTCGCTGCTCGTGTCGCTGCTCGTCGCCGTGCTGTTCATTCCGATGCTCGCCTCGCGCGAGTGGCTCTCGCTGGACTCGTTCGCGCGCGTCGACGGGGACGATGAACGCGGACTGCTCGCGGGCCTCGACTGGTCGAGCCCGCTGCGCTCGCTCGGAAGCCTTGGACGGCTCGCCCTGCGACTGGCGTGGCCGTCCGCTGGCAAGGGTCCGTGGACCGCCGGCTCGGCGGTACCTCTGGCGCTCGGCTGGCTCGCGCGGCTCGTCTTCGGACTGCTCTCCATCGCGATCGTCATCGTCGCGGCCGCGGCGGTGGTGCTCGTCTGGCTGCTCGGGAAGCTGCTGTGGCTCCCGGGCTGGCTGTTCGATCGCGCTTGGACCTCGTTCGAGCGTGGCTACCGTCCCGTGCTCGCGGCCGCGCTGTCGGCGCCCGGGACGGTGACGCTCGTGTCGGCTGTGCTGTTCGCATGGTCGCTGCATGCGTCGCGTGGGCTGGGCGTCGAGCTCATCCCCGAGATCCGTCAGGGCGAGTTCACGGCCCATGTCGCGCTGCCCATCGGCACGCCGCTCGAGCGCACGGACGCGGTGCTGCGCGAGCTCGACGCGCGCGTGCGCGAGGTGCCGGGGGTCGCCATGACGGCGCTGACGGTCGGCGTAGAAAAGGACACCCTGACGCGCGAGGTCGAAGGCAAGCACACGGCGCGTCTCACCGTGCGGCTCGAGCCCGCACCCGAGGTTCGCCGGCGCGAGGAGGAGATCCTCACCGCCGTGCGGGAAGTGCTCGCCCGGAGCCCGGACGTCGCCACGATCGACATCCAGCGGCCCACCCCCTTCGCGATCGACGCGCCGATCACGGTCGAGGTGCTCGGTCACGACCTCGACGCGCTGCAGGACGTCGGCGCCGATGTCTACGAGCGCCTCTCCGCCATGGAGGGACTCGCCGACGTGCGCACGAGCGTGCGGGTCGGCTTCCCCGAGCTGCGCGTGACGTTCGACCGCGACAAGACGCTGCAATACGGACTCGACCTGACTGCGGTGTCGAATCTCGTGCGCGACCAAGTGCTCGGCAACGTGAGCACCCGCTTCACCGACGGGGAGGAGAAGATCGACGTGCGCGTGCTGGGCGACGAGTCGGAACTCGGACGGCTCGAGCGCGTGATGCATCTGGTGGTGAATCCCTCCTCGGCGACGCCAGTCGAGCTGCGCTCGATCGCGGAACTTCAACCCGTGCAGGGACCGGCGGAGATCCGCCGCATCGGAAACACGCGCGCAGTCGTTGTCACTGCGTCCCCTACCGGCGCGGACCTCGGTGGCCTCGCCCAGCGCATCGAGCGCGAGCTGGCGCAGCTCGAGCTTCCCGATGACGTCGCGGTCGAGCTCGGCGGGCAGAAGCGCGAGATGGACGCGGCGCAATCGAGCATGCAGGGCGCGCTGCTGCTCGCGCTGTTCCTCGTCTACGTGGTCATGGCCTGCCAGTTCGAGTCTCTGCTGCAGCCGCTCGTGATCCTGCTCACCATGCCGCTGGCCGTGATCGGAGTCGTCGCGGCGCTGGTCGCCCTAACGATCCCGATCTCCGTGATCGTCTTCATCGGTCTGATCTTGCTCGCCGGAATCGTGGTCAACAACGCCATCGTGCTCGTCGACCGCTGCAACCAGAATCGCGCGTCCGGCATGTCGATCCAAGCTGCGCTGCTCGAGGCTGGCCCCACGCGCTTGCGCCCGATCTTCATGACCACCGGCACGACCGTGATCGGCCTCCTGCCGATGACGGGCTGGCTCGAGGGAATCCCCTGGATCGGGGCGCTCGGGGCAGGCGAGGGTGCCGAGATCCGCGCCCCCATGGCCATCACCGTCATTGCGGGGCTGTCGATGTCGACCCTGCTGACCCTCGTGGTCATTCCCGCACTGTACGCGGTGACCGAAGGCTGGCTCGAGCGCCTGCGGGCGGGAAGAAAGACTGCATGAGCGCGCACACCTCGTTCTACCAGCGCCTCGTGCAGCGCCCGGTCGCGCTGCTCGTGATCTTCGTCGCCCTGCTCGTGATCGGCGTGCTGGCGTACATCCGCATCCCGGTGCAGCTCATGCCGGACGGCTTCGTGGAGCCCGGCCTGCAGGTGTGGGTCGCCAACCCCGGCGCGAGCGCGCTCGAGAACGAGCAGAAGGTCGTGCGCGTGATCGAGGAGCAGCTGCGCACGCTGCCCGGAATCGAGGATCTCGACTCGACCGCCAGCGACGACAGCGCGTTCACCTTCGTGCGCTTCGACGGCAGCGTCGACATGGACCTCGCCAAGGCCGAAGTGCGCGACCGCGTCGAGCGTGCCCGCCCGCAGCTGCCCACCACGGTGCAGGAAGTCGGCGTCTACTCCTGGTCGAACTCGAGTCTGCCGATCCTGTGGTTCGCGATCCTGCATCCGGGCGACGACCCGCGCACCGACTTCCTGCTCGACACAGTTATCCAGCGGCGCCTCGAGGCCGTGGACGGCGTCGGCAAGGTCGAGGTCTGGGGCGTGCTCGACGACTCGGTGCGCATCCTGCTCGACGAGGACCGCGTGCGCGCGGCGGGGCTCGAGCTCGGTGCGCTGATCGGACGCCTCTCGCGCGACAACTTCGCGCTGCCGCTCGGCGAGGTCGAGGATGGCGAGATGCGCGTGCTCCTGCGCTCCGACATGCGCTTTGGCCATTTCGAGGAGATCGAGAGCTATCCGATCGGCAATGGCCTCGTGCTCTCCGACGTCGCGCGCGTCATCTCCGCCAAGAGCGTTCGCAACCGCCTGTTCAAGATCGACGGCCAGTACGCTTTCTACGGGGAGGTCCAGAAGGACAGCCAAGCCAACGTCGTCGAGACCTGCGACCGTCTCAAGGCCGCGCTGGCGGATCTGGAACAGGATCCGCGCCTCGCCGGCGACTTCCGCTTCCTGCCCCTGTTCGATCAGGGCGACTTCATCCGCTCCTCGCTGGCCGCGCTGCGCGACTCCGCGCTGTGGGGCGGCGGACTCGCGGTGGTCGTGCTGTTCCTGTTCCTGCGGCGCGTCCGCTCGACGTTCGCCGTCGCGCTTTCGATCCCGTTTTCAGCGCTCGTGGCCGTCGCGTGGTTGTTCTTCACGGGCCACACCTTCAACGTGCTGACGATGACGGGCATCACGCTCGCCATGGGCATGCTCGTCGACAATTCGGTTGTGGTGATCGAGAACATCTCGCGCCTGAGGGCGGAGGGCCGGAGCGAGCACGAGGCCGCGGCCGAGGGAACGCGCGAGGTGGCACTCGCGGTGCTGCTCTCGACGCTCACGACGATCGTCGTCTTCCTGCCGATGATCTTCATGAACGAGAACCCGCTGCTGCGCCTGATGTTCGGCGAGCTCGGCAACCCGCTCTGCCTCAGCCTCGCGTTCAGCCTGATTGCGGCGCTGATCTTCCTGCCGGTGCTGGCGGCGCGGGTCGTCGACGAGCGCTCGCCGCGTGCCGAGCGCCTCGCGCGCGTCCTCGAGCCGCTCGCGGCACTTCCCGCGCGCACCACTGCACGCCTGTGGGGCGCGATGCTCTGGCTCGGCGAGTCGCTGGCGGCCGTCCTGCGCGCTCCGGCGGCGCTGGGCACCGGAGCCCTCGCCCGCGCGCGCTGGGTGCTCGCGATCGCACTCGTGGCGCTGGCCGGCTTCGCCGCGTGGCGAGCGCGTGGGGCGATCGCGCTCACGCGCCGCATCGGATCGGACTTCGGCTGGAACGGCGCACCCAACCTCGACGAGTCGCTCGTGTACGCGCTCGAGGCGCTCGCGCTCCCTGTCGCGCTCGTGCTCGCCTTCGCGCTGCTGCCGCGACTCGCGACGCTCCTGCGCGGGCCGCTCGAACGCTCGCGCGACCTCGTGCCGGCACAGCGCAACCTGGTCGACATGGTGATCGCGACCAACACG
Source organism: Planctomycetia bacterium (assembly GCA_005778045.1). The sequence continues at coordinate 20,999 of SXKQ01000161.1, forward strand.
CGCCTCCTGCAGTGGACCCTGCAGCATCGCTTCGCTGCCACGCTGGCGGCCTTCGCCGTCCTGCTCTCGATCGCATGGCCCGCAACGCACATGTCCGTCGCGGCCTTCGGCGAAGACAGCAACACGGCCCGCCTGTCCGTGCAGGTCGACCTCGAGGAGAACTTCACGCTGCAGGAAGCCGCCGACGAGATGCGGCACTACGAGCAGTTCTTCGCCGAGCGACGCGAGCGCATCCGCTACGACCACCTCGCGCTGCGCTTCGACACGCGCGGCGGTCGCGTCACGCTGTACTGGGATGTGGCGCAGCCTCGTGCCGAGTACGAGGCCCTCGAGCGCGATCTGCGACGCGAGCTCGTGGCCCGTCCGGGCCAGCGTGTGCGCCTCTCGAACGACGAGAACGGGGCCAGCGACCGCAGCCGCAACACCGTCATGTTCCGGCTCGTGGGGCCCGATTCCGAGCGACTCGCCGAGATCGCCGCGCGCGCGGCGGAGGCGCTCGAGCAGGTACCGGGACTCTCCGGCATCGCCACCCCGGAGGGCTCAGCACAGAGCCAAGTGAAGGTCGTGTTCGACCCAGACGTCGCCCAAGGCTTCGGCATCTCGGCCACGAGCGCGCTGCAGAGCATCGGCTGGGCGCTGCGAGGCTGGCAACTGCCGCGCTTCCAGGAGGAAACGCGCGAGGTGCCGCTGATCATCGAGCTCGACGAGGAGCAGGTCGCGGGCCTCGACACGCTGCGCGATCTCGAGGTCTTCAGCGGCGAGTCCTCGGTGCCGCTCTCCTCGTTTGCGCGCTTCGAGTTCGCCAATGGAAGCCGCACGATCTCGCGTCGCAACGGCCAGACCACCTGCACGATCACGGCGCGCGTCGATGACCCGCGGCGGCAGAAGGAGCTCTCCGACGCGGGCTACGCCGCGATCCGGGCCCTCGACCTGCCGCGCGGCTACTCCGTCGGCGAGGAGGATCTCGTCAGCGCGCGGGCCGAGGAGGAGCTCTCGGAGCTGCGCTCGGCGGCGCTGCTCGGCCTCGTGCTCGTGTTCGTCCTGATGTGCATCCTGTTCGAGTCGCTGATCCTGCCGGGCGCAGTGCTCCCCACCATCCCGTTCGCGTTCGTCGGTGCCTACTGGACGCTCTACCTCACCGGGACCACGATGGACTCGGTGGGGTGGATTGGCCTGATCATCTTGATCGGTGTCGTGGTGACCAACGGCATCGTGCTGGTCGACTGCATCCAGCGCCTGCGCAACGAGGGAATCGCGCGCGCGGACGCGGTGATTCGCGGAGTCGCGCTGCGCGTGAGGCCCGTGCTGATGACGGCGCTCACGACGGTGATCGGACTTGTGCCCACCGCCATGGCAGAGCCTGCGAGCGAGGGCATCGACTACCGCGCGCTGGCGACTTGCATCATCGGTGGCCTGTCACTTTCGACGGTGCTCACGCTGTGGATCGTGCCGCTGTGCTACACGCAGTGCGATGACCTCGCCACCGCACTGGTGGGTCGCAGCCGAGCCCTTGTCGCGCTGTTCAGCGCGCGCGCTCGCTCGGCCCGCGCCTAGTAGCGACCGTCAGCGGTCGCGCGCCTCGATCAGGAGTGTCTCGTACTGCCGAGCCTTTTCGGTCTCGCCGCGGCGCTGGTGAATCTCAACGAGCAGCTCGAGCGCGCGCAGCGTGTGCCCGCGCGCACGCGCCTCGTCGCCGAGTGCCCTGTAGCACTGCACCAGGCCCTGTTCCGTCGAGAGTCGCTGGGGGGAGTGCGCGCGACGCTCGAGCAGCACCTCGATTGCGCGCGGCCAGCGCTGCTGAACGATCAGCGAGGAGGCCAGCTCGTCGAGCGCGCTCAAGCTGTGCGGATTGCGAGCGACGATGGCCTCGAAGCGCTCCACGGCGGCCTCGTGCCGGCCCGTGGCCGCGAGAGCCACCGCCGCGGAGAACGCGCGGTACTCGTCGAGGCTCGCGTCGGGCGAGGGCAGCTCCGATTCCTCCAGAGGATCCGGATACTCGGGCTCCAGCACGCCGGAGTGGCCGTAGCCGAGCGCGGCGATCGCGAGCGTGCCCGGCTCGGAGGCCACCAGCCCACTCGTGTGCAGGCGCGGGGCCGAGAGCACCGCCCGGATCGCCGTGCGCGCGCGCTCGGCTTCCGGTAGGTGGCTCGCGAGGCTGTCCACGTCGCGGCGTTCCTCGTCGAGGGACGCGCTGAAGCGCGGCGCCGTGGAGTGCACGTACTTGCCCTCGGCGCTCGCCCATCCGCAGAGCGGGCTCCAGCGGAAGCGGGCCCAGCCCGACAGCGCCTCGAAGTAGACCCCGCGTCCCGGCTCCGGTGGAGCCAGCAGCGAGCAACCGTCGAGACCCTTGGATGGCTCGAGCCCCATCGCCTCGGCCAGCGTCGGCGCGATGTCGACCACGCTCGTGGTTCGCTCGTCCTTGCGCGCCTCGCGCGCGCGCGGAAGGCGCACGAAGAGCGGCACGCGCAGGGTCGAGTCCCATACGTGCTGACCGTGCGTGTCCTCTCCGTGCTCCCCGAGAGCCTCCCCGTGATCGCCGACCACGCACAGCGTGCCACATTCGAAGAACCGATCGTTTCTCAGGTCGGTCCACAGGTCCGCAAGCGCCGCATCCATCGCCGCAACTTCGCCCCAGTAGGGATGGCCACCCGCTCGCTCGACGTGCTCGGGCCCGCCTACATAGGGCGCGTGCGGGTCGAACAGGTGCACCCACAGAAAGAAGGGCCTCGTACGGTCGCGGCGCGCGAGCCACGCGCGCGCATCCGCGATCACGTCGCTTCCTACGCGATCGCTGATCTGCCCGCGCACGCGGTCATCTCCGCCAGCGGGCTGAGTCCACGTCTCGAATCCTTGGGCGACGCCAAAGGATCCGTCGAGAGCCAGCGAGCCCACGAAACCCGAGGTCTGAAAGCCGGCGCGCGCCGCACGCTCCGCGAGCGTGTCGGCCTCGCTCGAGAGGCTTGCGGGCCCGTTGTTGCGCACGCCGTGTCGCGGCGGATAGAGGCCCGTGAACATCGAGGCATGTGCGGGCAGCGTCAGCGGAGCGACGGTGCGCGCATTCGTGAAGCGGAGGCTCTCCGACGCCAGCGCCTCGAGCGCCGGCGCGACCTCACGCTCCCCACCGAAGGCGAGCAGAGCATCGGCACGCGTCGTATCGAGCGTGACGAGCACAACCGAACGCGAGTCGACCGCCTCCGCCTCCGAGCAACCGCTCGCGACCGCGAGCAGCAGCGCGAGTCCTCCGGAACGAACCTTCATCGACGCCACGTCCGCCCTCAAACCATGGTGCTCCGCGGAGTTTCGCCGCTCAATCCGACCGTGCGCGAACCTTGAGGTTCTCGCCCACGAAGTTCATGGCAGCGCGCACGCCATCGTAGTCGGGGTGCATCAGGCGTACCCATGCGTTCCCCATGTAGCCCGAGCCCACGGGCTGCGTGGGTGAGCCCGGCGGCGGGAGATGGCAGTCGATCACGTTCGCACCAACTTGGTCCTGCACTCGGTCCATGCCGTCGTAACCCGTGGTGCGGCCGTCGCATTCCGGCCGCAGCGCGATCATCCCGCCGGCACGCGCTCGGGAGGGCTGCTTCTCGGTGCGGCCGAAGCACACGGCACTCGCCCACTCGCGATACAGGTCGAAGTCGTTGATGCGCGAGTAGATGTCCCACACGCGCACGCCCGGCGGCCGGCAGCCGATCTCGGAGAAGCGCAGCCCCTTGGGGCCGAAGAACCACTCCATGTGAGTCGCGCTCGTGCCAATGCCCAGCACCGTGATGACCTTCTGGCCGAGCGCCTTGAGCTCGCCGTAGTCCGGCGCGTCCATGCGGTTGGTGATCGCGATCTGCGGCGACACCCAGCGCGTGCGCATGGCTTCGAGCACGTTGGGGTAGTAGTGCGAGATGAAGTCGTGCTTCACAAGCCCGTCGATCGTGAGCGTGTCGTAGAAGCCCTCATGGCCCTCGACGAACTCCTCGACCGCGGTGGGATTGCCGCGATCGAGCTGGCACTCGCGGATCGCGCTTTCGAGCTCCTCGCGGTTGCTCACCTTGTACGTGCCAGCGGCGCCCGCGGCCGCGCGCGGCTTCAGAATCAACGGGTAGCCGTTCTCCTCCGCGAAACGCCGCGCGTCGTCGGCACCCTCGGCACCGGTCGAAGCCGCACACGGCACGCCCGCCGCACGCAGCGCGTCCTTCATGGCGGGCTTGTCGCGGCACAGGAACGCTGTGCGCACGCTGGTGCCGGGGATCGTGCAGGCCTCTCTCACGCGCGCCACGGGCAGGATGTGCGCCTCCACGGTGCACTCGAGCCGATCGACCCACTCGCGCGCCTGACAACGCCGCACCGTGTCGAGCAGCGCGCCCTCGTCGGTCACTGAGCGCACCTGCTCGTAGCGATGCAGCCAGTGCCGCAGCTCGTCATCGAGCGCGTCGAGCGGCGACTCGCCGATACCCGTCACGCGCACGCCGATCGAGTGGAGCGCGCGGACGAACTCGCGCTGGTTCTTCGGGAAGGCGGGCTCGACGAAGAGAACGTGCACGGGGATTCCTCGCTGCATTGGCCGCGCTAGCGCGGCGGGACCAGGCGCATGTAGAGCGCGATGTATTCATCGACCTGACGTTCCCAGGAGAAGTCCTGCGCCATGCCGTTCTGCACGAGCCGCGCCCACGCGCCTTCGTGACGCCAGACCTCGAGCGCCCGCTGGATCGCGTCCTGCAGCGCTTCGGGCCTGAACTCGGTGAACAGGAAGCCAGTGCCGGTCCCGTTCGCGCCGTCCCACGGCTGCACCGTATCCGCGAGCCCGCCCGTGCGACGCACGATCGGCACGCTGCCGTAGCGCAGGCTGTACATCTGGTTCAGGCCGCAGGGCTCATAACGCGACGGCATCAGGAACAGGTCCGAGCCGGCCTCGATCTGGTGCGCGAGCGCGTTGTCGAAGCCTGCCTGGAACGCGACCTTCTTCGGGAAGGCGCCGGCGAGCCACTTGAAGTAGCTCTCGTAGCGCTCGTCGCCGCTGCCGAGCACCACGAGCCGCATGTCCTCGCTACGCAGCAGCACGGGCAGGATGTCGGGAAGGAGCTCCAGACCCTTCTGCACCGTCAGGCGCGACACGATGCCGAACAAGGGCGCGCGCACGTCGAAGGCGAGCCCGAAGCGCTCGCACAGCGCCTGCTTGCACGCTTCCTTGCCGCGCAGGTCGCGCGCGTGGAATGCCGCGGGAATCAGCGGGTCATTGCGCGGATTCCATTCCTCGCCGTCGATGCCGTTGACGATGCCGAAGAGCGAGTCGGCGCGCTGTCGCAGGAGCCCCTGCAGTCCCATTCCGTGCTCGTCGCCTTGAATCTCGCGCGCGTACGTCTTGCTCACCGTCGTCAGCGCGTGCGCGTAGAGCAGACCCGTCTTGAGGAAGTTGACACGGCCCTCGTTCAGGTCCTCTTGGTAGAGGAAGCGCCGCTCGTTCTCGAGCGCGAGGTCCTTCAGGCGATCGGCGCCCGTCACGCCTTGATAGCCGATGTTGTGGATCGTGAGCACGGTGCGCGTGCGCGCGAACAGCTTGTCCCAGGCGTACACCGCGCGCAGGTACAGCGGCATCAGCGCCGTGTGCCAGTCGTTGCAGTGCACGATGTCCGGCGCCCACTGCGTCCACTGGCACGTCTCGATCGCCGCCCGCGAGAGCAGCGCGAAGCGCAGCGCCTCGTCGGCGTCCTGCGTGTAGATGCCCTCCCGGTCGAAGAGCTCGGGGCAGCGCACGAACCAAACCTTCTGCGAGGAGCGCGGCAGCTTGCCGGTCGAGATCGAGAACCAGTAGGTGCGCTCCCCCATGCGCATCGGCACGTCCTGCAGCTCGGGCACGGGCTCGAACTCGACCTGCCCCTTGACCTTGCGGTACAGCGGCATGAAGAGACGCACGTCGTGGCGCTTCTTGTGCAGATGGCGCGCGAGCGCGGCGGAGACGTCGGCGAGGCCGCCCGTCTTGGCGAACGGAGCGACCTCGGCGGAGACGAGGCAGATCTTGAGGGAGTCCATCGAGTCTGGGGGGCGAATCGTAACGAGGCGCTCTGCTATCCTCCACGCCGCCATGGTCCGAGTCGTCTTCGTGGCCCCTTTCGCGGCCGACACCACCCTGCGCTTCGTGCGCTCCACTGCCGAACTAGCAGATGTGCGCATGGCGCTGGTCAGTCAGGAGGACCCCGAGCGGTTCCCGGCCGAGCTGCGCGCACGGCTGGCCGGCGTCCGGCGCGTGCGCGACGCCATGGACGCGGGCGAGCTCGCCCACGCCGTGCGTTCGCTGGAGACAGAGCTCGGCGGCAAGGCCGAGCGCCTGATCGGCGTGCTAGAGCAGCTGCAAGTGCCTCTCGCGGAGGTGCGCGAGGCGCTGCGCATCCGCGGCATGGATGCCAACGAGGCCCGCAACTTCCGCGACAAGTCGCGCATGAAGGACGTGCTGCGCGCGAACGGCCTGCCCTGCGCCGCGCACCGTCTGTGCCCCACTGCATTCGAGGCGCTCGAGTTCGCGGCGCGCGCGGGCTTCCCGCTCGTCGCCAAGCCGCCCGCGGGCGCCGGAGCGCGCAACACGCTGCGCGTCGATGACATGGAGCAACTGCGCGGCTACCTGCGCAGCTCGCCGCCGAGCGAAGCCACGCCGCTCCTGCTCGAGGAGTTCATCACCGGCGAGGAGTTCTCCTTCGACACGGTGACGCTGCACGGACGCCACCTGCTGCACTCGATCAACATGTACGCGCCCGCGCCGCTGACGGTGCTGGAAAACGCGTGGATTCAGTGGGCCGTGCTGCTGCCGCGCCGCATCGACGGACCCGAGTTCGCGCCGATCTTCGACGCGGGCCCGCGCGCCCTCGACGCGCTGGGCATGCACACCGGCGTCACGCACATGGAGTGGTTCCGCCGCCCCGACGGCCGCATCGCGATCTCCGAGGTCGCCGCGCGCCCCCCCGGCGCGCAGTTCACCACGCTGGTCTCCTACGTCCACGATTTTGACCTCTACCGCGCTTGGGCGCGGCTCTGCGTGCACGAGCAGTTCGACGTGCCAGAGCGTCGCTTCGCCGCGGGCGCTGCGTACTTGCGCGGGCAAGGTCAGGGCAAAGTCGTCGCGATCGAGGGCCTCGACGAGATCCGCCGCGAGCTCGGGTCGCTCGTGCTCGAGTGGAAGCCGCCTGCGGTCGGGCAGGGCGCGAGCGGGACCTACGAGGGCGAGGGCTTCGTGATCGTGCGCCATCCGGAGACGGACGTGGTGCGCGAGGCTCTCTCGAAGATCGTGCGCACGGTGCGCGTGCGTCTCGGCCAGTGAGGAACGGTTCGATGCTGAACGTGATCATGATCTCGCCTGGCTTTCCCGCGGAAATGCCCCACTTCGCACGGGGCCTCAAGACGGTCGGCGCCAGCGTGCTCGGCATCGGCGACCAGCCGAAGAGTGCACTGGAGCCCATGGCGCGAGAGAGTCTCGATGCGTACCTGCAGGTGCAGAACCTGTGGGACGAGGAAGCGGTCGTGAAGGCGACCGTCGAGCGCGTGCGCGGGCAAAAAATCGACCGCGTCGAATGTCTGTGGGAGCCGGGCATGGTGCTCGCAGCGCGCCTGCGCGAGGCGCTCGGCGTCGACGGACTCGGCGTCGAGAAGACGATTCCCTTCCGCGACAAGGTGCGCATGAAGGAAGTGCTCGCGCAGGCCGGCGTGCGCATCCCGCGCTTCGCACGCGCGCGGAACGCGGCCGAGGTGCGGGAGGCCGCGAAGCACTGCGGCTACCCGCTGATCATCAAGCCCGTCGACGGCGCCGGCTCCGCCGACACCTACACCTGCCGCAGCGATGCGGAGCTCGAGAGCGCGCTCGGGCTAGTGCGGCACGTGAAGGAGCTCACCGTCGAGGAGTTCATCGAGGGCGAGGAGTTCACCTTCGATACGATCTGCACGGAAGGCCGCATCCTGTTCGAGAATGTCGGCTGGTACCGCCCCAAGCCGCTCGTCGCACGCCTGAACGACTGGATCAGCCCGCAGTGCGTCGTGCTGCGCGACCTCGAGGCGCCGCATGTGAGGAAGGGTCGCGAGCTCGGCCGCCAAGTGCTCGCCGCCATGGGCTTCCGCTCGGGCTTCACGCACATGGAGTGGTTCTACACGCCCATGGGCGAGGCCGTGTTCGGCGAGATCGGCGCGCGAGCGCCCGGTGCGCGGCTCGTGCACATGATGAACTACTCGGTGGATGCCGACCTGTTCGTCGCCTGGGCCGAGGCGGTCTGCCACGGGCGCATCAGCCAGGACACTTCGAAGAAGTACAACTCGGCGATGATCTTCAAGCGCGCCTCCGGTTCCGGCGGGACCGTCACGCGCATCGAGGGGCTCGAGAGCCTGATGGCGCGCTACGGTGAGCATGTCTGCAACCTCGAACTCGTGCGCACGGGCGAGCCGCGTCGCGACTACCGCCAGGTGCTCGTCGGCGACGGCTGGATCGCGTGTCGCCATCCCGACCTCGTCTTCACATCCGACATGGCCGACGCCTTCGGCTCGCAGTTGCGCATCCACGCGAACTGAGCCGCCCACTCGATGACTCACTCGCGCGTCGTCCTGCTCGGCCCCCAGCGGCTCCAGCCCACGCTCTCTGACGCTGTGGCGTCGCTCGGCGTGCGCGGGCGCCTCGCGGCCGTGACCGCGGGCTGGGAAGAGCGCGAGGCCGAGGATCAGGAGCTCTCGGCGCACCTCGCCGGCCGCACCGTCAACCTCGCATTGTATGAGCGCGCGGACGGCGTGTTCCGCTACGACACGGAACTGCACAAGGCGACGCGCGCGCGTCAGGATCGCATCCGCCGCAGCCAGGAGCTCTACCGCGTGCGACTCGCGCACCAGCTCGAGGCCTCGCGCGAGCTGCTGCGCCGCGAGACGCGCCCGGGCTACGAGGGGCTCGTGCCGCCGCAGATCGAGGGCGCGATCGAGGGCCTGCGCGCGCTCGACGCCGAGCATGTGCAGCGCATCCGCTCGATCCATGTCGAGTTCGAGCTGGCGTGGAAACCCTTCGAGCGCGAGAGCATCGCGCTGCAGCGCCGCGAGCTCGAGGCCACGCTTCACGACTGCTCGGGCCTCTGCATCGCCGGCGGCAACGTCGGCATCCTGCTCAACCGCCTGCGCATGTTCGGCGTGCTCGACATGCTGCGCGGCCAGCCGATCTTCGCGTGGTCGGCGGGCGCGATGGTGCTCACCGAGCGCGTCGTGCTGTTCCACGACTTTCCGCCGCAGGGCGCGGGCGACCCCGAGGTGCTCGAGGCGGGCCTGGGCGCCGTCAGCGGCCTCGTCGCGCTCCCCCACGCGGACAAGCGCCTCGCGCTCGACGATCGCGCGCGCGTCTCCCTGCTCGCGCGCCGCTTCGCGCCCGCGCTGTGCGGCGCGCTGTGGCCGCGCACGCGGCTCGACTGGAGCGACGGTCGCTGGAGCGGCGAGAGCGGCACGCGCCGCCTGCGCGCGGACGGCTCGCTCGAGGAGGTCGGCGCATGAGCCTGCTCGGCGACCTCGCGGCACAGAGCCATATCGGCCCGGCCGACATCGACATATTCCTGCGCGCGCACCGCTTCCCGCTCGTCGAAGGCCGCACGGTGACCTTCGTGTACGTGGGCGCCGCCGACGAGGTGCGCCTGCGCCACTGGATCTCGGGCCTGCCGTCCTCGCAGCCCTTCGCGCGCTTCCACGGCTCGCCCATGTGGACGCTGTCGCTCGACATCCCCGAGGGCTCGCGCGTCGAGTACAAGCTCGAGATCGTGCGCGGCGGCCACCAACAGCTGGTGCAGGACCCGCTCAACGAGAACCTAGCCCGCGATCCCTACGGCGCGAACTCGGTGGTCTACGGCGCCGGCTATGCGCACCCGGACTGGATCGGTCACGACGCCGAAGCGCGCCTGGGCGAGATCCAAGAGCAGAAGGTCGAGAGCGCCGCGTTCGGCGAGACGCGCGACGTGCTCGTGTACGTCCCCGCGCGCTTCCGCACCACGCGCCGCTACCCGCTGCTCGTCGTGCATGACGGCCCCGACTACGTGAGGTTCGCCAGCCTGCGGACGGTGCTCGACAACCTGATCCATCGGCTCGAGGTGCAGCCGATGGTCATCGCACTCACTGGCTCTCCCAATCGCCTGATCGAGTACGCCAGCGACGAGCGCCACGCGCGCTTCGTCTGCGACGAGCTCCTGCCCATGCTGGAGTCGCGCTATCCGCTGCTCCCGCAGGCCGCCGCGCGTGGCCTGATGGGCGCGAGCTTCGGCGGCGTCGCCTCGCTCTCGACCGCCTGGCGTCGCCCGGGCGTGTTCGGCAACCTGCTTCTGCAATCGGGCTCCTTCGTGTTCACCGACATCGGCGACCACGACCGCGGTCCGGTCTTCGACCCCGTCGTGCGCTTCATGAGCGAGTTCCGCGCCAACCCCGGTCGCCCCGCCGATCAGGCCTACGTCTCCTGCGGCACCTACGAGGGCCTGATCTACTACAACCGCTCGATCGTGCCCCTGCTCCAGTCCACCGGCATGCACGTGCGCTTCACCGAGGCCCGCGACGGCCACAACTGGGAGAACTGGCGCGACCGCCTGCGCGAGGGCCTCACCACCCTCTTCCCCGGCCAGCTGATGATGGTCTACGAGTAGCGCGCCCGGCGCACCCCGCGGCTGCGGCATCTACGGCGTCGCTCCGCTCCCGCCTCCGTGCCTACGCCTCGGAGCGCGCCTCCGGGGACCTCACTCGACGAGAACTGGGGCGAGCACGACCCGGAACCCGACGTAGACGTACGCGTCGCCGGGGCCGCGGCTGCTCCGGAACGCGGAGCGGCAGTAGTTCGAGTTGTAGCTCCAGCTGCCGCCGCGGATGACCCGGCTCGGGCCGCTCAAAATCGACGCAGACTGATCGCCCTGCGGTGGATAGTCGGAATACAAGTCCTCACACCACTCCCACACGTTGCCATGCATGTCGTGGAGGCCCCATGGGTTTGCGAGCTTCGAGCCCACTGTGTGTGTCTGGTCTCCGCTGTTGTCAGAGAACCACGCCATCGAGTCCAACTCGCCGGCGAAGGCGCCCGTCGTTCCCGCGCGGCAGGCGTACTCCCACTCCGCCTCGCTCGGTAGGCGCAAGTGGCCGCTGCAGCGCGCCAAGAACGACTGGCAGTCATTCCAGCTCACTTTTTCAATGGGATTGCGCGACGACTTGAAGTATGAAGGGTTCGTCCCCATCACCTTGCTCCACTGCTCTTGCGTGACCTCCGTTCGTCCGATGTAGAACGGACGTTCGATCCTGCGGGGGTGCTGGCGTTCGCTTCCACCTCTGTCCGCTTCCGTCTCCGGCGACCCCATCAGGAATTCCCCCGGCGGGCAGAGCAGCAGCTCGATCCCAGCCTGCTGATGCCGGATCTTCCACGGCAAGCCTGTCCGCTTCATCCGCTCGCGGCCCGCCGCGTCCGTCACGATCGCCGCGTCAGGCTCCGCCGCCACGACCTCGAAGCCCTTTGGGAGATTGCCCCGAGGGCCGTCCTCGCCCTCGTGACTGCACGAGAACGCAAGGAGCGCCAACAGGATCGCAGCGAAGACGCGCCACCGCATCGACACTGCTGTTGCCATAGGCAAAACGTTCATGAATACACCTCGCGGGGGCATCACGGCATCCGACTCAATTCTGGTGGGACGATAACGGCCGGCCGACGCAGCCGCGCGGTGCCGCAGGTGGGAAATGGGCACGCAACCGCGGGCCGAGCGCCGCCGGCGGGCCTGGCGGGCGGGCCTGGCGCGCCCTTCACGTGGTGAAAGTTGGAGCTGCTCGGCTGGCTGATGGCTAGTGGCTACAGTGGA
>SXKQ01000162.1 GCA_005778045.1 Planctomycetia bacterium
CGACGGCACGATGGCGCGCATGCCGGAGCTCGAGACCATCGCGCGGAAGCACGGCCTCAAGATTTGCACCATCGCCGACCTGATCGCGTGGCGCCGCCAGCACGAGCGCCTGATCGAGCCGCTGCAGATGGACCTGCCGATGCCCACGCACTACGGCACGTTCATGGCGCACATGTTCCGCTCGAAGATCGACGGCAAGGAGCACGTCGCGCTCACCATCGGCATGCCCGGCCCCGGCCTCGACGGCCCGCGCGCGGAAGTCGACGGCCCCGTGACGGTGCGCGTGCACTCCGAGTGCCTGACCGGTGACGTGTTCCATTCGCTGCGCTGCGACTGCGGGCCGCAGCTCGACAAGGCGCTCGAGATCCTCGGCCGAGAGCCGCGCGGCGTGCTCGTCTACATGCGGCAGGAAGGCCGCGGCATCGGGCTCGAGAACAAGCTCAAGGCCTATCGCCTGCAGGACCAGGGGCTCGACACCGTCGAGGCCAACGCCGCGCTCGGCTTTCCCGCCGACCTGCGCGAGTACGGGCTCGGCGCGCAGATCCTGCGCTACCTCGGCGTGCGCCAGATGCGCCTCTTGACCAACAACCCCAAGAAGATCGCCGGCCTCGCCGGCTACGGCCTCGAGCTCGTCGACCAAGTGCCGCTGTCGACCACGCCGAATCCGTCGAACACCAAGTACCTGAGCACCAAGCGCGAAAAGCTCGGCCACCTGCTCCCGCCGGACCTCGGCTGAGAATCTGGTCCCGGAGAACTCTCGCTCTCAGCGACTGCCGCGAACTCCCGGTCCGCGGGCGGGACCGAGGCGCTGTTCGGAGGTCGGCAGCTCGAGCAGCTTGGGGTCGAGCTTGGCGAGCGCGGCCTTGAGCTCGGCGAGCAGATCCTCGCGCTTCGACTCGATGAGCTTCGCCTCGAGCATGCGCGCGGTGTCGGCGGGCGTCAGATTGAGGCCGTCGGGCGTGGCGGCGGAGTCGGCGCGGCGCGCGAAGCTCTCGAGGATCAGGGCGGTCGAGGAGTCGAGCTCACCGCGCTCGAGCGCGATGCGCGACTTGCCTGCGAGCGCGAGCGCGACGAAGTGGTCGCACAGGTCGCGACCGGTCGGCAGGTCCGCGGAGTAGCGCGCATAGTGCGCGATGCCCGCGTCGTAGGCCGCGAGCGCGTCGTCGAGCCGCGAGCGGCGACGGAAGTGCTCCGCGGCGACGAGCGCGGCGTAACCCGCGAACCAGCGCACCTGCGGGCTCGCTTCGGGCTTGGCGAGCAGCTCGTCGTAGGCACCCAGCAGCCCCGAGGGGCCCTTGTCCCACAGGAGCCGCGAGCGCAGTCGATCGTGCAGCAGCGGCGAATCGGGGAAGCGTTCCAGCGCTCCGTCGAGCACGGCGTTGGCGCGCGGACTCGCGCCGAGCCAGCGCAGGAAGTCGTGGTAGCTGACGAGGTTCTCGTCAGTCGCCAGCGGATGCTCGGAGAGCGTGGCGTAGGCCGCGTTGACGTCGGCCATCCACTCCGGCGGCCACTGCGTACGCTCGCGGTAGGCCTTGCAGATCGCGAGCTGGCGCGAGAGCGCGAACATCGCGAGCACGCGCACCTTCACGTCTTCCGTCGGGCCGGCCTCGCCCGCGGGCGTGGTCAGCATGCCGCCCTCGACGGCGGCGACGGCGCGGTCGAGCGCCGTGTCGCGCTCGCCGAGACGATCCGCGGCGGCCGCCAGCGTCGCATCGAGGCGCCAGCCCTTCACTCCGGCGCGCTCGGCGTCGAGCGCGGTGCGCCGCGCGTCGAGCACGAGCAGCTCAGCGAAGCGCCGCTCCTGCCCGGGCTCGGACGCGCGCGCGAGGAACGACTCGGCGAGTTCCACGAGCGCCGCAGGATCCGCGCGCCGGGCCTCGACCTCGCTCGAGAGCTCCTCCACGCGCTGCGAGACGGCGCGCAGGCGATGCGTGGCTTCGTACTCGCCCGTAGGTGCGCCCGAGCGCGCGACATCGACGTAGCGCGAGCCCAGCGCGAGCCCGCGGTGCAGCGTCGCGAGCGTCTTCGCGCGCGGGAACTTCTCACCGAGCCGCTCGGCTGCGGCCACGAGCAGCTCGCGGTCCTCGGCGGGCAGCGCGGTCTTGAGCACTTCCGCGATCAGGTCGACGGCAGACTCGGTCTGGGCCTGTGCGAGCGACACGCGCGCGAGGTGCGCGAGGTCCGAATCGAGCCCGAACAGCGCGAGCCGCAGCAACTCGACCTGATCGACGTCGCGCACCTTGAGCGTGGCCTCGATCAGCGTGCGGCGCACCTGCGGCGTGCCCGCGCGATAAGCCTGCTCGATCGCGAGCCGGTCGACGATGTCAGGGCTGGCCACGCGCTCGGCTATCGGCAGCCCATCGCGCACGCGCTCCTTCTTCGGTGGGAACTCCTTCGCCGCCTCGACGTAGGTCGTGAGCACGGTCTGCGTGTCCCACGAGTAGTAGACGTCGTAGCGCTCTTTGCCCGAGGGCTCGAGCACGATATGGCGCGGCGAGACGCGCAGGCCCTCGAAATACTTGGCGTAGAGCTCGGTCTCGCAGGTGATGTGCTCGCCGCAGGTCACGGTGCCGAAGCGCGGGCACTCGACGCGTACGCCATTCTCGTCGTAGTCGCGGGGAGTGTGGCGATAGACCGAGCCGATCACGCAGATGTAGGGCTCGAGCAGCTTGGCCGCCTCCGGGTCACGGTACTTGATGCCCGCAAAGTGCTCACTCGCGATCTCGCCGTCCATGTTGACCGCGACCATGATCGGCTGGCCGGTCTCCTTGGCGAGCGCGAGCGCGTCGTCGAACGAGCGCTGCCACGTCACCAGCACCGGCTTCGCCCAGCCCTCCGCCGTCGCCGCCGGCCACATCATCGGCTCGGTGAGGCCCTGCCCGAGCTCCGGCGGCGAGCCGAACTTGAAGGCGTCCTTCGACGGCGCCGCGCCACCCTGCGGACGCACGGGCGCGCCGGTCGGGGCGGGAGCGGGCGTCCCGGTCGGCTGGGTCTGGGGCGCGAGCAACGACAGCGCGAGCAGCGTGAGCGTGAGCGTCATGGCAACCGTAGGTTCCCGTCCGCGCGCGCTTTCGTCCACACGACGCGCGTGAAACCCGCGTTCCTGCGGTCCAGAATCGGGGCCCATGCCCACGCCGCGTGACCCTCCTGCGCTCGAGAGCGCACTGCGCGAGCGTTTCGGCCTCTCCGCCTTCCGCGGGCTGCAGCGCGAGGTGATCGAGGCCGTGGTGGCGGGGCGCGACGTCCTGCTGACCATGCCGACGGGCGCGGGCAAGTCGCTGTGCTATCAGCTGCCCGCCGTGGTGCTCGACGGACTCGTGCTCGTCATCAGCCCGCTGATCGCGCTGATGCAGGACCAGGGCGATGCACTGCGCACGAGGGGTGTGTGCGCCGCGTTCGTGAACTCGTCGCTCGATGCGCACGAGCGACGCACGCGCCTCGACGCGGCCGCGCGCGGCGAGCTCGAATTGCTCTACATCACGCCCGAGCGCTTTCGTGCCTTGGACTTTCAGGAGTTCGCGCCACGACTGCGCATCGCGCGCATGGCCGTCGACGAGGCGCACTGCGTGAGCCAGTGGGGCCATGACTTTCGGCCTGACTACTCACGCCTCGGCGAATATCGCGCGCGCCTCGGCTCGCCGCCCACGATCGCGCTCACCGCGACCGCGACGCCGAAGGTCGCCGCGGACATCGTGGTGAGTCTCCGCTTGCGCGATCCGCTCGTCGTGCGCACGGGCATCGAGCGGCCGGAACTCTTCTTCGCCACCACGCGCGTCGATCTCGCTGAGGAGAAGGTGTCGCTGCTCGCCGAGCGCGTACGCGCGATCGACGGGCCGGGCATCGTGTACTCGTCGCTGATCCGCGACCTCGAGGAGCTGCACACGGAGCTGCGGCGCTCGGGCATCGACACGCTCGTCTATCACGGCAAGCTCTCGCCGCAGGAGCGTCGCGCGATGCAGGCGCGCTTCCTCGCTTCGGAGCGCGACGTCGTGCTCGCCACGAATGCCTTCGGCATGGGTGTCGACAAGGAGGACATCCGTTTCGTGCTGCACGCGCAGGTGCCGCGCACGCTCGAGGCGTGGACGCAGGAGGTCGGCCGCGCGGGGCGCGATGGCAAGCCCGCGTGGTGCGAGCTCCTGTACTTCGAGGAAGACCTCGCGATCCAGCAGGGTTTCATCGAGTGGGCCAACCCGTCGCGCGAGTACATGCTGGGCGTCTACGAGACTCTGCGCGGCTGGGGCGAGCGGATCGCGACCAAGGAGCTCGACGACCTGCGCGACGAGCTGCTGATCAAGAATCGCGCCGACAACCGCGTGTCGATCTGTCTCAAGTGGCTCGAAGTGCTGCAGGTGACGACGGGCTCCTTCGAGACGCACGACTTCGCGCTGTCGCGCGAGCTCGATCCGGCGGAGCTGCCAGAGTTCGTCGGCAGCCCCGAAAAGCGCCGCGCTGACCTCGAGGGCCTGCTCGCCATGGCGCGCTTCGCCAGCGGTGGCGAGGAGTGCCGGCGCGCCACAATCGCGCGACACTTCGGGCTCGACGGGCCTTCGGCGCC
The DNA here is from genome assembly GCA_005778045.1 of Planctomycetia bacterium. The sequence continues at coordinate 4,556 of SXKQ01000162.1, forward strand.
ATGCGGTGCATGCGATGCCTGCGCGCCGGCTCTCCCGTGGCGCGAGGCTCACCTCATGCCGCGCATGAGCGCTCCCGCGCTCGCGGAACGCACGGAGCGCTGGCAGCGCGGCGACTGGGTGCGCATCAATCGCCGTCAACTCGGGCAGGTCGTCAAGGTCGAGGGAGACGGCAGCCGCGTGCGCCTCGTGGTCGAGAGCGCGATCGACATGCAGCGCCGCACGATCGATCCTCGCCGCGAGCGGGTCGAGCGGGTCGAGCGCTGAAGCCCTATCCTCCGTGCGATGGGAATCGAGCAGTTTGGTGCGGCGTGGGGCGAGCTCGTGCGCGAGCTCGACTGGGAACGGCTGGGGCGCACGTACTGCGAGGGCGACGGTTCGACGTTCTTTGACGACGAGAAGGTCGAGAGCGTGCTCGAGACCGGGCTTGAGCTCGTCGACGATCTCGTGGCGTCGCTGCCGCGCGGCGGGATGGGGCGCAGCCTGTACTTCGGCGCCGCACTGGCGGAGCTGCCGCTGGTGCTCGCGGAGCGCTTGGCGCTCGGGCGCGAAGTCTTGTGGCTCAATCTGCCGGGCGAGGAGGTCGACGAGCTGCAGCGCGCGCTGCACGCGGTCGGGGCTCGCCTCGGGCTCGATCTGCCGTTGCCGCGCACCGACGCGCTCGCCACGATCGCGGACGAGAGCTGCGAGCACCTGTGGATGACGAGCGTGCTCACCGATCCCGACGCGTTCCCGGCTTTGCACGACGCGCTCTACGAGCGCGCCGGGACGGAGCTCGCGACGGGGCGCGGCAATCTTGCGGAGGATCGCGCGCGCGCCGACGCGCTCGTGCGCGAGCTGCTGCGCAAGGCGGCGCCGCCGGCGATCTTCACCACCACCGACGAGGAGCTCGAGATCGTGAGGCCGCTGCTCGTCGAGGCAGGGCTCGACATCCGCGTGCCGCGCTCGGAGACGACCAGCGCGATCGTCGGAGATCTCGTGCGCCTCGCGCGGCTCGCGCGCGTCAATTCCCCCGCGTGACGTTGGCGAAACCGCGCTCCTCGAGCGCGGTCGCGAGCCGCTCGGGCTGGTCGCCCTGCACCACGATCGCCGTGCCCTCGACGCGCGCGCCCGTGCCGAGCGCCTTCGCGAGCTCCTTGGCGAGCTTCTCGAGCGGATGCCCGGAGAGCCCCGGGCCTTCCGCGAGCGTCACGGCCTTGCCGCCGCGCCCCGCGCGTTCGCGGCGCACGGTGACGCGACCCGGGTAGCGCTTCTGAGTCCTAGCGGGCTCCGGCGACGGAGCGACGGGCTGCGGACCCGCGGGCAGGGGCCCGAGCTTGTCGCGCAGCGCCGCGAACGGATTCGTGGGCTTGGGAGCCTCGCCGCTCACTGGCCGTCTTCCTTCGCGGGAGCCTGCTTGTCCCGCTCCCGGTCTCGATCCTTGTCCTTGGCCTTCTCCGCGTCGCGCGCTTCCTGCATCGGGTTGCGCGCGCCCGAGGGCGCCGCGCCGCCGCGGCCTCGACCGCTGCCACCGCCGCCCGAGCGCAGCTGCACGCGCGTCTCGGCGAGCTCCTCAGGCCAGACGTTGTTCACGAGGTCGATGTCCGCCGTCTCGAGGTGCGGATCGAGCATGAGCTTGACGAGCTTCTTCTCGCTCACGAAGTGCTTGGTGATCTTGTCCGCGCCCTTGCGCCACACCGTCGCGGGGACGCGCAGCTCCTCGGTCGAGCCATCCTCGTAGTGCGCCTCGAGCACGACGGGCATCACGAGCTCGCCCACCTTCTTCACGTCGACGACGTAGAACGCGAGGCGGCTCTTCAGCAGCTCGCGCTGCTTCTCGTCGAGGTCCTTGACGAGCTTCTCGTAGTCGCTGACATCCTTCTCCGTGATGTAGAGCTCGTCGAAGGAGTTGTAGAAGTCCGCCAGCTCCGGGAACGCCTCGAGGCGCGTCGCCTGGCCTGCGTTGTTGCGCTGCGCAAGCGTCTCCGGCGCGCCGTCGCGCTTCTCCTTCGCGAGCGGCTTCTCGACGCTCGGATCGCGCGAGTCGATGCGGTAGACGCGGATGCGATCGACGGCGAGGTCGCACGCGCCGGTCGAGTAGAACCAGCCGCGCCAGAACCAGTCGAGGTCGACCGCGCTCGCGTCTTCCATGCTGCGGAAGAAGTCGCCCGGATGCGGACGCTTGAACTGCCAGCGACGCGCGTACTGCTGGAACGAGAAGTCGAACAGCTCGCGGCCCATGACGCTCTCGCGCAGCACGTTGAGCGCCGTGGCGGGCTTGGCGTAGGCGTTGCTGCCCATGTTCAGCACCGAGTCGGCCGCCGTCATGATCGGCACCTGCCCCTCGCTCTTCATGTAGCCCGTGATCTTCGCGGGCTCGCCACGCCCCGAGGGGTAGTCCGTTTCCCACTCCTGCTCCGCGATGTACTGCAGGAACGTGTTGAGGCCTTCGTCCATCCACGTCCACTGGCGCTCGTCAGAGTTGACGATCATCGGGAAGTAGTTGTGGCCGACCTCGTGGATGATCACGGAGATCAGCCCGTACTTCGTGCCCTTCGAGTACGTGCCGTCCGCTTCCGGCCGCGGGCCGTTGAAGCAGATCATCGGGTATTCCATGCCGCCCACGGGGCCGTTGACCGAGATCGCGGTCGGGTACGGGTACGCGAAGGTGTGCTTCGAGTAGACGTCGAGCGTGTGGCAGATCGCGTGCGTGGAGTACTTGCTCCACAAGGGCTCGCCTTCCTTCGGATAGAAGGACATGGCCCACACCTTGCGGCCCTCGACCTCGTGCAGCAGGGCGTCCCAGATGAACTTGCGCGAGCTGGCCCAGGCGAAATCGCGCACGTTGTCCGCGCGGAAGGTCCATGTGCGCGTGCCCTGTGGCGTGTGCGACTCGTTCTCCTTGGCCTCATCGGGCGTGACGATGAAGACCGGCGTCTTTGCACTCTCGGCCTGCGCTAGGCGCGCGCGCTGGGCTTCGCTCAGCGCGTCACCCGGGTTCTGCAGCGTGCCGGTCGCCGCGACGACGTGGTCGTCGGGCACGGTGATGCTCACCACGTAGTCGCCGAACTCGAGCGTGAACTCGCCGCCGCCCAAGTACTGCTTGTGCTGCCAGCCGTCGACGTCGGTGTAGGCAGCGAGGCGCGGGAACCACTGCGCGACCTCGTAGATCGAGTTCCCGTCCTTCTCGAAGCGCTCGTAGCCCGTGCGGCCGCCGACCTCGCGCGAGTTGTTGAGCGCGTAGTTCCAGTCGATCGAGAACGAGACCTGCGAGCGCGGCTCGAGCGGCTGGGGCAGGTCGATGCGCATCATCGTGTCGACGATCACGTGGCGCAGGTCGCCGCCGCCGGAGTCCTTGACGGCCGTGACCTTGCAGCCACCGTCGAAGTCCTTGCGGCGCAGCATGCGCTGCACGGACTCGAAGCTCGCGCCCTCGAACTCGGGGCTGAGCGCGGTCAGCACGGCGTGGGACTCGGGCGAGAACAGGTTGGGGTCGAGCTGCACCCACAGGTAGGCGAGCCGGTCCGGCGAGTTGTTCGTGTAGGTGATGGTCTCGCTGCCGGTGAGGTGCGCGCGCTCGTCGTCGAGCGCGACCTCGATCACGTAGTCGACCTGCTGCTGCCAGTACTCGTGCCCGGGCGCTCCCGACGCGGTGCGGTAGGAGTTGGGCGTCGGCAGGACCTCCGTGAGCTGCCGGAACGGGTCGGGGACCTGGTTCTCCTCGACGCCGAAGGCGTAGCCGAGTCCGAGGAGCGCGAGGGTGGTCGCGGCGAGGCACAGGCGGGGGATCGAGGTCATGGGGCAGGGTCCCGGGGTAGGGGCGGGGAGTGCAGAGGGTACGGCGTGCTCCGGGTCCCGGGGTGGGGGAGCCCGCAGGCGGCGTTCGGAGTGGGCCGCGGGGCCCGCGCGGCGCTCTCCGAGCCGCCGACTCGCCGCTGGGGGCACTCGGCCTCGCCCCCGTTCCCGTTCTGGGTCGGCCCAAGCCTTCTAGGTGCCACCAGTTTCGGATCTAAGTAACTGACAATAATAGCTTTACGTAATTGTTATCGCGCTGGACGCCCGCCTGCCGGCGACCCCGTCCGTAGGGCTGCCGGAATAGGAAGCGTTCGCGGGCGTCGATAGGCTCGCCATGCGATCCGTCTCGCCCATGGAACTTGCCCCGAAGGACGACCTGCGTCTCGTCCGCGAGAGCCTCGCGGGCAACCAGCTCTCCTTCCAGTTGCTCGTCGAGCGCTACGAGGGCCGCATGTTCGCACTGGTGCGCCACTACACGCGCAACCCGGTCGAGATCGAGGACATCGTGCAGGACACGTTCCTCAAGGCCTTCACGCGCCTGCCCACCTTCCAGGAGCAGTCGTCGTTCTACACGTGGCTGTGCCGGATCGCGATCAACACGGCGCTCGACTTCCAGAAGCGCCTCGGTCGCAACCCCGTGCGCGCGGTCGAGGACCCCGAGCTCGCGCTCAGCCCCGACGGCATCGAAGGCTCCCAGCCCACCTCGGGTCGCATCCCGGCCCCGGACGCGCGCCTGGAGCGCGACGAGCTCGCCCGCATCACGCGGGGCGTGCTCGACGAGCTGCCGGAGATCTTCCGCACCGTGCTCGTGCTGCGAGAGTTCGAGGAGCTGAGCTACCAGGACATCGCCGACGTGCTCGGCATCTCGATCGGCACCGTCGAATCGCGCCTCTTCCGTGCCCGCGCCCGCTTCAAGGAGCGGCTCATGGCATTGCACCCCGAGTTCGGGGAAGGCTGGACCTCATGAACATGGAATTCACCTGCAAGGAAGCCGTCCCGATGATCGGTGCCTACCTCGACGGCGAGCTCTCGCCGGCGCGGGCGGCGCTCTTGCGGCCGCACTTGCTCGATTGCCTGGCGTGTCGCAACGCGGCCGCCGACGGACGCTCCCTGCAGCGCTGGTTCGCACCCCTGCGCGAGAGTGCGGAGTCCGGCGAGCTCGCCGTGGCCGTGCCCTCGGGCTTCTCGGTTCGCGTGGCGCGCCGCGCCTTCGCCGGGGATCGCGGGGTTCGTGGGGAGTGGGCGGAGCGCAGCGCGCCCGCCCATGAGGAAGGGCGCATCCTGCCCTTCGTGCTGCGGCTCACAGCGGTCGCCGCCGCGGCCGCCCTGTTGCTCGCCCTCGGTGTCCAGCTCGCCTCGCGCCCGCAGTCGGCCAACCTCTCTGCCGACGACCGCGCCGCTCTGCCGCTGCTGCAGATCCAGACCGAGCTCGACCGCCTCAACGGCCTCGTGCCGCCCCCGGCCGCGCCCGCCGCTGAGGAGTCCGCCGAGACCCGCAGCCAGCGCGGCAAGAAGCGCGCGCAGCCCGGGCGATGAGCGGCGTCCGGCTCTGGATCAGCCTGCTGGCGCTGTCCTGCTTCGCGGCCGGACTGGCCGCGGGCGTGCTCGTCAGCGAGGCCCGCGCCGGGGAAGCCCTGCGCGGGCTCGAGCCCATGGGGGACTACCGCGTGGCCGTGGTCGCGCGCTTTGGCCTCGAGCCCGAGCGCGAGCGGCTGTTCTCGGAGCTGCTTCGCAACTACCAGCAGTCGATCGACGAGACGCGCGAGCGGCTGCTCGCTGAACACCGACCCGAGCTCGAGCGCGAACTTGCTGCGATCGGCGCTCGCTATCAGGCCTACATTCGCGATCATGTGATCCCCACGGCCCGGCGCGCGGAGTTCGACGCGCTCTCGGCCGAAGGGCGCACGATCCAGTAACGAGAGAGACATGGCGAGAACCTGCGGCATCCGCATCGGCCCGCGGCGCTTCGAGATGGTGGTGCTCGACGGCAGCCCCAAGAAGCACCGCATCGTGGCCTACAAGAGCGGCGAGTTTCCCACCGGCGGCGCCGACCCCGATGGTGACGTCGTCGCCACGCTGAAGGCGGCGGCGACCGAGCTCAAGGTGCCGGAGGACGCGATCGCGATCGCGGTCGACACCGGCACGGCTGCGTTCCGCACGCTCAAGCTGCCCGGGCTCGACGAGTCCAAGGTCGACGAGATCATCAAGTTCGAGGTCGAGGGCCAGCTGCCCCAGTGGAACATCGACGACGTCATCGTCACGTTCCTCACGCTCGATCGCACCGACAAGGAGACGAGCCTGCTCGTCACCGCCGTGCCCAAGGCCACGCTGCGGCGCGAGATCGACGCCTGCACCAAGGCGGGCATCGAGCCGCTCGAGGCCGAGCTCGAGGCCGCCGCGATGGTCAACGCCGCGCTCGCCAGCGGCGTGTGCCGCGTCGACGAGGCCCAAGTGCTCGTGCACATCGGCGACACGTCGACCGCGGTCGTGCTCGTCGACGGCGGCAAGGTGCGCCAGATGCGCGCGATCCACATCGGCGCCCTGACCCACGAGCCCGCGGCCGCGCCGAGTGGCGAGGCGCCGCCCGCCGAGGGTTCCACCGAGCCCGCGCCGCCGCCGGCGCCCGCGGACCCGATCGAGGCCCAGCGCCGTCAGGAGCAGGCCGTCTCGCGCATCCGTCGCGAGCTCGGGCGCACGCTCTCGGGCGCGCGCACGGCAAACCCGCTCAAGGCCGTCTACGTCTGCGGCTGGGAAGTGCCCAACCTCGTCGGCACGCAGGTGCTCGAGACGCCCGTGTACGAGCTCGACGCCTTCGTCGAGGAATCCGGCAAGCCGGTCGAGGGCGCGGGTCCGCTCGTCGTCGCCTACGGCGCGGCGCTCGGCATGCTCGGCGGCGGCGCGATCCGCTCGTCGCTGCGCCGCGAGGACCTCAAGTACACCGGCACGTTCGAGCGTCTCGAGCTGCCGATCGCCGTGGCGGTGATGCTCGCGGTGATGTGGCTGCTCGTGTTCAACCTGTTCGAGAGCGACCGCCTCGCGGCCGCGGACTCGAGCATGTTCCGCTGGCTGCAGAGCAACAAGAACTTCCTCGTCAACGACCCCAAGGCCGGCAAGCGCGGTAACCTCGAGAAGCCTTGGCCCGAGCTGCAGAAGCTCGTCGAGGACGCGGGCAAGCAGGAAAACCCGCTGCTCGCCGCCAACCAGTGGTCGCGGCTCGACCAGCTGCGCCAGATCGAGCGCGCGCTGCTCCTGCGGCAGGACAAGCTCAACAAGGAGCTCGGCAACACCGGCGAGGTCAAGCAGCCTCAGTCGGTGCTCGAGGCACTGACCTTGATCACCAACACGATGGCGGACATGGGCGACGCGCTCGGCCGCATCTCGGTGCGCAGCATCAACGCCAACTACGTGCCGGCACGCACGGGCACCACCGATCTTGTGACGATCACGATGTCCCTCTCGTTCTACAACGAGGAGGGCGCGATCGCGGCCACGCGCTCGTTCGAGGCGCTCAAGACCGAGCTCGAGCGCCAGCCGTGGGTGACCGAGGTCGCTGCGCGCAGCTCGAAGGAATTCCCCGAAGGCAAAGGCATCTACAGCGACGGCTACGCCATCACCTGCGACCTCTCCAAGGCCGCGGCGGCGAGCGCCAAGAAGGAGGGTTCCTAGATGAACCTCAAGGGAATGCTCGGCGCGATGAACCTCGCGCGCTGGATCATGCTCGTCGGCGGCATCGCGGTCGTCGGGCTGGGCTACAACGGCTGGAAGCTGCACCAGAAGCGCGCGGCGCTCGACCTCGCGCTCGCGCCGGGCGGCGACGTCGAACGCATCTCGGGCAAGATCCAGCTGCTCGGCAAGCAGATCAGCAAGCTGCAGTCCGACGCCGACCGCGAGGGGCTGAGCGGGCAGGACGACCCGTCGCTCTACTTCCGCGGCTTCGCCTCGGATCCCAACGTGCGCCTCGGACAGGTCGAGATCACGGGCCCCAAGGTCCAGACGATCATCAAGGGCACCGAGGACCTGCAGTACACGATCCGACCCCAGAACGACGGCGGCGCTCCGCGCGACCGCATCGTCAACTACATGTACCTGCTCGAGTCGAAGTCGCGCCGCGTGCGCGTGACGGGCCTGCAGCTCAATCCCGTGCAGAAGCTCAAGGAGTGGGAGCACTCCAACGACATGTGGAAGTGGTCGATCGAGCTGACCTCGCGCGCCAAGGTCGAGGCCAAGTCCGACGCCAAGTGACCGCGCCGCGCCTCGCGGCCCTGTCGAGCGGCCCTGTCGAGCGGCCCCGCCGAGCGGCCCCGCCGGAAGTTCCTTCGCGGGAACGCAGCGGGGCCGTGGCGCTGCCACGCCGCGTCACGCGCTTGTCAAGCCCCGCAGCGAAGAGTGCGGGCACGATGGATGGCCGACACGGACGGAAGTCCGCGTCGACCTTTGCGAGGAACGGGCGTCGGGCGGAGGGTGACGCGCGACGGCGCCCGAGAGCTCGCCCGTGGCTCCCATCCCGACGTTGGCACTGACGTGCCGCTTCTTTGGCCTGCAACCGCTTGCCCCGCGGCATTCGCCGCAGCATCCAGCGCGACGCAGGAGCTCTACCGCACTCTCGCCACCGAACATCGCGCCGCTCTCGCGGTGCTGGCGGGCTCGACCAACGCGGACGCGTCGACGCGCCTCGAGCTCGACCGCGCCTACAAAACGCGCACGTGGTCGCTCGTCGAGCTCGGGCACGGGCCAGCGATCGCTTGGACTCTGCGTCATTTCGTCGCCCCGCCGACCGATGTCATGACCGGGGACGAGCTCGTCGCAACCTCTGGTCGCGACTGTTGCCGAGGCACGCGGCCGAGGAGTGGCTCTGGTTGCGCGAGCTCGAGGTGCTCGAGACCCTCGTGCGGGACCGGAACGTGCTCGGAGCTTGGCTCTGCGCCGGCCTCGCCGCGACCGTGCTGGCCGTGCAGCCCCTCTCTCATGCCGAGCGCCGTCTGCGCGCTCTCGTCACGGGTGCGCTGCGGCTTGACCAAGTACCGCTGGCGCTCGCGCTCGACCGCGAAGGCCGCCTGTTTCGCGTCTGCCGCTCGCTCGCGGAACTCGAAGCTGCGCATGTCGACGCTCTGCACGACCCTGCGCTGAACGGGTCGAGCGGGACCTCGTCTGTCGGAGCGCCTCTGCGCTGATCTGATCCGTGTTGTCCCGTCTCCGAGTCTTCAGCCGCCTGCCGACCGTGCTCGTGGCCACGCAGTCCAGCGCGCTTGTCGCGTGGCTGGTCCTCGAGACTTGGGGTTCGCCTGTCGTCGCAGCCACGGACCATGCGTTTTCAGCTGAGTTACAGCCGCTCGCCGATGCGGGAACTTTGGCCGCGCCCCGGGACATCGGCGCCGAGAGTTCGCTTGCGAGTTCCATCTGGGCCCGCGCGCTCGCCGTGAAGCCTGCCCCGGGCGGCGCGGGCGTCGTCGCAGGTATCGAGGCACCGCTCTGCAAGCGCTTCGAGACCGAGTCAGTGCGCATCGCTCTCGAGCGCTCGTCGCGTCGCCCACTCGTGCAAGGCGAGGCCGAGGGCGGCGCGCCGCATGGTGACTGGTCGATGTGGCGCAGCGACGGCTCGCGCGTCTTCCCGGGACACTTCGACCGCGGACAGCCTGAAGGCCGCTGGTCATGGTGGCACGAAGGCGGCGCGATGCGCGCCGAAGGCTTCTTCCCCGCCGGTCTGCCGTAGGGTCCGTGACACGAGTACCACCCCGACGGCTCGCTCGCCGTGTCGTGGGAGTGCGAGTCCGGCAAGCTCACCGGTCCGGCCCTCGAGTTCTGGTCGCCGGGGAGCCCCAGGTCCGAGGGCGCTCACGACAGGGGGCGTCGCGACGGCCAGTCGGCCACGTGGCACGAGAACGGGGAGCTGCGCGCTCGCGGTACCTACGTCGACGGCCTCCGCGATGGCCCGTAGCAAGTGTGGCACGAAAGCAACACTCCGCTGCTGCAGGCGAGCTACGAGCTCGGGCGCCCCGAATGCCAGTGGCGCGAGTGGTACAGCAACGGCCGAGTGAAGGCCGAAGGTCGGTTCGTCGCCGGCAAGCGAAAGGGCAACAGGTCGTTCTTCGAGCTGCCGGCAACTGTGACCCGCGCGCGGGCAAGTGCGAGTGCGGCATTCCGTCGCCGGATGGGAAAGCACTCGGCCCCCGGATGCTCGCGAGCATCCGGAGGCCGATGGAGTGGACCCCGCGTCCGCGGGCGCGGCGCGCGTTACTTCGCCAGCTCGGCCTCGATCGCCTTGCGCAGATCGGCTTCGTCCGGCGCCGTGCGGCTGCCGAAGAACTTCACGCTCGTGCCGTCCTTGCCGACGAGGTACTTGCCGAAGTTCCAGCTCGGCAACTCGCCGGTGCGCTCCGAGAACCACGCGTAGATCGGAGACTGACCCGCGCCGCTCTTCGTGCGCACCTTCTCGAACAGCGGGAAGGTCACGCTGTACTTGTTTGTGCAGAACTGCTGGATCTCGGCCGGGCTGCCCGGTTCCTGCCCGCCGAAGTCGTTGCACGGGAATCCAAGCACGCTGAAGCCGCGCGCGGCGAACTCCTGTTGCAGCTTCTCGAGGCCCTTGTACTGCGGCGTGAGACCGCACTCGCTCGCGGTGTTGACGACGAGCACGACCTTGCCCTTGTAGGCCGAGAGGTCGGCGGGCTTGCCGTCGAGCGCGTTGATTTGGAAGGCGTGGAAACCGGCGGGTGCTTGGGTGGAAGTCATGTCCGTGTCCTTGCGCTCGACGGGAGCGCTCGCGGGGGTGGTGGAAGCAGTCGGGTTCAGGCTCGTGATCGCCTCCGCAGGCGGAGCCTTGCTACCGCTGGCTTGCGCCTCCGGCGCGGAGCTGGAGCAGGCAGCGAGGAAGGCGGCGGAGAGCGACAGGGAAATGGCTAGTGTGCGCATGTTGACTGGAGGGTGCAGAGCGGCGACCGAATGACCCCTTGATGTACGCGCGCCCCGCCTGCGCGGATTCACGCCCAGCGCACTCGCGCTCCGACCGATTCGGCCACAGGAATTCTCCCGACAAATCCACCTAGCGCTCGAGCTCGCACCGCCGGTCGCGCACGACCTGGGCCAGAGCGGCCTCGCGCCGTTTCTCGAGCTCGCGCCTGCGAGCCGGCTGCGCGCAAGCCAGACCCACCGAGCGCCGCCGGTGAATCGCGTCGGCGGTCTCGGGCGCATCGCGCAGCCCCTCGGACCGCGGGGCGTCGCGCGCATTGCGCGGCGCGTCCGCCAGCATGACGATGCCAACGGGCCGCCCGCGCGCGTCGACCTCGGGCAGGCCCCTGCAGTCGCCCTCCTCAGGCTGCGCAGCGCATCCAGCGCGCTATCCCATGGCCGTGTCGCTGGCAGGTTCCGGCGCATCAGGGGTTCGATCTTCATGGCGTTCCCCGGCAGGATTGCCGCTGACTGCTCCTCGTTCGGGAGCGCGCCGTGCGGCATGAGCCCTAGTGCGCCAAAATCACGCCCACGGCCGGAAATTCAAATTTGAAATCAACGTCGATTTGAGTCTCCATTTACGTTTTCATGCCTCGGATGCGACAATGCAGTTGCATCCAACCGCTCCAATTCGCTTCAATCTTAGGCCTATGAGCAACTCCCACATCGAGCAGCAGATCCGCGACCGCATCAACACCTTCGTCGAGCAGCTGAGCTCACTCGTGCGCCAAGCCGCCGTCGAAGCCGTCCGCACCGCGCTCACGGGCGGAGCCCCCGCCGCCGCCCCGGCCCGTCGCAGCCCGGGCCGTCCGCGCAAGAACGCCGCCGCGGCCGCTCCCAAGGCCCCGAAGGCCCGCAAGGGCAAGCGCGCGAAGGTTTCCTCGGCCGATGCCGCCGCCGCCGCCACCAAGGTGGTCGAGTACCTCGCCAAGCACCCGGACCAATCGCTCGAGCAGATCGGCAGGGGCCTGAACACGCCGACCGCGAACCTGAAGCTCCCGATCAAGCAGCTGCTCGGCGACAAGAAGCTCAAGACCACGGGCCAGCGTCGTGGCACGAAGTACTCGGTCAAGTAGCGGTACTCGGCCAAATAGCGCCCTTCGCCGGAGAGCCGCCCCGCCAGTCCTCACCGTCGGCCGCGTGTCCCTCCCCGGGGCACGCGGCCGAGCTCATTCCCCGCCGCTTCGCTATCGCGAGCTCGCGGAGCCTGCTTGGAGGAACGCCATGAGGCGAGGCACCGTGTCCAAGTCGCTTGCCCGGCGGCCCGCCTTCGGCGCGCGTCCGGCGGCTGCGACGCGATGCCGCCGCAGGCGGGCTTGAGCAGCGCCAGCTCGACCGAGCGAACTCGCCCGAAGAGACTCCGTCCCTTCCTGCAGGACCTGAGCACGGCCTTGGAGCTTGGATCTCCGCCCCCCGTGCTGCCGCCCCGGCCCAACTAGGCCTCGCTCGCAGTGGTGGGGCGGGGCACACGTTCGAGGCGCGCGCTCAGCCGCGGCCGACATGGGGTCCCTCGGAAACTGCCGCTTTCCCCACGGGAAAGTGGTACGCCCGACGGGATTCGAACCCATGACCTTCTGCTCCGGAGTCATACGATCTATCCAGCTGAGCTACGGGCGCCCATTGGGGGACGGGAGTATAGCGAGGGCGGGATCGGAGGTGGGGGGTGGCGCTTCTGCGGAAGGCCGGTAACGTTGCAAAACGTTGGGTTGAAAAGTCCTTCTCTTCCCTTTTCTGCCACTCCAGCGACAAGAGTTCTACCGTGAAGCTGCAGATCATCCCCGAGTGCGCGAGCGCCCGAGCCGCAAACTTCAGGGTCGGCGCCATGGCGCTGGCCATCCTGACCTTGGCGGCGGGCTCAGCCTGGTGGGCGAGCCATGCCGGCGGTCCGCCCTCGCTGGCGGCGGCCGTGAACGGTGCCGCTTGCGCGGACAGCGACGGAGACGGGCTCGTCGACTTGCTGGAGTCGACTCTAGGCACATGGTCCTGCCACGCCGACACGGACGGCGATGGCTTCAGCGATCTCGAGGAGGTCGCGCGCGAGTCGAACCCGCTCGACAACATCGATTTCCCAACGCTCTCGGAGCCTTCAGTGGCCATGGTGGCGTTCCAGCTAAGCGGTCGGGTGCGCGTCGCAACGCTGGTGTATGTCCCCGATGGAAACCTGCGCAACAAGCGCCTGCGCTTCGGCGCGCGCCTGAGCGATCGCATGTTCGGTGTGCCGCTCTCGGTGATGCGTGGCGGTGCGCCCGCCCAGATGCGTTGTGGACAAGCGGCCGGCTCCAGCATCGCGGTGGTTGAAGCGATGATCTCCAGCAACTCCGTGTTCGCGCGAAGCAGCATGTCGCTGTTCGCGACGCTCGCGCAGCAGGGTGCCTACCTCGACGCGGCCGCCTGCAACCTCGCGTCGGTCGGGGGCGCGCTGTACCAGATGATCAGCATCCCGGCCCCCTTCATCACCAGCCCGCCGCAGAATGGCCCGGGCATCAGCCTCGGCAACGCCTACCGCCCGATCGACCCGACGAACCAGAACCCGTCGAGCATCGCGGGCGAGATCTGCGCCCAGACCACCACCTTGGTGCGCGTGGTCGGTGCCGTCGTGACGCAGGAAGTGATCGCCGCGGACTGCGTGCCCGGCTGGGACACATTCTGCTCGCCGGGCTGCTTCAACACGGTGGGGAGCACCATTCGCTCCATCGATCCGGCGGCCCTGATCGGTGGTTAGGAAGAAATTTCCACGTTCCCGCGAGCAACGCGCCAGCGACTCGCGAGTTAAGGGAACTGCGAACACTCAGCCTCCGTCACAGGAAAAGTGCAAGAGCCGTGCCATGAGCCCCGATCCCGATACGGCGTTGATTCTGGCCTGCCAGCGCGCCTCGCTGGCCGGGCTGGACGGTCCGTTCCGGGAGCTTTACGAAGCCTACAGGGATCGGATCTACAACGTCTGTTACCGAATCACCGGTAATCCCTCGGACGCGCTCGATGCCGCCCAAGAGACCTTCGGGATTCTGTTCCGCAAGCTCGGCGAGTTCCGCTTCGAGAGCAAGTTCTCGAGCTGGGCATACCGCATCGCGGTCAACGCCTCGATTGACCTGAAGCGTCGCTCGCGCGCGCGGCACCTGACGTCGCTCGACGCGATGCAGGAGGCGGGCGTCGGCGGCGAGTCGCGCTTTGATCCGAGCGACGAGAAGCTCGAGATGCCGATCCACGCTGCCTCGCGCCACGAGCTCGAGCGCGAGGTCCAGCGCGCGATCTCCGGCCTGAGCCCCAAGCTGCGCACGATCACCGTGCTGCGCTACATCGAGAGCCAGTCGTACGAGGAAATCTCGGAGACCCTGCAGATCTCGCTGGGCACCGTGAAGTCCCGCCTCGCGCGGGCACACGACATGCTCGACCAGCACCTCGCCCCGATCCTCGACCGCTACTACCTCGGATGAAGCCCCAACTGCAACCTGACTGCGACGCGTACCGCATCGCCGCGCTCGAGCGCGTCGCGCTGCCGGTGCACGCGTGCGCCGAGTGCGAGCGCTGGGCTGCGCGTCTTGTGCAGCGCGAGGGGCTGCTGCGCACGTTGCCGCGCGTCATCGCGCCGACGGAGCTCGACCGCCTGAGCGAGCGCGAGCTCGGTGCCGAAGGTCGCCACGCGCGCGCTGTTCGTGCGCTCGAGAGCCTCGGTCGGTTCGAGGCCGGGGTGGAGCTCGATCGTGCCGTCGAGGCCCTCGCCTCCGGCGTCGGCATGGGTGCGGCCGCGCGTCAGCGGACGCCGAGCGTGCTCGACCGACTCGTGGCCGAGGAGCTCGCGAACCCGGTCAAGGCGCGCGTCTCGCGCCAGATCGAGAGCCTGCCGCGCCTCGAGGCGCCCGTGGCGCTCGAGCATCGTCTTGTGCGCGAGCTTGCGGAGCCGCGCCCCGCTTCCAGCGCCTTCATGGCGCCTCGTCGCGCGCGCGCCTTGCTCGCTGTCGCCGCGGCGGCCGTCGTCTTGCTGGCGCTCGCTCCGTTCGCCATGGAGCGTCGCGAGTCGTCGAGCGGTCTCCAGACCGTGCGCGCTGCGCGCCCGTTCCGCGTCGAGCGTCTCGAGTCGACGCGCGATCTCTCGCCCTCGGCCCGCGCGTGGCTCGAGACCGTCTCCAGCGGCCTGCTCACCCAGAACAACATCTAGGAATCCTCCCGTGCGTCTCTCCTCGCTCTTCCTCGCAACCGTCACCGGCCTTGCCTTCTGGCTGGCCGGGTGCGGCGACGCGTCGAGCGTGGGTGCGCCGGGCAGCTCCACGGCGAAGCCGCCGGTGCTGCAGTCCGGACTGCCGAGCGAGTCGCTGCTGTGGAAGATGCAGAATACGGCCACCACAGTGAGCTACAGCGGGGTGCGTCGCATCGAGCAGTCGTGGCAGGTCGGCGAGACGGTCTACGCGACGTGCTACCGCGAGGAACTCGCCAGCGACGGGCTCGGGCACTTCTCGCTCCGCCCGCTCGAGCTGGTCGCGCCGAGCGCTACGCCGCGCCAGGCGGAGCTCTGGCGGATGCTGCAGGAATCGCGCGATGGCTTTCTGTTCCGCTATCGCGACTTCCGCATCCACGACGTGGCCCAGATGGTCACGAGCTACAGCCCGATCGCGACCGGCGTTCGTTCGCTCGTCGCGGGCCGCGAGTGCGACGAGCTCGTCTTCGCGCTGCGCCACGGGGCGTCATTCACCTACAACCTCGCCGTCGACCACGAGACCGGTCTCGTGATGCGCTGCGAGCAGGTCGCGACCGATGGCCGCGTGATGGGTTCCGTCGAGTTCGAGAGTCTCGAGCTCTCGCCGCAGTTCGCCGTGGACTACCCGTGGCACGAGAGCTCGAACCAAGAGGAGCCCCTGCCCGATTCAGAGACGTCGCGCCTCGCGGCCGTCGGGTACCCGCCGCGCCAGCCCCAGACCGACGGCGGACGCTTCCGGCTCGTCGAGTCGACGATCGTGCGCTCGCCAGAGCCCAACGGCGACGCTGAGATCACGTGGGTGAAGTCGATGCTCACGGACGGCATCGAGGTGGTCTTCGTGCTGCACGGCGGCACCGACCCCTCGCTCGTGAGCGAGGACGTGATGCGCGTCGCGCCTTCGGTGGGCCCGTGGAACCACGTCGAGGGCACGCTGCATGGCGAGCGCTTCATGGCGCTCGGGCGCGCCTCCGCGGATGAGCTGCTCGACCTGATCGCGTCGACGCTCTGAGCGATCTGGAAAAACCTTCCAGCACGCGGCGACACGATCGTTCGGCGCTCGCGTCGACCTGCGCCTCTCGCACGGTGTAGCCTTCGTTGCCGACGTTCCGAGTGAGCGCGGTCCAACAGCGATGCAAGAGCCTTTCGAAAGCGGAGATTCCTCGTCCGAGTCTGGCCTCGAATCCGCGGAGTATCGCGAGCGCTTGCGCAACAAGCTCAACAGCCTGATCGCCGTGCTCGAGGTCGCAACAGCCAAGGTCAAGCATTCGCTGTCCGGCCCGGCGCCGGACCTCGATCGACTGACGCGCATCCAACGCAACCTCCAGGAGACGCTCGAGATCTGCATCCGTGCCCGCGCGGCGCTCGACCGACGCGGGTCGCTGCCGGAGGGTATCGCGCGTGACCTCGCCTCGGCGGTCAGCCCGTCCGCGCTCGGGCTACCCCTGCCCCAGACGGCCGCGCCCGTGAGCCAAGCCAAGGGCGAGTTCTCCGAGTCGGAGCGTGAGCGCTTCGCGCGCCTCGGACGCATCGAGCGCTCGATGATCGGCGGCATCGACCTCGACGAGTTAGCGCGACGCCTGCAGTCCTGAGCGCGCCCGACACCAACGAGCAATCCGCGGGGCCGCGGGAAGTCCGTCGACGGGCTTCTCGCGGCGATTTCTTGTGGCCGACGGTCACTGCGGTACAAAAGCGAGCGATGGAACGTGCGCGTAGAGAACCGCCCGAGGAGCGCATCGTCGCCCGTGGCCCGCACGTGGTGCTCGCGCGACCGCACGCGAGCGACGAGGAGGAGCTGCTCGAGCTACGCCGCGCGAGCTGGGAGTTCCTCGCGCCGTGGGAGCTCGACCTGCCGGGCGTGGATCCCCTCGGACCCTCGTGGTTCTTGCGCTATCTGCGCATAGGTCCCGAGCACCGGCGCCAGCGCTGGCTCGTGCGGCTCGCGCAGGATGGCGCGATCTGCGGCTCGATCACGGTGGGGGAGATCGATGAGCGCCGGGGATGCGCCAGCCTCGGCTACTGGATCGGCGCGAGCCACGCGCGGCGCGGCCTGATGGGCGAGGCACTCGCCCTCGCCGTCGCGCTCGCGTTCGATTCGCTCGGCCTACGTGAGCTGCACGCCTACGTGCTGCCCGAGAACGAACCGTCGCGAGCCCTGCTCGCCCGCGCGGGCTTCCGAAAGGGCGGCATCGCGCGCGGCTATCAAGTGGTGCGCGGCGTCGAGCGCGACCACGAGCGCTGGAAGCTCACCGCCCCCAGTCGCGCAGGTAGCGGAAGTCCTGATTGACCGTGCGCTGCGAGAGCTTCGCGATCAGCGGCATCACGCGCTTGAATTGCGTGGCCGCTATGCGCCCCGCGATGCGGCGCACGAAGTCGACGCTGAAGCCGCCCGCCACGAGCTCGCCTTCGCCCATGCGCAGGTCGACCATGTGGTGCAGCAGTCGGTCGGCGTCGGCATAGCTGAAGCCGAGCTCGCCCTCGTCGGTCTGGCCCTCGAACAGGTCCGCGCTCGGCGCCTTGTCGAGGATCGGCGCGGGGACGCCCATGTGGCGCGAGAGCTGATAGATCTGGTGCTTGTAGAGGTCGCCGATCGGGTTGAGCGCGCTCGCAGAGTCGCCCCACTGCGTCGAGTAGCCGAGCAGGACCTCGGTCTTGTTGCTGGTGCCGACGACGAGGCCCTTCCACTCGACTGAAAGGTCGTAGAGCACGATCATGCGGCAGCGCGCCATCACGTTGCCGCGCCGCATGCGGTCCTCGACCTTGTGCGCGGCGAGATAGCCATCGGCCATGCCCGTGATCTCGACCTTGCGGGTCGCAATGCCGAGCGCTCCCGCGAGCAGGCGCGCATGCTCCTCGCTGTCGGGATTCGACGTACGGTAGGGCATCATCACGCCGAGCACGTTTTCCGGCCCGAGCGCGCGGGCGCACAGCGCCGCGACGAGCGCCGAGTCGACGCCGCCCGAGATGCCGAGCACGGCGCGCGAGAAGCCGGCGCTGGCGAGCTCCTCGCGCAGGAACTGCACGAGCAGTTGCTCGACGAGCGGCGGGTGGATGTCGAGCGGGTTCACGCGTTTTTCCCTTCGCCGAGGCGGCCGAGCGCGCGGGCGAGCAGATCGGGGCGCGAGTCGCGTCGCAGCGGGGTCGCCACGCGTGCACGGCGCAGCGCGTCGGAGGTGATCCGCACGTCGAGGCGGCCGGACTCGAGGCCCTCGAGGCGCGCGCACTCCGCGCCGAAGGGATCGATCACGCGCGAGCCGCCCCAGAAGAACACGCCGTCTTCCCAGCCGACGCGGTTGGAGTACACGACCCACGTCTGGAACAGGAGGGCGTAGGCCTCGAGCAGCGTGCGCCACGTGCGCTCGCTGGCGAGCTCGCGCACCCCGCCGTCGACGCCGCGGCCGGGGCTGCAGCTCGTGACGAGCAGCGCGTCCGCTCCGGCGAGGAAGTGCTGGTAGCCGCTCGAAACGTGCCAGGCGTCCTCGCACACGAGCAGACCGAAGCGCCCGTGGCGCGAGCGGAAGGTCACGAACGAGTCGCCGGCCGCGAACTCGCGCATCTCGTCGAACATGCCGTAAGTGACGAGGTGCACCTTGCGGTGCACGTGCAGCACCGCGCCGTCCTCGAGGAACGCCACGGAGTTGTAGATGCGTCCGTCGTCGGAGCGCTCGACGAAGCCGACCGCGATCGAGATGTCGCGCGAGAGCTCGGCGAGGCGCGCGAGCTCGCGTGACTCGACGGACAGCGCGACTTCGGCGGTCTGGTCCTTCAGGAAGTACCCGGTCAGTGAGAGCTCGGGGAACACGATCACTTGCGAGCCGGCGCGCCGCGCGGCCTCGACCTGCGCGACGTGCTCCTCGAGGTTGCGACCCACGTTCCCCAGCGCCGGGTTCGTCTGCGCCACCGTCAGCCGACAATCCATGCCTCTGATCGTAACAGCCCGCGTGGGTCGGACGCGCCTCAGGAGGCCTTGGAGCGGGCGTGGGCCAGCGCGCAGCGGGCCAAGACGGCCGTGTCGGCTCCCGAAGCCTCGCCCTCGTAGCCGAGCAGCAGGCGGTGGCGCAGCACGGGCGCGCACAGCGCGTCGAGGTCCTCGCCCGTGACATGCAGGCGGCCGCGCAGCAGGGCGCGGGCCTTGGCCGCCGCGAGCAGGGACTGGCCGGCGCGCGGGCTCGCGCCGTGTCGCACGCAGCGGCGCACGTCCGTCGGCGCGTCGGCGTCGGGGTGCGTGGCGAGCACGGTGCGCGCGACGAGCTCGACTATCTCGCGCGAGACCGGCAGCTCGCGCGCGAGGCGCCGCAGCGCGCGCACTTCCGCCGCGCTCATCACGGGCACGACCTGCGCCGGGGCCGCGCTCGCGCTCTCGTCGAGCACGCGCACGAGCTCTGCGAGCGATGGCCGCCCCAGCACGACCTTCTGCTGGAAGCGGTCGAGCTGGGCCTCGGGCAGCGGAAACGTGCCCTCCATCTCGATCGGGTTTTCTGTGGCGACGAGGAAGAACGGGTCCTCGAGCGGGTAGCTCTCCCCGAACAGCGTCACGCGCTGCTCAGCCATGGC
>SXKQ01000163.1 GCA_005778045.1 Planctomycetia bacterium
CACGGCGCTTGCCGCCCTCTTCGACGATGAAGCGTGTCATTGCTCGAGTTCCTTCTGGAAGGTCGTGTCGGCGCCGAAGTTCTGCGTCCAGTAGTTCGAGGCGCTGCCGCTCGCCATCTCGCGGTGCCCCAGCATCAGGATATTCCGGTGGTGACCGCTCGAGTGCAACCACCCGTCGTGGGCCGCCTGCGGGTCGCCGCCGACCATGGCGCAGTTCTCGCTCGCCCCGCGCGGGTACCCGGCCAGCTTCATGCGATCGAAGGGCGAGCGCCGCTTCGGATCCCCCTCCTCGAAATGGCCGAAGTTGCCGGTGTTCGCCATGTAGTCGGAGTGCCACTGCGCCGCGATCTGGATACGCGGGTTCCACGCCACCGCGCGGCGCCCCATCAGCATCCGGTAGCGGTTGGTGATGCGCACCTGCTCCTGCTCGGCGACGTTGGGCAACTCGTCGGCGGGCGCGTCCTTGCGCTTCGAGTAGCTTGCGAACACACGCTCGTTGTACGCGAGTACCGCGCGGTCGTAGGCGAGATCCTCCGACTCGGTCGGGCTCCACGCGAACGAGAGCAGCTCGATCTCCGCGAGCCGCGCATCCTGCACGAGCAGGTACTCGGGAGCGCTCTGCGTGAGCTGGAACTCGATGCCGAGATCCTGATGCGCGGCGCGGCACCACTCCAGCTCCGCGGCTAGCGCGCGGAACTCCTTGCTCGCCTTGACCGGTTTCGAGCGCGCAGCCACCGCGCGCACGGCCGAGACAAGCTCGTCGACCTTCTGCTGCGCCCGCGCGTACTCGCCCGCGGTGTGCGGCGGCTCCGGCGGCGCGTAGGGATAGAAGTACGTGTCCTCGTCGAAGATCAGCGCGAGCGCAGCCTTGCGCGCGTCGTCGAGTTCCTTGCGCAGGTCCGCGAGCGAGCGCAGCGACTGCGCGGTGCGGTCCTTCTCGAGTCCTTGGATCGTCGTGAGCGTGCGACCGTTCAGCGCCGCGCGCGCCGCAGGCTCGCTCGCGCCCGCGAGCAGTGCCTCGAACGCGGCGTCGCGCCCAGCCGCATTCGCCTTGAGAAACGCCTTCGAGAGCTTCTCGTCCTGTTCCGCCGACACGGCGCGCGCCGCCTGCTCGCCCGTGATCCAGCGGCCCTTCTCGAGCAGGTAGCGCTCATTCGAGCCCAGCCCGCCGCGCGCGCGCGCGATGATGTTGGCCGCGTCGACCGCCGCGAGGTCGCCGCGATCGACCATGCGCCCCAAGTCCGCGAACGCGCGCTCGCGCTCGGCCCCGTCTCCCGAGCGCAGGATCTCGCACACGATCCCGCGTCGCGCCATGGCCGAGAGGTCGATCGCCGCGCCCGCGCGCTTGTACATGTCGAAGTACTGGCCCGACCACGGACGCAGGGTGCCGCTCTCGACCCAGCCCTCGCCGTCCATGCCGTCGACGCCGAGGTTGCGGAACGGCGCGGGGTCCGCGTCGAAGGCGTCGAGCAACTCCGAGCGCAGCGCGATGCGCGCACGCAGGTCCTGCGCCTCGCCGATGTAGTCGTCGCGCAGGTCGCCCGGGGGCAGTTTGCGACTCGCCGCGAGCCAGCACTGGCGCGCGAAGGCGAGTAGGCCGTTGCCGGCGTTCTCGCGCGCGAGCGCCACCAGCGTCTCGACCGGCGCCTCCTCCGGCACGGGCGGCGACAGCAGCAGCTCCGCTTGCGCCGAGCCCTTGCGATCGATCAGTCCCTCGCGCGAGGGCTTCTTCGCAGGCGCCGCAGCGCGCGGCTGCACCGGTGCGCGCGCCACGCTCGCCTCGGCCGCTCCGCTGGGTGGGGCAGGTTCACCCGCCAGCTTGCGGTCGAGCCCGCGCAGCGTGTCGCGCAGGAGATCCGATGCGCTGCTGCGCGGGAAGCGCTCCATGTGCCCGACGAGCCAATCGCGCGCCTCGGCCGCGCCCTGCTCGCGCTCGAGCTGCACCGCCTGCGCCGCGAGCTGCGCCGCGTCGCCGCGCGCCGACTTCACGAGCTCCGCACGTAGCGGAGCGAGGTCGCCCGTGCGCTCGCGCGGCTGCTCCGAGAGCATCCAGATCAGCTCCTCGGCGCGCTGCCACTGTCGCTCGCGCAGGGCTTCCTTCACTTCCGACCGAATGCGCGCGATCAGGTCGTCGCGCGCGTCCTGCGGCCGCTCGACCTCCGGCGCGGGGGCCTGCGCGAGCGCCGCCCCTGCCCCGCCGCGCTTGAGCACGAGTTCCTTCAGGTCGCTCAGGGTCTGCTCGACCCGCTCGCGCGACAGCGGATCCTTGGTCGTGTCGCGCAGCGCGCGCAGCCGCTCGCGAAGCTGATTTTCGGTCGCCGTGCCGGAGCCGGCGATGATCTCCTCGATGCGCGCGGCCACGGCATCCCGCTCGCGCCGCACCGCGACGACCTGCGCGAGCAACGCCGCCGCCTCCTCGCCCTCGATCGCCGCCAGCTTGCTCTCGGCCGACTCCAGCGCCCCGGCGCGGATGTCCGCCCGGGCGGCGCGCAGGACGTCGCCCTCCCCGCCGCAAGCTGGACCGAGGAGCGAGAGAGCGAGCAACGACGAAAGGAGGGTGCGCGGAGTCATCGGGGCGAATGCGAGGGTGGAACAGGGTACCCGCCGCCTCCCGATCGGTCACCGTCGCGCCACTACGGAGGGTCGATTCGAGCCCCGCGCGGCCTCGAACCCGCCGCGGCGGGAGTGGTTGCGCGAGCTCCTTGGATTCGGCGCTCTTCGGAGCGGAAACGCAGGCCGAGACGCGCGGCTCGGCCCCCACGGCCCGCCAGAGGCTCACCCCGCTCACGGGCTGTACCGCAAGGCCATCGAAGTCGCGCTCGATCCCGCAGCGAGACACGCGCCGCGACCTCGAGTCTCGCCCCCGCGCGGCTCGATGCGTACCTTCTCGCCATGGCCGCACCGACCTCCGCCGCCCACCTCGCCGACAGCCTCGACGCGCACTACGCCGCGCTCCACACCGCCAAGGAGGACGCGTTCTGGACGGCTCGCATGGGGCTCGCCGAAGACGCCGCGGTGGCCCAGTCGACCCTCGACCGCCTCGACATCGAGCTCAACTCGTTCCTGCAGGATCCCGCGCGGCTCGTGCAGGCCCGCGCCGCGCTCGCCCAAGCCCGCGCCGCGCTCACCCCGACGAGCGAGCCCGGGCTGCGCACACGCCTCGAAGGCTGGGTGCGCACGTTCGAGTCGCACGCCATCGACAGCGCGCAGGCCCGCGAGCTCGCGGCGCGCATCACGCAGCTCGAGGGCCAGCTCGAGCACGCGCGCGGCGAGATGGAGCTCGGCTACCGCGCTCCCGACGGCACCTTCGTGCGCGCGACGAGCGTGAAGCTCGCCGCGATGCTGCGCTCGGAGACCGACGAGCGTCTGCGCCGCGCCGCGTGGGACGGCCTGCGCTCGATCGAGCGCTTCGTGCTCGAGCACGGCTTCCTCGAAGTGCTGCGCGAGCGCAACCGGCTCGGCCGCATGCTCGGCGCTGAGGACTACTACGACTGGAAGACGCGCCGCGTCGAGGGCATGAGCAAGACCGAGGTGTTCGCCTTCCTCGACGAGCTCGAGGCCTTGACGCGCGACTCCGCGCGCTGCGCCGTCGAGTCCCTCGCCGCGCGCTCGGGCGCCTCCGCCGCCTCGCCGTGGAACCTGAACTTCATGGTCAGCGGCGACTCGACGCGCGAGCAGGACCCGTACTTCCCCTTCCGCGGCGCGCTCGACCGCTGGGGCCGCTCGTTTGCCGCGCTCGGCGTGCGCTACCGCGGCGCGGAGCTCGTGCTCGATCTGATCGACCGCAAGGGCAAGTACGAGAACGGTTTCATGCACGGGCCGGTGGTCGCGTGGCGCCGCGGGGGAGCGCTCGTCCCCGCGCGCATCCACTTCACCGCCAACGCGATCCCCGGCATGGTCGGCTCAGGCCACAACGCCATGGCGACGCTCTTCCACGAGGGCGGTCACGCGGCGCACTTCGCCAACATCGACATGCCGAGCCCGTGCTTCGGGCAGGAGTTCGCGCCGACGTCCGTGGCCTTCAGCGAGACGCAGAGCATGCTGCTCGACAGCCTGCTCGACGACGCGGACTGGCAACAGCGCTATGCGCTCGACCGCGACGGCCGGCCGATGCCGATGGAGATGCACGAGCGCGCGATCCGCGCCTCGCAGCCTTTCGCCGCCTGGCGCGCGCGCGCGATGCTCGCGGTCTGCTACGGCGAGAAGGCGCTGTACGAAATCCCCGACGCCGAGCTGAGCGCCGAGCGCGTGCTCGCCGAACTGCGCGCCGTCGAGCGCCGCCTCTTGTTCCTCGACGAAGGCTCGCCGCGTCCGATCCTCGCCGTTCCGCACCTGCTCGCCGGCGACTCGAGCGCCTACTACCACGGCTACGTGCTGGCCGAGATGGCGGTGCACCAGGCGCGCGCGCACTTCGTCGCCCGCGACGGGCACTTGGTCGACAACCCCAAGGTCGGGCCGGAGCTCGCGCGCATCTGGTGGCAGCCCGGCAACAGCGTGCGCTTCGATGAGTTCGTGCGCCGCCTGTGCGGCAGCGGGCTCTCGGCCGCGCCCATGGCGCGCGAGCTCAACCGCGACGCCGACACGGCGATCCGCGAGGCGCGGCAGTCGATCGAGCGCCTGCAGCGCGTGCCGCGCGGCCCGGAGCGGGTCGAGCTCGACGCGCGCGTGCGCGTGGTGCACGGTCGCGAGACCGTGGCGGTGCTCGACGGCGACTTCGAGGCCTTCAGCGAGCAGTTCGCGCGCTGGATCGACGCGCAGGTCGCGCAGGGCGGGAGCTAGGCCGTGGGCCGCTGGCTGGAGCTCGCGCGCCGCGTGGCGCTGTTCGCCGCCGGCACGGCCATCGGCCTGCACTTCGCGCCGCAGGGCTTCCTGCCGGTCGACCAGTCGATCTGCTTCGACGGCGGCTGGCGCATCCTGTGCGGGCAGGTCCCGCTGCGCGACTACGCGGCGCCCAACGGTCTTCCGGTCCACGCGCTGCAGGCGGTGTTCTTCGCGCTCCTCGGCGTCAACTGGTTCGCCTACTGCCTGCACGCGGCGCTCGCCAACGGCGCGGCCACGCTGCTCGTCGATCGCCTGCTCGGCCTCCTCGGGCTCGAGCGCCGTTGGTCGAGCGTCTACGCGCTCTGCACCGCCTTCGCGTTCACGCCGCCCTTCGGCGTGCCATCCATGGAGACGCACGCGTTCCTGTTCTCGCTCGCGGCGCTCTACGCGGCCTTCGTCGCCGTGCGCGGCGCGAGCGAGCGCGCGCAGCTCGCCGGAGCGCTGCTCGTAGGCCCGCTGCTCGCGCTCGCCTTCCTCTCCAAGCAGATCCCCTCGGTGTTCTTCCTGCCCGCCGCGCTGTTCGTCGGCCTCTCCGCGCCGCGCGCGCGCGCGCGCACGCTGCTGCGCATGCTCGCGGGCTTCGCCGGCGTCGCAGGCGTGCTGCTGATCCTCGCCGGGGCGCTCGGGGTCGACTGGAAGCTCGTGCAGCTGCACGTCTTCGACCTGCCCGCGGACGAGGGCGCCAAGCGCCTCGCCTTCCTGCCGACGCTCGCCAGTCTCGGTGCGCGCTTCGCCGAGACGCGCGTGGAGCTCGGCCTGCTGACGCCCGCGGTCGCGCTCGTGGGCTCGCTGCTCGTGCTGCTCTCGATGCCGCTCTGGCGCCTGCGCCCGCGCACAACGGACGCCCCGCGCGTCCCGCTCACCGCCCACGGCTCCGCCAGCGTGTCGCTGTTCCTGCTGTTCACGTGCCTGATGTTCATCGCGTGGACGAGCAACCAGAAGGCGATCGGCGTGCCGCTCGTGTTCGCCGGCGTCGGCTGCTTCGCCGCCGCCTGCCACGTCGCCTCCCTCGCCCTCGCCGAGCGCGGCCACCACCGCAGTGCGCGCGTCCCGGCACTCTTGCTGCCCTTCCTCGCCGTCGCAAGCTCTTACGACGCCGCGCACTTCACGCGCAAGTTCGTCGTTACGCGCGCCGTGAACGACGTCGCCTTCGACTCCGAGCTCGCCGAGCGCTCGCGCGCCGAGCTCCCGCCCGCCCTCGCCTACCTGCGCTGGAGCGTGCCGAAGCTCGTCACCTACACGCCCGCCAACCTCGCCGCCCTCGTCGCGTACCTGCGCGAGCGCGAGGGTGGCCTGCTCCTGCTCGGCGACTGCTCGCCGCTCTACGGCCTCTCCGAGAAGCCTTCGACCTTCCCGGCGCTGTGGTTCCACCCCGCGCTCACCTTCCCCTCGACCGTCGACCCGCGCTTCGCCGAGTTCGAGTCGCGCCTGCTCGAGAACGTCGAGCGCGACGACGTGCGCACCCTCGTGCTCGAGCCCCGCATCTGGGTCGGCGACCTCCCCGCCGGCCGCCTGCTCGCCCTCGACGCCTTCCCGCGCCTGCAGGCGCTCGTCACTTCGCGCTCTCCCACCGAGCGCACCTTCGGCCCCTTCCGAGTCCTCGAGCTCGCCCCGCGCTGACGCGCGCTCGGGCGCCGCGCTCCGCGCGGCGTCCCAACGGCCGTTGCACGCCTTCGCCTTTTCCTGTCTGCGCGTGCTTGAGTGCGCCCTACACGCTGCGCCTAGGCCGGTGCTCCGGCGCCTCCCTCCGCGGGCGGCTCCTCACGCCCCGCTCAGGCGGCGCCTCGCCACGGCACTCTGGTCTTCGCGGACCGGGGTGAAGTGATGAAGTCCTAAGGTGTGATGCGCCTGGAGGGGCGGAGACCGTCGTACTCGTAGCGGTACTCCGGGGCGTCGTAGCTGCTGTTCGCCGACCTCGCGTCCTCGGGGGAGCCGAGCCAACTCCCGCCGCGGCGCGAGCGGAAGGCGGAGCTATCCACTCCGTCGTCTCGAAGGCCATCGCCAACGCGTGCTTTTGCGTTCGCAAAGTACGTGTCGCCGCACCACTCCCAGACGTTGCCATGCACGTCGTGCAAGCCAAACGCGTTCGCGCGCAGCCCTCCAATCGGCGTGATTTCATCCCCAAGGTTGGCGGCACTGTTCAGTAAAGCCTCGTCCTCGCCCGTCCACCAAGTGCTCGTAGTCCCTGCCCGACACCCATACTCCCACTGCAGCTCGCTCGGGAAGTCGCACCAGCCAAGCTCCCGAGCCCACATCAGCGTGATGTCCTCCCAAGAGATCTCGTTCGCGGGCGTCAGCGACTTGCCGCCCGTGTACGAATCGCCACGCCGCAGCGACAGGCGATCCCACTGCTCCGCCGTGAGCTCGTACTTCGACAGAAAGAACGGTGAGAGGTCGACAGACGTGAGCCAGTCCGCCTGGTCCTGCTCGGCGGAGTCCGGCTTCGGCACGCGACCGCCGGGCAGCAGCACCAGCACCATGCCCGTCTCCGGCGTGAGCGTCAGGTGACCCTCGGGGCTGCGCTGCACGCGGCCGTCAGCACCCAGCACCGGCTCCGTTCCCGACTGCAAGTGCACGAACTCCCACAGGCCCGTCGCGGGGTTCTCGCCAAGGGGCAAGAGACCCGCCTGCGGCGTCAAGCGCTCTCCGCTCGGCCAGCGCTGGCAAACGTACTTCGGCGCC
>SXKQ01000020.1 GCA_005778045.1 Planctomycetia bacterium
AACAGCACGCCCGTGCGCTGGGCTTCGGCGACCTGCTCGGCGAAGACCGCGCACAGCGCCTTCTTCGAGAGGAACGTCGCGTCGACGACCTCGCGCGCGGCGAGCGAGAACGGGCCTGCGAGCTTCGTGCGCGAGCCATCCGAGCCAAAGAGCTCGATCGTGGCCTGCGCCGCGGCCGGCATGGTCACGGACGTCTCGTTGCCG
This sequence comes from Planctomycetia bacterium, assembly GCA_005778045.1. Next base: position 205 of record SXKQ01000020.1, read on the forward strand.
AAGAAGTCACCAGACGCCATGTGCGAGACATGCGAGCGGCTGTCCTTCGACCACGCGCCCATCTTGTGCGGGTTCGCGCGCGCATAGGCCTTCACCGAGGCCGGCGCGCGACGATCCGAGTTGCCCTCGCGCCGCACCGGGTTCACGGCGCTGCCCTTGACCTTGTCGTAGCGCTTCTTGGCGTCCTTCTCCGCGTCGCCCTTCGGCTCGTCGGGGTAGTCCGGGAGCGCGTATCCCTGCGCCTGCAGCTCGGCGATGGCGCCCTTGAGCTGCGGCACCGAAGCGCTGATGTTGGGGAGCTTGATGATGTTCGCCTCGGGCGTCTCCGCGAGACGGCCGAGTTCGCCGAGGTGATCGGGGCTGCGCTGCGCGGGCGGGAGCAGGTCCGCGAAGGCCGCGAGGATGCGCGCGGCGAGCGAAATGTCGCGCGTCTCGACCGTGATGCCCGTGCCCTTCACGAAGGCCTGCACCATGGGCAGGAACGAGTAGGTGGCCAGCGCGGGGGCCTCGTCGGTGTGCGTGTACAGGATCTGCTTGGCGGAGGGCATGGACTGGGGCGGCGCAGGGCGCCTTGGAGAGGTGCGGACGGCCGGAAAACCGGCCGCAGACGGTAGCAAACGGGCCCCTGCGGGGTCAGCCCGCGTGCGCGCGCGGCGGGCCACGACTCAGAAAATACGGGCCTTTCGGCACCTTGGCCATCCCATGTCCGAGGTCATAGCCGACGCTGCGGCCGCCGCAGTGGTTCGTCGCGCTTCCGTGCGACGCTCCTCCCCGCTCGTGGCCCCCCGGAGTATCCAGTCGCTTGGAAGACACCCCCCATTTCCTGACCGAGGACGACATCTACGAGCGCGGCTGGAGTCCCGAGATCCTCGCCGTGTCCCGGCTCGCGACGTACCGAGAGCTCGCGCTCCAGTCCGCGCCCAACGCTCGTCCCGTGCGCGTCTATCTCGCGTCGGACGTCGAGGCGCTCGAACGCATCGAAGTGCTGCAAGACGCGGTGGCCGCGCGCTTCGACGTGCACGCCGATCGCGAGGAGCTTGCGCGCCACTTGCGACGCTTTGCCCACCTCGACTCGACGCTCCCCCGTGCGACGCCGGCGCCCGCGGAGCTGCCCTTCGCGTTCCTCGAGTGGTGGCTGCAGCGCATGGCCGAGACTCCGGATCTCGAGCAGCGCGAGCTCGAACGTCGCCGTGCGCGCCGCCGCGCGCCGCGCAAGTGAGGAGCGTCGCGATGCCCAAGCGCTCCCCCATCTCCGTCATCGAACACAGCTACGACCTCGTCAACGGCAGTTTCTTCTGTCCTTGCTGCGGCGCGCCCCTGATGCGCCCCGACTCGGACCTGCTCGAGTGCCGTGCCTCCTGTTCGCTTGGATTGACCAAGGCTGCAGCATCGTCGAGGAACTCCCACACCCGAAGATCGCGCCGCTCATCACGGAGTGCGAGCGGATCGAGATCGATGTCTCGCCGCACGGCGAGGGGTTCCGCGCGCGACCTCCGCCGCGCACCGTGATCTTCCTGCTTGACGAATGCTACGGCCCAAGCGCGATCGAGTGGACTGGCCGGACCCCCTGACTTCGGAGCGCAACCATGACCGGACAACGTATCGACATCGACATCGACCCCAGCGCCTTCACCTTTCACTGCCCTGTGTGTGGCCACGTGATCCTGCGTCCCGAGCACGAGCCCGCACCCTGCGCTCACTGCACCTTCGTGTGGATCGACGCGCTTGCGGAGTTCGACGAGGCCATGTGCACGCCCGAGATCCTCGCGCGCATGAAGGTGCTCCCGCCGCCCGACGAGCGCTTCGACGAGGACGGATTCGAGTGGGTCTCCTGCTTCGCCGCGGAATTCCTCGGCCGCCTGCCCAACGGCACGATCGCGTTCTTCTTGTCGTGGTCGGGCATCGCCTGCGGCCCTGTCTCTGAGACAGTCGTCATCGGCATCGACTTCGTGCCCAAGCAAGGCGGCGACGGCGGGGAGGGGGACATCCGCGGATGCGACCTCGACCTGTTCCATGACGAGGAAGGCGAGGAGTGGAAGCGCGGCAGCTCGGACCACGACAGATCGAGCTTCGGCTGAGCGTTCGACCGGGCTGCCAGCGACTCCGCGGGCAGCCGGTTGAAAGAGACTTGTCGCGAACTCGTGCGCTCCTTGTCGTGGCGATGAATGCGACGCAGGAACGTTGGATGCGGCCTTCGTGGCCGCTGAATACGACCCGACGAGCGTGTCGCCGTGCCGGCGAAGAGCCAGCAGCCGTCGCAGAGCACGTCTCGATGGGCAGCTAGGCCGAAGCGTGCAGGCGCTGGGCGAGCGCCTCGGCCTGCGCCGTGATGCGCTCATGCAGACCTTCGGGACGCACGGAGTCGGCCCGCTCCGTCGCGAGACTCAGCGTGGAGCGCGTGTCGGGCGTCAGAAGCGCGTCGACGAGCGGGAATTCGGCGCGGTCTTCCTTCACCTTCAGCAGATGGCCACGGAGCCTCGAGTGGTAGTCCTCGGCCGCGCTTTCGAAGGCAGGCAGCGCGCGCGTCACTCCGCTGGACTCCGCCGCGAGCGCGTTGCGCATGCGCGCGAAGGCGAGGGGTGGCATTCATGAGGCGCGCGATGCCGCGCGCGCCGTCATGGCTGACGCCGATTGCTTACACTCCGTTTCGGCACTCCTGCGTCACGGTCCGGAGCGCATGGGTGAGCTGGTGCGCGAGCTGCGAGAGTGGCTGGAGCAGCACGAGTACGACTCGCTGGACCGGGCCAAGGGCAGCATGAACCTCGAGCACTGCCCGGACCCGCGCGACTTCAAGCGCGCGAACTATGTCCAGTTCCTGCAGAGTTGGCGCTTCGAGTGAGGGCTTGCGCCGCCCCGGGCTCCCGACGCTATCGTCTCGGCATTCGCAGACCGCGGTCGCGGCGCGAGGGAGCTTGAACGATGAATGCAGTCGTACGTCCGTGGAACGTCGGTCTGGTCGGGACTCTCGCTCTCGCAGTCGCCTCGTGCGGTGGAGGAGGAGGCGGCGGTGACGACCCGGTGCCGCCGTCCCTCGCCGGTACCGTCCAGTTCGTGCCGACAAGCGCTCCGCCCGCCATCGTGCAGAACACGCCGTCGCTCGCCGATGCTCGACCGGCCTTGGCTCTCCGCGCGGGCAATTCGCAGCGCGTGCAGGGTGCGCTCGTCGGCGGTCGCGACCTGCTGCGGCTGCGCAGCGACGAGCGTGTCGCGGTCCGCGTCCGCATGACCTCGGGTGGCGATGTGCGCATGGCACATCAGGATCCGATCTCGCTGTCGGTGGCCGAGCCCGCGAGCGAGCTGCGCTTTCTCGCGCGCGGCCTCGAGGACATGATCCTGCATGGCACGGATGGCAGCTACGAGCTGGACGTAGCCGTGCGTCCCCTGCCCGCCCGAGTGGCGCTCGATGGGCATCTCGGCGCATTCCTCGCGGGTGATCGACTCGAGCTGGACGCCGACAGCGGCGCCGTCGCCTCGTTCTCCTGCGCCATGCCCCTGCGCGCCAGCCTGCGCTCCTCGGGCGGGCTGAGCGTGCTCAACCTGCGCGGCAACCTGCTCGGGACGATCCCTTCCGGCGGTGGCGAGCTCGAGCTCGAGCTCGGCATGCTCGCGCACGCGACGATCGTCGCGGTCGAACAAGGTGCGCTGACGCTCGCGGCCCACATTACCGAGTCGGCGCTGGCTATCGCGTCCGTCGCGAGCGTCGAGGCGGAGCGCGCCGCGTTCGGGCTCGAGCCGTCGCAGGCGCTGGCTTCGGTGCCCGCTGCCGAGTTCATGCCGGGAGAGCTGCTGGTGCGACGCTTCGGCAACGCGGACGTGCGCGAGGCGCTCGCGCAGCGTGGTGCCCTCGAAAAGCAGGTGATTCCGGAGACGAGCACGCTAGCCGCGCTCGCCCTGCCCGAGTCCCTCGATGCCGAGGAAGCTGCGCGCACGACCCTCGCGGCCATGGCGGCCTTCGCGGCGGATCCCAGCGTGGAGTGGGCCGAGCCCAACTTCATTCGGCGCGCGCTCGGCGGCGGAACCACGGAGCCCAACGACCCGTTCTACAACAAGCAGTGGCACTACGACTTGATCCGTCTGCCACAGGCATGGTCCGTGGCCACGGGCGATCCGAGCGTGATCGTCGCCGTGATCGATACCGGCTCGCGTCCGCACCCGGACCTCGACGGCAACACGATCGCGGGCTTCGACTTCATCAGTGACCCCACCATCGCAGCCGATGGAGATGGACTGGATCCCGATGCCACCGACCCGGGTGACGGCGACGCCTTCCGACCTTCGAGCTTCCACGGCACGCACGTGGCCGGAACCGTGGGCGCCGTCTCCAACAACAGCCTCGGCGTCGCGGGGGTAAACTGGAACTGCTCTCTCATGCACTTGCGCGTGCTGGGCGTCGGCGGCGGACTCGACGCGGACATCGCCCAGTCCGTGCGTTACGCAGCGCGACTCTCGAACTCCTCGGGCACGCTGCCGCCGCAACGCGCTCGCGTGATCAACATGAGCCTCGGCGGCCCGGGCTCGAGCTCGACGATGCAGTCGGCGGTGACGGCCGCGCGCAACGCGGGCGTGGTGATCGTGGCGGCAGCCGGAAACGAGAACTCCAGCGTTCCCTCGTTCCCGGCGAGCTACACGGGCGTGCTCTCCGTCGCGGCCGTCGACCTCAACGCGAACAAGGCGTCCTACTCGAACTTCGGCTCGACCATTGATCTCGCTGCGCCGGGCGGCGACACGGCCGTGGACCTGAACAATGACACGTTCCGCGATGGCGTGCTGTCGACCATGGTCACGCAGAACGTGTTCGCGCCGACGCTCGAGGTCCTGCCGGGGACCTCGATGGCCTGCCCGCACGTGGCGGGCCTCGCGGCGCTGATGCTCGACGTCAATCCGGCCCTGACGGTACCGGAGATCGAGACGATCCTGATCACGACGACCGTCGACCTCGGAGCGCCCGGCCGCGACGACATCTTCGGCAACGGGCTCATTCAGGCCGACCGCGCGCTCGCGGCCGCGGCGGGTCAGTCGAGTGCGGCGCCGGTGCTCTCGGCCAATCCGAGCGCGCTGCAGTTCGGCTCGACCACGACCCAGCTGTCGATCACGATCGCGAACACGGGCACCGGGAGCCTCGACGTCGGCATTCCGACCTTCACGCCCACGAGCGGCGGCGCGTTCGCCACGCTCGCGGTCGTGGCTGCCACAGGCGCTACCGACGTGTCCGCGATCACGGTCACCGTCAGTCGCACGGGACTCCCCACGGGCAACTACGCCGGGACCATCACCATCCCGAGCAACGGCGGCACGGCGCTCGTGTCCGTCGCCATGAGCGTCGCGCCGGTCGTTCCGCCCGAGAACGTGGACCTGTTCCTCGCGCTGATCGATGCGAGCCTGCTCGTTCCGGGAGCCACGGAGGTGCCCGTGACCGCAGTCGCGCTGCTCAACCCCACGACCGGACTCGCCTGGTTGCTCGATCGAACCACGGAGGATGGTGCCATTCCTGCGGCCGACTACATCGTGGTGTGCGGCTCGGATGACGACGGGGACAAAACGATCTTCGGCGCTGGCGATGTCTACAAGGGCGCGTGGCCCCTGCTCAATCAGATCGAGACGATCCCCGTCGCCACCGGAGACCAGTACATCGGAGTCGACTTCGTGGTC
>SXKQ01000164.1 GCA_005778045.1 Planctomycetia bacterium
ACGACGACGGTGTCGATGCCGAGCACGATCTCGAGGCTCGACAGCGTGAGGAAGGCGATCAGGTTCTCGGTGGAGAGCAGAGATTCCATGGGGGCCGCATCGGAATGCGGTGTGGGGGAGGATAGCGGCGCCGGCGGGCCGCGCACCTACGCGCCTGTGGCCGGGACCGTCATGTGGGCTCCAGAAAGTCGGGGATCCGGCGCGCGGGCCGGATCCAGCGGTGGAAGCGCGTGAGCGGCGCGTCAGGGCGCGTTCAGGATGGCGGTGACGCGCACGCCGTAGGCGCCGTCGATCGTCACCACCTCGCCGCGGGCGACGATCTTGCCGTTGACGAGGATGTCCGCAGGCTCGTGCGCCTGGCGGTCCAGCACGAGCAGCGATCCCGCGCCGAGCTTGACGAGCTCACCGAGCGGCACGCGCGTGCGGCCGATTTCGACGGTGACCTTGACCGGCACGTCCATCAGGTTCGCGAGCCCGACCGGCTCGCCGGTGGTCTTGGCACCCGTGAGCTCGTCGAGCCGAGCCGTGCTGACGCGCACGGCCTCGGCCGCGGCGTCGATCGTGTTCTCGATGTTCTGCATCTCGTTCATCGCTGGCATCCTCAGGGTCGTTCAGGCGTCGCGCGTGGGGCGTCCGGTGGAGGTAATACGCAGGGCGAGCTGCTCGGACTTGCGGCCGAGCGTCGCGCGCAGGCGCGGCTGGTCCTCGACGAGCACTTCGAGCTCGCCACCGGCCGGCAGCCCGAGCGGAATCACGTCGCCCACCTCGAGCGCGAGCAGCTGCGCGAGCGGTACGTCGCTGTCGCCGAGCCGTGCGTACAGCTCGACTTGCACATCCGCGAGGTGCGCAGGGAGCGGGGCGGCCTTCTCGGTGCGCGGGGCGGGGCGCTGCACCGGCATCACGCTGGGCAACAGCACGCGCAGCGTGCTCCCGCCGCCAGGCCCGTCGATCGAGAGCGTCGCGCACAGGCGCTGCGGCTCGGCCTTGTCTCCGCCCTGCCGCCAGTGGCCGATCGCGTCGCGAACCTGCGCGCAGGACAGGTTCGCGGTGGAGAGCCCGAAGAGCTTGGCGAGCCGTGCCAGTATGGGCGCGAGCAAGCGCGGAAACATGCCCCGCTCGATGCTGGTGAACGCGCGTACGGAGCCCTCGGCGGGCCCGGCCGCGCCGAGCGCGACGTCGAGCGTCGCGACCGCCGCCTTGCAGTCCCAGACGAGCCAGCCGGGCTGGCGGTCGACTTCGAAGCGCAGCACGGCAAAGGGCTCGACGAGTCCGTGCGTCACGGTCTCGGCATGGACCTCCGCGAGCTCGACGAGCTCGATCGCGGGCGCGCCGCGCATCGCGGCAGCAAGCTCGCGTGCGAGCTCGGGCAGCGCCTTGCGCAGGCGCTCGCGCATCTCCGTGAGCTCCGCGGCCGGAAGGCGCTGCGGGCGATCGAACTGGCGCGACTCGACCTGCGCTGCACGAGGCGCCTGCGGCTCGCTGGCCGCGAAGGCCTGCGAGAGCGCGCGCGCCTCCTCGGGAGTCAGGTTGCCGGTCACGTCGTGGTTCCTAGTGCGTTCCTTGGGTGTGGGAGTGCGCCGCCGCAGGACTACTGCAGCAGGACCTCGTTCCACAGCACGCGCCGCGTGCGGCCCATCACGCCGACATACACTTCGCCCCGGAAGGCCGGGTCGAGGCCGCGAACGTCGAGCCACAGCGACGTGCCGTCGCCGCAGGGGATCTCGAGGTCCTGCTCGTCGCCCTTGAAGCGCACTTCCGCGCCGCCATCGAGCGAGACGAGCTTCTGCAGTGCATCGACGCGCAGCGCGTGCTCGGAGTGCATGCCGCGGAAGGTCGAGCTCGTCATCGACGCCCCCGGCGCGAGCTTCGAGACGCTGTCGGCCGCGCTCGGCGTGGCGGCGTCCCCCACGTGCACGGGGAACACGAGCGTCTCGATCGCGTGGCGAACTTCCTCGAGGAACACGGGCTTGTTGACCTTGTCGGTCACGTCGCTGCGGGACTTCGCGGACGCGATCGTCACCAGCGCGTCGCGGATCTCCGCTTGGCAGACCGCGTCATCCGCGCGCTGGGTGAGGTAGTCGGGCGAGTAGGCGTCGTGCAGGACGTTGAGCTGCAGCACGAGGTAGGTGCGACCGTCGTTGAGGTTGACCTGCACCTTGCTCGGAGTGATCGGGCCGACGAATGGACCCGCGAGGGTCGGCAGCGGCGCTTCCTTCGCGGGCACGGCGAACGTCGCGGCGACGAACGCCAGCGCGAGTGCGGTGATGCCGCCGCCAATGGCGAGCAGCTTCCCCTTGCCCTTCAGCGCGGCCTTTTCGTGCTTATTCTCGTCGTTCTTGGCGTCGCTCATGGTTGCGTCCTAGTTCTTCGTGCGGGCGGGGGTCATCAGGCGTGCGTCGACACAGCGCGTTCCCGCGCCGGCCGGTTCGACCTCGACAAACCACGCTCGTGCCTCCACCCTGTCGGCAGAAAATTCGTGCTCCTTGAGCAGGTACTCCCGAACGGCCCGCGCCCGTGCCAGGGCCCGGCCGTGGTCCATCCCCGCTCGGGCGTCGTCGAGGGCATGGCCCTCGAGTACGAGCAACTGCCCCCTGCCGGGCCGCAGGGTGTCCGCGAGCCGGTTCAGATAGCGGCGGGAGGTCTCCCCGAGTTCCGAGGAGCCCGGCTCGAAGGCGGCGATGGCAGGCTGGAACAGCTCGTCGTGGGGGCGTAGTGACTCGGCAGCGGCCGCGCGCACGAGCTCCATATCGCTCGCGTTCACCATCGTCTCGCGGCGCTCAGGGTCTTCCTCTGGCGGCAGGTTGAAGCGCACGCGGAACTCGTTGTAGATCGCGACCTTCTCGTCCTCGCTCATCATCCCGGGCAGGCCGTGGGACTTGAGCGCCACGACGAACGAGCCGAGGCCCTTCGCGATCAGGCCGTGGTCCTTCTGGCTCGAGAGCGAGACCATGAGAATGAAGAAGGTCAGGGCATTGGTCATCATGTCGCCGAACGACACGAGCCACAGCGGCACCACCGCCTTCGGGTCTTCCTTGAACTCGGCCACGCTCAGCGCTCCCCTTCGAGGCGCTGCTCGTGGGCCCGCTCGAGCGCACGGGCCCGGGCCTTGGAGAGCGAGAGCACGCGAATCTCGACGCGCTCGCCGCGCTGGATGTGGCGCGATCCGAGCCCGTTGACCTGCAGCAAGTCACGCGAGAGGTCGTTGCCTTCTAGCAGGATACGCGCGGCCGCCGCAGCGCGGGCGGCCGAGAGCGCTTCCGCGTCCGGCAGGCTGGAGGTCGGGGGGAAGTCCGCGCTGGCGTGACCCTCGACGACGACCATGTGGGAGTAGTGCTGCAGCACCTCGCCGAGCTCGTCGAGCGCGCGCGCGAGCGGCGCGGGCACCCGCGCGGAGCCGGGCTCGAAGGCGCAGTCGTCGCCGAAGCGGACCAGCAGGCCGTCGGTCGCCGCCACGAAGTCGACCTCGAGCTGGCCGGCACCGAGCTTCTGGCCCATTTCCTCGATGTTATCGGGCAGTTCCTCGGCTGGTCGCGAATGGGGGATCTGGCCGCCGCGCAGGGGATTCGTCCCCAGCATGCGATCGCGCGGAGGTTCGGTCACCGAACTCGAGGGGCCGCCCTCGAGGATGCCGCCCGTGCGCTGGCCGAAGGCGCCGACGATGATCGCCGCCTCGTTCTCCTCCATGGTGGAGAAGCTCATGAGCATCACGAAGAACGTCACGAGCAGCGAAATCATATCGCTGAACGTGACGACCCAGTCCGGCGCGGACTGCGGCGGGTCCTCGGGGACGTCGTGCTTGCCCACGGTCTCGCGCGCTCCGCGCTAGGCGCCGACTTGCTCGCGTGCGCCCGGCGGGAGGAAGCCCTTGAGCTTCTCCTTGATGAGCTGCGGCTTCTCGCCCGACTGGATCGCGACGATGCCCTCGATCATCAGCGAGCGCAGGAGGGCTTCCTCCTTTGCGCGCAGGTCGAGCTTCGCCGCGAGTGGCAGGCAGATCACGTTGGCGATCACGGCGCCGTAGAACGTCGTGAGCAGCGCGACGGCCATGCCCGAGCCGATGGCGCTGGGGTCGGACATGTTCGCGAGCATCTGCACGAGACCCACGAGCGTGCCGATCATGCCGAAGGCGGGTGCGAAGGTGGCGATGGTCTCCATCATCTTCTTGCCCTGCGCGTGGCGCTGCTGCTGGAAGCTGTGCTCGAGATCCATGATGTCGCGCACGGTGTCCGCGGCGAAGCCGTCGATCACGAGCTGGATGCCCTTGGCAAAGAACTTGTCGTCGACCTCCTGCAACTTCGCTTCGAGCGCGAGCAGGCCCTGCTTTCGCGCCAGGTTGGCATAGTTGATGATGCGGTCGATCTCTTCCTGCGGCGTCGCCAGCTTGAAGAACAGCGCGCGCAGGCCAACCCTGAACAGGCTCTTCAGGTCAGACGGACGGTAGCTCATCACCGTCACGCAGGCGGATCCCCCGCAGACCATGACCACCGAGGGGAAGTCGTAGAAGAGCTTGAGGGGCGCACCGAGGAGGATGGACCAGACCAGGAGCGCGAGCGCTCCGATCAGTCCGATGATGGTCATGAAGTCCATGGGGTCTCGTTCCGGCGACGTCTCGCCACGGACGTATCGACCCCCTCCCGGAAATGCTTGACGGCCGCCCTCGCCGGTGCGGAGCGCGCTCCGCAGGCAAGGACGGCCGTCCCGAGGCTGGGAAGCGGGCGGCCTAGTTGCCGCCGGCGGGCTCCAGCATGCGGTAGGCGTCGGCGTACTCACGCCACTTGGCGGCGCCGACGTTCTCGAGCAGCTCCTTGGCGCGAGCCGGCTTGAGTGCATGCAGGATGCGGGCCGCGTCTCCCGGTGCGTACTCGGCGAGGCGCGTGCCGAGCTCGGCGGCGTCCCCGTCGGCGAACAGCTTGGCGAGGCGCGTCCAGCCCAGCTGCTCGCGCTCGAAGCGCGTGCGGTCGGTCTCGGTCGCCGTGGTCTCGCGGCCAGCGAGCTCCTTCTCGCGCTCCTCGAGCGCGCGCTGCAGACGCTGCAGCTCGGCGTAGTGCTCGTCGAGCTGCTCCGCGCGGGCGCTGGCCTCCTTCTCGCGACGCTCGAGCTCCGCGAGGCGCATGTCGAGGTCCGAGTTCTTGCGCTTGAGCTCCCCCGCGAGCGTCTCGAGCTCGGTGGAGGAGTAGGGGGACTGGATCTGGAACACGTCCATCAGGCCCGCGGTCGCGGTGCGGCGCTCGGACTTCGGCTCGGACTTCGGCTCGCTGGCGACGACGGGCGCGGTCCGCGCGGGCTCGTCCTGCGTCTCGGCCGGTGCCGGGAACAGCGCGCCCGCCACGGGAATCGCGTGCGGCGGCGCGCCCATCATCAGCGCGAACAGAACATAGGCGGCGGCGAAACCGCCGACACCACCGGCCGAATACAGTGCGATCTTGGCATTCTTGTTCATCGCTCGTCTCCCTCGACGTCGTGTGCTCCACAGGCGAGCGCCGCCTTGCGGTCGACCTGCTCGGCCAGTTGCTTGTCCTCGTTGGCCCGCTCTTCCTCGCGGAAGATGTCGCGAGCGCGATCCTCGAGCCGCTGGAGCGCGCGCACTTCAATACGCGCGGCTTGCCAGACGGCCCGGCATTCCTCGACGGCGTTCGCCGCGGTGGCGACTTCCGCGCGTCGGTTCGTCACGCGAGCGAGCAGCGACGGAAGCGTCCGCTGCGCGGCGATGACCTCGCCCGTGTGCAGCGCGCCGTCCGACTGGAGGCGGGCGACGCCTTCCTCGGCGGAACGCAGGTCTTCGCGTGCGGTATCGAGCAGCAGTTCGCACTCGTGCCGGCGCGCCTCGTTCGCGAGCAGCTCGCTGCGCGCGAGTTCCTCGCCGAGCTCGCGCACGCGCTGCAGCCGTGCGAGCGGGAAGCGGAAGCGGTGCATGGACTACTTCTTCCCCCGTTGCGCTGCGAGAGAGCCCGCAGGCTTGGTGTCCCGGGCCTGCTTTTCCTGCGCCACCGCAGCCTGCGCGAGACGTCCGATGAGCTCGCGCGTCTCGGGGAGCGGAGTGGTTTCGTGGGTGCCTTGGCGCAGCAGCAGCTCCACAGCGGGCCGCAGCGCGATGGCCGCGTCGAGGCGCGCGTTGGTGCCCGGCTTGTAGGCGCCGATCTCGACCAGATCGCGACCTTCCTTCCACGCGGCCAGCAGGCCGCGCACCGCGCCCACCTCGACACGCTGCGCCTCGCTCGAGAGCGAGGGCAGGAGACGCGAGAGGCTCGCGAGCACGTCGATCGCGGGATAGTGACCGCGCTGGGCGAGATCGCGCGAGAGCACGAGGTGCCCGTCGAGCAGGCCGCGCAGCGTGTCCGCCACGGGGTCGTTCACGTCATCGCCGTCGAGCAGGATCGTGAGCAGTCCGGTGATCGAGCCCTTCTGCGTGCGGCCCATGCGCTCGACGAGCTTGGGGACCGTGGCGAAGAAACTGGGCGGGAAGCCGCGCACCGTCGGCGGCTCGCCGGCCGCGAGGCCGATCTCGCGCGAGGCCGCGGCGAAGCGCGTGATCGAGTCCATCACGAGCAGTACGTCGAGGCCCTGGTCGCGGAACCACTCCGCGACCGTGACAGCGACGAAGGGCGCCATGAAGCGCTCGATCGGTGGCCGGTCCGAGGTCGCGACGACCATCACGGACTTCGGCATGTTCTCGGGGCCGAGCACCTCGTCGACGAACGCGCGCACTTCGCGACCGCGCTCGCCCACGAGGCACACCACGATCACCTGCGCGTCCGTGCCGCGCGTAATCTGGCCGAGCAAGGTCGACTTGCCGACGCCGGACCCGGAGAAGATGCCGAGGCGCTGGCCGCGGCCGAGCGTGGCGAAGCCGTCGATGGCGCGCACGCCAGTCTGCAGTGGCTCGTCGATCGGCTTGCGCGAGAGCGGGTCGGGCGAGTCGGTGCGCACGTTGCGCAGCTCGAGCTCGGGAATGCGCGGGCCGTTGTCGAGCGGCGAGCCGAAGCCGTCGACCATGCGGCCGAGCAGCTCCCGGCCCACCGGCACGCAGAACGAGCGCTTGAGCGCGATCACCGGCTGGTTGGGGGCAATGCCGAAGATGTCCCCGTGCGGCATGAGCAGCGTGCTCGAGCCGCGGAAGCCGACGACCTCCGCATCCACGAAGGCATTCGCGCTGCCGACGGAGCCGCGGCGAATGCGGCACAGCTCGCCGACGGCTGCCGGCACGCCGGTGGCCTCGATCATCACGCCCGAAACGTTCTCGACGCGCCCGCGAAAGTGGGGTGCCGCGGCTTCGCCGATCGCGCGCTTGCAGCGCTCGAGGTCGAGCTTCACGAGAGCTCCCCGAGCAAGCGCTCGTGGATCGAGCGCAGTGCCTCGGCGTTCTCCCGCACGAGCAGCCCGTGCGGTGTCTCGACATGTACGTCGCCGCGGGCGACCGCGTCGTCGGCCTCGAGCTCTGTACCGGCGCGGAAGCGCACGCTCTCGAGCTGCGCGAGGTCGGCTGGGTTGAGATGCACGGTGCACGGGCCGCGACCGGCGCCGGAGGCGGCGAGGGCCTCGCGCACCATCGACTCCATGTTGTGCGTGCTGGCCATCAGCTCCTTGCGCACCAGAGTGCGCGCGATCTCGACCGCGAGCGCCACGGCGTTGCGCGCGAGAGTGCCCTGAGCCTCCTCGCGTGCGGCGTCGAGACGCGCGGCGGCGAGCTCGAGAGCGCGCGCGGCGTGGGCGCTGGCGGCGCGTTCACCCTCGGCACGTGCTTGGGCGACGCGCTTCTCGACCAGAGAGGCGAGCCCGCCGCGGCAGAGCGTGGCGGCGCGGGGCGCGCTGGGGAGCGCGAGCTTGAGCTTTTCAGGAGACAAGGTCCTCTCCTGCCCGCACGGGGCGGAACTCGCCGGACTCCATCAGGGTTCGGACGGCCTTCATGATCTCGGCGCGCGCGGCATGGATCTCGCGCACGTTCATCGCACCGGCGATCTCGCGCTCGTCCTTGACCATGTCGCGGACGCGCGAGCTCAGGTTGGCCATGATGTTCTGCTCGACCGCAGCCGAGGAGCCCTTGAGCGAGATCGCGAGGGTGCGCGTGTCGACCGAGCCGAGCACCTTCTGCATCGCGCGGCTGTCCAAGTCAGCCAGGTTTTCCCACGTGAACATGAACTCGCGGATGTTCGTCGCCATCTTGGCGTCGTCGCGGTGGATGCCGTCGAGGACGATCTTCTCGACCTCGGGCTGGCTGTAGTTCAGCACCTCGGCGATCGTGCGCAGGCGCGCGCCGGTGTCCGGAGCGACCGGACCGCTGATGGCCTCGCGTACGCGGGCCTGCAGGTCCTGAGCGATGGCGACGAGCGTCTCGAAGCTCGGCGGCACCAGCGTCGCCATGCGGCGGATCATGGTCAGCGCTCGCTCGGCGTCCATCATCCCGAGCAACTCAGCGGAGAGGGCCGGGTCGAGGTGTGCGAGCACGAGAGCGGCCACGGCATCGGACTCGTGGGAGAGCGCGCGCAGGATCAGGTCCGCGGGTTCCTTTTCGATCGCGAGGAACGGTCGCTCGTGCAGCAGGCGCTGCTGGATCTTCTTGAACAGCTCGCCGGCCTGCGATTTGCCGAGCGTCTGCTCGAGCATCGTGCGCAGCTCGTCCTCGCTGCGCAGGCGGGTGGCGCGCGGCTTGCGGAGGCTCTTCACGAACTCGCGATCGAGCGCGCGCACGGCCTCGATGGCGACCATGTCCGCTTCGAGCTTGGCCATCGCCTCGACCACCTCGACGATCACCTTCTCGTCGATGTTCTTGATGACGTTCGCCGCGGCCTCCTTGTCGAGGCTCATCAGGAATGCGGCCGCTTTCTGGGCGCCGCTCATCTCTTTGCTGGAACCCATGGGCTAGACCTTGGCGGTGGCCTTCTCGTCGACCCAGCGGGAGAGGATCTCACCGACCTTGCGCGGGTCGGTGCGCACGAGCTCCTCGATCTGGGCGCGCGCGAGCGTCTCGGGGTCGATGCTGGGCTCCGCGCCGGTCGAGCCCGCGCTGGCGTCGGACCCGGCGCTCGCGGCCTCGGCGGAGGCCTTGCGGCCGCCGCGCAGGCTGGTGAAGAGCAGCGCGAGGAACGCGACCGCGGCCGCGATCTCGACGCCGCGCTCGATCAGGAGCTGCGTCATCGCGCTCGGGCCTTCGTCCTCGACCAGCGTCTCGCCTTGGACCGCGGGCTCGCCGGTGGCGACGTCGGGTGCCACGAAGGCGGTGGTCGTGACGCCGATCACGTCCTGACGCTGGACGTCGAAGCCGACGGCGGCCTCGACGATCTTCTGAAGCTCGGCCTTGCGCGCCGCAAGGCTCTCGTCGACAACGAGCGAGACGTACAGGCGCTCGAGGCGCGGCACGGTGCGCACGGTCTGGGTGCGCGAGCGGCTGGTCTCGTAGGTGGTCTTGTTGTCCTTGGTCTTTGAGGCCGACGGGGTGGAGGAGCTCGCAGCGGCGGGCACGCCGGCCGACTCGTTTCCGAACTCGGTCGGCGCGTTCGCGGTCACGCCCGCGAGGCCGCCGACTCGGGAGCCCGAGCCGAGCGGCGTCTGGGTTTCCTTCGTGTCGATCTGCACGGCGACCGTCTCGGGGTCGATCTTCTCGTCGATGATCGTGCTCTGGTCGTAGTTCCACTGCGAGGTGACCGTCACGAGCGCCTTGCGCGCGCCGAAAGTCTGCTCGAGGTGACGGTTGGCCTTGATGGAGAGCTCGCGCTCGTAGGTGTCGGCTTGGGCGAGGAACTCGCGCGCGGTGCGGCCCGTGTCCTCGTCGGACGTGGGATCGTGCAGCGTGCGGCCCGACTGGTCGGTGATGATCACGTTCTCGGCCGGCACGCCGAAGCGGAAGCGCACGAGCTTGGCCACGTTCGCGGCCTGCTCGGCGGTGAGCTCCGCTGCACCCTTGAGCGCGAGCGCGACCGAGACCTGCACAGGCTTCTTCGCGCGCAGCGGTGAGGTGTCGGGCATCGAGGTCGTCACGGTGGCATCGCCGACGAACTCGAGCTGCTCGAGCAGGCGTTCCGTCTCCTGCCATTCGCGCTTCTGCATCGTCTGCGCGCGCTCGCCGGCGGAGAGGAAGATCGTCGACGCGCCGGTGGAGGAGGCGTCGATGCCGCGGGGCTGGGCCTTGAGCGACTCCGAGAGCGCGACGGCGATCTGCGCGGCGTCGAACTGCGGCTCGTCGACGTAGACGACGAACGGGCCGGGGAAGTCGCTGACGCGGTAGCGCACCTGCGCCTCGGCGAGGGCCTTCTCGACCGCGACGCGCTCGGTGTCGGACAGGTTTGTGTAGAGCTTGACGAAGTATGGCTGCGCCGAGAGCCAGCTGCCGATGCCGAAGGCCGCGATCACCGCGACGAGCGAGATGGCCACCACGAGCTTGGAGCGCGCGGGGGCCTTCATGGCGGCGTCGAGGAGGTTGTTGAGTTCGAAGTTCATCCGTTCCTACCTCACACGCTCATTCGCATGGTCTCGCGGTATGCGTCGATCAGCTTGTTGCGCACCTCGAGGCTGAACTTGAAGACCAGCTCGGACTGCTTGAGCTGCCCCGCGACCTCGTGGAAGTCGCCGACCTTTCCGGTCAGCAGGTCGACCGGCAGGCTCTCCGAGGTCTTGATCGTCTCGTCGGCGCGCGAAACGCCCTGAGCCAGCGCCTCGGCGAAGCTCGGGGCTCCGGTGGGAGCGGCCGCGCCCTGCAGGCCCTCGCCCGCGCGCGGGATGGCGCCCTCGACCTTCGCACCCCGCTGCATCGAGGCCAGCGCGGCCTCGATGGCCGCCTTCGCGAGTCCGCCTTGTCCTACGCCTTGGATCATCGGGATCAGCCGTCTTCAGGTCACTGGAGGAGGCGCAGAGCGCGCTCCGCCATGCGCACGAAGCCGTCCTGCGCTTGCAGGTTGGCCTCGTAGGCACGCATGGCAGTGATCAGATCGGCCATTTCCCGCGTGGTGTTGACGTTTGGGTAGGAGACCCAGCCCGCAGTGTCAGCATCGGGATGAGAGGGGTCGTTGACCCTCTGGAAGGGGGTCTGGGTGTCCTCGGACACGGCCCGGACCCGCACCCCGGCGTTCTCGACTCCGCCCCCCTCCAGCTGGCGCAGGATGGGCTCGAACTCGACCACCTCGCGGCGGTAGGGGCTGCCCTCGGGGGTTTTGGTGACCGAGGCGTTGGCGATGTTCTTGGCGACCGTGTCGATGCGCACGCGTTCGGCGGACATGCCGGTCGCCGCGATGCGCATCCCGCTGAAGAGGTTGTTCACGCCGTCCATGGTTCAGTCTCGAGGGCTCCTAGCGCCCGCTCTGGATCGAGGTGTCGATCAGGTCGAAGTGGCTCTGAAGCATCGCCGCGTAGGTCTCGTACAAGAGGCGATTCTGGCGCTCGGAGTTGAGCTCGAGCTCCAGGTTCACGTTGTTGCCGTCGGGACGCGCAGGGGTCAGCGTGTCCTCGACGACAGCCGGCTGCACGCTCTCGAGCCCGCCCTTCTCGGACTCGAGAGCGTCGCGCAGCAGGCCTTCGAATTGCACCACTTGGCGCCGGTAGCCGGGCGTGTTGACGTTCGCGATGTTGCTCGAGATGACACGCGACCGCTCGGCGGTGGCGTTCATGAGCCGCATCAGCAGGTCGACGTTGCCCGTGCTTCCGGATTCCATGGCGATGCTCCTTCCGATCCTCAGGCGACGAGGCCCAGCTGGCGCCAGAGCTTCATCTTGTTGGAGAGCGTGCGCGCGCTGACGCCCATGCGCCGCGCGGCCTCCGTCTTGTTGCCACCAGTCGCGGCCAGCGTCTCGAGGATCGCCTCGCGCTCGATGTCCGCGAGCGGACGGTTCGCGAGCGAGGGCACTGCGGCCGGGATCGAGGCGATCCCGCCCTGCAGCACGCCGACCGGGCCGGTGGCGGCGCCGAAGGCGATATCCGTGGGCTCGATCGTCGTGCCCTGAGTCAGGACGACCGCGCGCTGCAGCACGTTCTCGAGCTCGCGCAC
>SXKQ01000165.1 GCA_005778045.1 Planctomycetia bacterium
GATCGAGCTCGAGGGCACCTATCCGCTACCCGAGGCTCAGCTCGACCGCGTCCTGTTCAAGGTCGAGGTCCCGCAGGTTTCGAGCGAAACACTGGAGACGATCCTGACCACGCGGCGCGCCGGTCGCCCGCCCGAGCACACGGCCGTGCTCGACGAGCAGCGCCTCGCGTCGATCTACGCGGCCGTCGAGCGGGTGCACCTCGCTCCGGCCGTCGCGAACACGATCGCGCGGCTCGTCGCGGCCACGCATCCCGGCGCGAGCGGTGCGCCCGACAAGGTCAAGCAGTACGTGCGCCACGGCGCGAGTCCGCGCGGTGCGATCGCGATCGGCGAGGCGGCGCGCGCTCATGCGCTGCTCGCCGGCAAGCCCGCAGTCGGCTTCCAGGACGTGCACGCGGTCGCGCTGCCCGCGCTCGCGCACCGGCTCGTGCTCGACTATCGCGCGCGTCTCGACGGCGTGCGTGGCGCGGATCTCGTGCGCGCCGTGCTCGCGAGCCTCCCCGAGACCGCGGAGCTGGGCTAGGGCGATGAGGGCAGCCCTCCACGCGCTGCTCGCGCTCGTGGTCGCGGTCCCGGCTCGGGCCAGCGACGTCACCGCGCTGCTCCCCGACGTCCAGGTCGAGGTGCGCGCGCGTAGCGCGTGGCCCGCCAAGCTGAACAAGGGCTGGGGTCCTCTGAGACTCGAGCTCCACAACCGCGGCGACCAGCCGGCTCGCCTCCGGCTCGGAGCCACCGCCGCCGACTGGCAGAACGAGCGCACGTTCCGCCAGTCATTCGAGCTCGCGCCCGGCGAGCGCGTCGACACCGAGCTGGTCCTGCCCGCCGGAGGCCAGTGGGAGCAAGAGTGGAGCGTGCGGTTGCGCTCGCAGCGCTCGGATGACTGGACCGAACACAACCTGCTCGGGTGCGGAGGCGAAGCCGACTACCGCGCGGTGCTCGCCGTGAGCGACCGCCCCGTGGTTCAGAGCACGGTCGCGCAGTGGTCCGAGCGACTCTCGCGGCGCGCCGTGACCAGCTACTCCTCAGCTGGCAGGCCGGCCGTCTCCGACGACATGCAGGTCGGTCACGCGCGCTACGAGGATCTGGCGCGCTCGTGGGCCGCCTACACGAGCCTCGATCTTGTCTTGATCGATGCCCGCTCCGAGCTTCCGCCCGAGGCGAGACTCGAGGCGATTGCGGCATGGGTTCGCAGCGGTGGCGTGCTGTTGGTCGCGGGTGCGCGCGGACACGCGCTCGCCTTGGAGCGTGGTTCGCTCGCGCCCTGGCTGGAAGAGCGCTTCCGCGCCCCGCATGTCGCACGCGACGCCCAGTCCTGCGGGCTCGGACTCCTCGTGTTCCATCCCACCGACGAGTGGATCGACGACGCCGACCTTCGCGACGCGGCCTACGAGCTCGCGACCGCGGAACAGCACATGGCCCCGAGACTCGACGGGACCTCGCGGGCCAGCGAGGCGCCGATCTTGCTCCCGGGTATCGGCGAGATTCCCCACCGGGTGTTCCTGCTGCTGCTGATCCTGTTCGGGGTGCTGATCGGGCCCGTCAACTTCCTCTGGATCGCCCGCAAGGGGCGGCCCGTGCTGCTGCTGGTCACGATTCCCGCCATCGCACTCGTCACCACGCTTGCCCTGCTCGCCTACGGCATCTGGTTCCAGGGCCTCGACGTGAAGGTCGCCTCCCAGTCGATGACGTTCCTCGACGAGCGCTTGCACCGCTCGTCCTGCGTCGAGCGCCGCCGCGTCTACGCCGGAATGTCGCCGGGCGCAGGCCTGCGGCCGGAGGCGGGAACGGCCTTGCACTTCCTCACCTCGACCGGGGGAGGCGGCGGCGTGCCCCGCGTTCGATCTCGGCTGCGCATCGAGAAGGATCCGACGCTGGTTCTCGCCGGCGACTACCTGCCCACCCGCGTCCCGGTGGAGCACATTCTCCAGAGCGAGCGCGCGGCCCGCGGCCGACTCGAAGCGAGTCGCGTCGACGGCGTCCTCTCGGTCCGCAACGGCCTCGGCGCGCGCATCGAATCCCTCGTAGCCCGCGACGAGCGCGGCCGGTGGTACTCCAGCGAAGGCCTGATCGAGGCTGGCGCGTCGGCGATGCTCGCGCCGATGGACGCGCCGCCCGACCACACGCTGGCGAGCGAGCCGGCCGACATCCTGTGGCAGTCCGACCAGCGCTCGCGCGGGGAACTGATTCCCGCCGCGACGTACCTCGCGCGCCTCGAACACTCGCCCTTCCGCGACGACTGCGGAATCGAGACCAACGAGGTTTCCGGCCATCACCGCGTGCTCGGCGTGTGGGACCTGCAGTCGGAGGAATGGAAGTGACGGGCGCGCTCGAGGTCCGCGCGATCACCAAGCGCTTCGACGCACTGACAGCCGTCGACGCGGTGAGCTTCACCGTCGCGCCGGGTGATATCATGGGCTTCATCGGCCCCAACGGCGCAGGCAAGACGACGACCATGCGCATCTGCTCGACGCTCGAGCTGCCGGACTCGGGGGACGTCCGCGTCGACGGAGTCAGCGTCACCGCCGAGCCGCGCAAAGCCCGGGCCCGCATCGGGTTCATGCCCGACTCCTACGGCGCCTACGCCAACACGACCATCCACGAGTATCTCGACTTCTTCACGCGCGCGTACGGGCTGCGCGGAGACGCGCGCCGGAGCGTGATCGAGCGCGTGGTCGAGTTCACCTCGCTCGGCGACCTGCGCGAGAAGCACATCGACTCGCTGTCCAAGGGCATGAAGCAGCGACTGTGCCTCGCCAAGACTCTGCTGCACGATCCCGCCGTGCTGATCCTCGACGAGCCGGCGGCCGGCCTCGACCCGCGCGCGCGCGTCGAGCTGCGCGAGCTCGTCAAGGCGCTCGCCGGAATGGGCAAGTCGATCCTGTTGTCCTCGCACATCCTCACCGAGCTCGCGGAGATGTGCACCAGCGTGACCGTCATCGAGCGCGGCACCGTGCGCGGCACGGGCTCCGTCGCCTCGATCGCGCGCGGCGTGAGCTCCCTGCAGCGCATCTACGCGCGAGCGATCGTCGGCGCCGACCGGCTCGAGCGCACACTGCTCGAGCTGCCCTTCGTGAGGAATGTGCGACTCGAGCGCGAAGGCGTGTCGTTCGACTTCGAGGGCGACGCTCCCGCAGTGGCGAACCTGCTCGTGCAGCTGGCCGGCGCTGGACTGGGACTGTGCGAGTTCGCCCCCAAGCTGGTCGACCTCGAGGACGTGTTCCTCTCCCTGACGGAGGGCCGGCTGCAATGAACGCGCCGACGACGACCGGCGTGCGGCTCGAAGACCGCCTCAACCCAATCCTCGTCAAGGAGGTGCGTCAGGCGCTGCGCGGCAAGTACTTCCGCGTGCTGTTCTGGATCACCCTCTTCTTGAGCACGCTGATCGGGCTCGGGGTCGTCACGCGCTCGGTCTCGTCGGGCTCGTCCGAGACGGGCCGAGTGTTCTTCCTGGCCATCTTCGGCGCGCTTTCCGCCGCCGTGCAGTGCTTCGTTCCCTTCTCGGCCTTCCTCTCGACGAGCTCCGAGTGGGACGAAAACACCTACGACCTGTTGATCATCTCGAACCTGCGGCCGCGGCAGATCGTGCATGGCAAGCTGCTCTCGGCGCTCATCCAGGCCCTGCTCTACTACTCGACCTTCGGGCCATTCCTCGTCTTCGCGTTCCTGCAGAACGGCATCGACCTCGGCTCGGTGGGAGTGATCCTCGCGGGCTCGGTCGCGACATCCGTGGCCCTGACGATGGTCGGCATCGCCGCCTCCAGCCTGGCCTCGGGCAAGGTGATGCGCGTCGTGGCGATGGCGCTCTTCGGCGCCGGGCTCCTCGCGGCGTGGGGCGTCGGTGTGGGATTCGCCGCAGGCATCACCTTCGAGCCCCAGATCCTGAGTTCGATCGAGGGCCAGGCCAGCTTCGTCGCCTACCTCACCTTCGCGGCCGTCATCACCCTGCTCGCGCAGTCGGTCGCCGTCGGACGATTTGCCCACGAGGAGGAGAATGGCTCGACCCCGCTGCGCGTCATGACCACGCTGCTCGTGCTGCTTGCGAGCGGCTGGGGCGCGTGGCTCGTGAACCATTTCGGCAGCGCCACAGCATTGTTCGGATGCCACGCCGTCGCCGTGGCGCTGCTCTTCTTCCCGTGGCTTGTCGCCTCGACCGAGCCGGAGGAGCTCGGGCGTCGCGCCAGCGCGCGGGGTCCGAGGGGCAAGCTCGCGAGCATGCTCTCCATTCCGTTCCTGCCCGGCGGGGGCCGCGCGGCGATCCTGTGCTTCCTGCAGGCGCTGCTGGCCGTCGGCACCTCGCTGCTGGTGTTCGCGCTGCACGCCTCGAGCCGGCTGCTCGTCCGCGATGCACCGCTCGCGATCGCCGTGCTGTATGCCTACTTGTTCGCCTACACCGTGCTTCCTGCGGGCATCGCGGCGTTCTTCGTCCAGCGTCGTTCGGCGCGCGTGATGCTGCGCGTGCTCCTCGTCGTGGCGATTCCGCTCGGCATCGTCCTGCCCGCCATGCTGCTGCTCTACGTCGGATCCGACCCCAAAAGCGCGTTCTCGCACCCCCTGAACCCGTTCACGACGCTGGACGAGATCCAGAACGGCGATGCATCCCCGAGTACTCTCCTGCTGCTCGCGCTCGCCCTTGCGCTGACCCTGCTCGTCAACGCCCCGCGCATGTTCGCCGGATGGCGAGAGGTGCTGCGCGCACGACGCGCGCGCGAGCAGGAGTCGCTCGATGCGCCCCGCACCTGAAGCCTTCGCGCTCGGCGAAGCGTGGAAGCTCGGCTTCGCCCACGTTCCGCCGCGCGGCCCCGCCGGCGAGCGCGTCGGTCGCGGCACGGGCTCGAGCCTCGAGTTCCATGACCGGCGATCCTACGAGCCCGGCGACGATGTGCGCCACCTCGACTGGCGGGCGTATGCACGCACGGACGCGCTGCTCGTGCGGCAGTGGCGCGAAGAGGTGCTGGCGCGTTGCGAGATCCTCGTCGACGGTTCGCGCTCGATGGAGATCGACTCACGCAAGGCGCAGCTCGCGCTCGACCTCGCGGCGCTCTTCTCGCGCGCGGCGGTCGAGTCCGGCGCCCAGCCCGTCCTCGTCCGGCTCGAGGACGCCCCGCGTCCCGCGACTGTGGCCGAGTTCGAGCGCGACGGACTCGCTTTCGAGAGCACGAACGGCATCGCCGAATCCCTGCGCGCGGCGAGCGGCTTGTTCCGTCGCGGTGCGATGACCGTCGTGATCAGCGATTTTCTTTCGCCGCACGATGCGCGCGAACTCGTGACGTCGCTCTCGGCGCGCTCGGGCGCGCTGGCCCTCGTACAAGTGCTCTCCGAGGAGGAGGCCGCGCCACGCAGCGGCAGCGCGCAGCGCATGATCGACTGCGAGAGTGGCGAGTCGCTCGACCTCGTGCTCGACGAATCCACCGTGCGGCGCTACCTAGAGCGACTTGCACGCCTCACGGACGCGCTGGCGGCTGAGGCTCGTCGCGCCAACGCGCTGTTCGTTTCGCTGCTGGCCACCGAGCCCCTCGAGCGCCTCGCCCGCGAGCGCCTCGCTCCCGCTGGACTGCTCGTCCCGGCTAGCTAGCGGTCGAGTTCTCTCCGCGCCGTGCGCCGCGCCTTGGAGAGTGCATCGTCGAGGCCCTGGGAAGCGCTCGGTTGCGCAGGCGTCTTCGGGACGCTCGGTTCTGATGGCGGCGTCCGATCCGACATGGCAGCCGCCGCGGAACCGCGTGCGGCACGCTCCGAGCGCTCGGTCGGGGCAGCGACGGCGCGCGACCGTCGCGCTCGCGCCCCCACATGACGGAGCAGCTCCTCGAGACTCCCCCACAGCTGCAGCCGCCGCGCAGCGATTTCGAGCAGCAGCACCAGCAGGGCGGCGAGGACCAGCTCGCGCCGTACCACGCGCCACACGCGGGCCTCGCGATCTCCGCGCAACAGCGTTCCCAGTGGTGGCGAGATCTCGCCATCCGACTCGCGCGCGATCGCGCGCAACAGTCGCTCGCCTCGGCGCGCATCGGCGCTGCGCTCGAACTCGGGGCTGTACGGCAGGGCGAGCGGAGGGAGCGAGAGCATGCGCTCCTCGCCGCGGGCATCGCGACCGAGCACGATCGATCCAAGCAGCACGCCCTCGCGGAGCAGTGGAACGCGCGCTTCGTAGCGAGTCTCGCCTACGCGCTCGAGCGGAAGCGAGCTGGTCGAGCCATCCGCGCCGGTCAGTCGCACGCGCACGCGCGACATGTCCGGCGGGACGGCCGCGCCCGGATCGACCTCGACCGAGATCACCCCGTCACGGCCCGCGCGGGTGGCGTTGGCAAACAGCTCCAGCGGCTCCTCTTGGCCCGCGAGCCAGCGCGTGAGCGTGACGAAGAAACCAGAGAATCCGCGCCACTCGACGACGTCCGCACCGAAGCGGCCCCCGATCTCGCCGGAGAACGCCGCGCTGCGGCCGAGACCGCGATAGGCGAAGGCAAAGGCCGGCGTGGAGAACTCACCCTGCACGAGCGCACCCACCGTCGACTCGGGCCGCATCCAGACGAGGTTGTGTCCGCCGAAGGTCGGGAAGCCCGCCGCCGGATCGAGCTCGCCGAGGCCGTAGAGATCCGGCAGCACGCGCGTCGCCGCCGGCTCCTCCGCGAAAATCGAGCGCGCGATGCGCATCGTGTCCTGCGCGAAGAGCCGTGGAAGCTCGCTCGGATCGAGAGTGAAGTAGCACTCACCGTTACCGGCCTCGGCGATGCTGCGCAAGAATCCTGCGTCGACGTCCGTCGGGGTTCCGAGCGCGACCACCGAGACGGTGATGGACATCTGCGCGAAGCGCGCGAGCAGCGCGGGCACGCGCTCGGGCTCCTCGGCGTCCGCGGCGTCCGCGAACAGGATGATGTGGCGGTTGCGCTGCTCGGCCTTCTCGAGCTGGCGGCCCGCCGCGAGCAGCGCCGTGTACGTGAAGATGCCGCCGCCCATGCTCTCGATGCTGCGGACACGCGAGAGGATGGGCCCCTTGTCCTCGACGCGCACGAGGGGCTGGACGAGGTGATCCGACGAGTCGACCGCGATCACCGCGACCGAGTCGAGTGCCGAGAGCTGCTCGATCGCGGCGCACGTGCCGAGGTTGGCCAGCCGCATCTTGGGTACGCCCGGCGAGGCCTCGGCCGACATCGAGCCGGAGCGGTCGAGCGCGATACACAGCGCCACGCCGATCTTGCGCGTTTCTTGGCGCATCTCCATCGAGACCGGCAGCACCTCGTCCACCGGCGAGAGGTGCCAGCCGCCGATGCCGAAGCTCGCCTGCCCGCCGGTCATCAAGAGGCCGCCGCCGCGCTCGAGCACGAACTCACGCAGCGCGCGCATGCCGTCGCCGCCGATCCGCTCCGCGGCGACGTTCTCGAGGATCACCGCGCGGTGACGCGTGAGCGCGACGCGCTCGAGCCCGGCCGACTCCGGCGCGGCGACGACCACGGGTATCGCGGCCTGTCGCAGCGCGCGTACGAGCGAGTCCTCGGCTCCATCGTGATTGACGACGAGCACTGAGCGCTGGCCGACGACGCGCACGGCGCCGAGCCCAGTGTCGTTCTCCGGTGCGAGATCTGAGTGACCGGAGAGCCTGAGTCGATACTCGGCCACCCCGGCCTTCGCGAGGCGATCGCGGAACGGGATGCGCGTCAGCCCCGCCTCGAAGCGCCGCCGTCCCCGCGCGAGCACCTCGCCGTCTCGCACGAGCTCGTAGTCCGCCTCGACCGCGCTGTCGGCGCGCACCCACGCGCCCGACTGGAACGGCTCGCCGGCGCCGACCTCCGGCGGCAACTCGATGCGCTCGACCGCGAGGTCCGGCTCCGCTCCGCGCGACAGCGGCCGCACGTCGATGCGCACACCGCGCGCAAAGGCCGAGCGCGCCACCGCGACCGGGTCGCGGCCATTCGACTCGCCATCGGAGACGAGCAACAGCGAGCCTTCGCGATCGCGGGGCACGAGCGCGAGCGCGGCGTCGAGGGCTCCGCCGATGTCGGAGGCGTCCGTGTCGAGCGCGCGCTGGAAGCCCTGAAAGCGCGCGTCGCGCTGCGGCAGCTGCTCGATCGCCGAATTGCCGCCAAACGCAAGGACGCCGATGCGATCGCCCTCGCGGCGAGATGCCTCCGCGAGGCGCAGCACCTCGCGCACGGTCGAGTCCGTGTCGGACGGCATCGAGCGCGAGCGGTCGACGACGACGACCAAGTCGCGCCCCGACTCCCCCATCCGCAGGTAGGGAGCCGCGGCAGCGAGCACGAGCAGTGCGAGCGCCAGCGCGCGCACAAACTGCGTGCCCAGTCCTTGTCCGCGCAGCTTCCACCACGCGAACGCGGCGGGCAGCGCCAGCAGCAGGAACTCGGGATGCACCAACCCCATGGCTCAGGAAATTCCCGGCAGGGCGCGCGTCAAGCGCCGCAGGAACCACCAGTCGAGCAGTAGCGCCGCGAGCGCGAGTCCGACCAGCGCAAGCTCGACGCCCGAGAGGCCACTGTCGAGCCCTGAGTCCTCGGACTCCGCCACGCGCACGCCTGGCAGGGCAGTGGAGAGGTCGGACTCGGCCGCATCCACGTACGAGATCGCAAACTCGGTGACGGGCCGACCCGCGTGCGAGAGCCGATACAGCCCGGGCTCCTCGAGGCCATCGACGACGACCTCTTCGAGCGCAGCGACCTCGCGTCGCGCGGACTGCGACGCGCCGAGCGGCCCCTCGACCTCGAAGCGCGCGATCTCGCCCTCGTCCGCGCGCGCGACCTCCGCGCCGGGGCGGTAGCGCAGGCTCTCGCCGACATGCACGTTGGGGCGCACGGGTCCCGGCAGCTCCGTGCGGCGCAGCTCCGCCAGGTTGGTGAGCAGGATGGGCCAGTCCGGGGAGCGCTGCAGCGACGAGCGCGCAGGATCGAGGTTGATGCGCCACAGCACGCGAGCTCCCGTGCGCTCCTCGGTGAGGATCGGCTGGTTGCCCGCGGACACCAGCGGCACGCCGGGCAGCGCGAGCTCGGGGTCGATGCTCCACACCACGCCCTCGAGCGTGACTCCCGAGAGCACCGCGTGACTGCGCTCGACGACGAACGGGCCGATGAGATCGCGCCGCGCGGCGCCTTGGGGCTCGAACGAGAGCGTCCAGCTCGCGGGCCCGACCTGTACCCCATGCGACAGCACGAGGTGCGCTCCGGCGAGCGTTCCCGCCGCGAGCGACTGCGGCACGAGCGCGGTCAAGCGCGCGATGTTGCGCTCTCCGGGGACCGCGAGCCCGAGCGCACGCTCGTCGGCCTCGGGCAGCTCGGAGTGCAGCGCCACGGTGCGCGCAGTCGGTGGCACCAGCAAGGCCACGTTGTCGCAGGCGAGCGCGTCCTCCGGCAGGCGTACCTCGACCGGCCCCGTACCGAGCGGCACTTCGAACGACAGGTGCGCCCGCTCGCGCGCCCCGAGCGACACTTCCTGCCGCGCGATGTCCCGATCGCCCGCGCGAATCGTGACTGGAACGAGACGCGGCGCTCGCGCGAAGGTCGCCACGGTCAGGAACACCTTCTCGCCCGTGCTGCCATCCTTGCGCGCCTCGCGCGTGCGCACGGCGTGAACGAGCGCCCAGTTGTCGGCCGGCTCGCCGACGGACACGAGCTCGACGCTCGGCGGGAGGGACTCGGGCTCAAACTGGTCGGTCACCACGAGCACGCGCGCACCACCCGCGAGCTCCAGCGCCAGCGCGAGCG
Source organism: Planctomycetia bacterium (assembly GCA_005778045.1). The sequence goes on from SXKQ01000165.1 coordinate 9,702, forward strand.
ACGGATGGAGGTCATGGCGCACTGCGAGCGGTCGCCACTCCTCCAGTCGCGCGCGTGCCTCGTCCGGAAACGCGGCGGGCCCGGCGAGCAGCGCGGGGCGCGAGCCGCTGCGCACGAGCGTCACGCGCGAGCCCCGCGGGAGCACGTCGATGCGCTCGCGGACGAGCTCGGCGGCGAGCGCCGCGGTGCTGCGCTCGCCGCGCACCGCCCCCATCGATGCAGACGAGTCGAGAACGACGACAAGATGCCGGGACTTGCCCGCGACGCAGCTCGCGCGCGGCCCCGCAAAGCACAGCGCCAGCGCGAGCGCCGCCGCGAGCTCGCACCACAGGGACGCGCTCCGCACGAGCCGCTCGCGCTTGCGCCCCGCCACGGGCTCGCGGTCGTCGACGCGCCACAGGAACAGCGCGCTCACGGGCCGCGGCTCGAAGCGCCGTCGGAAGAGATGCAAGGCCGCCACCGCCGGCACGGCGAGCAAGGCGAGCAGTCCGAGCGGGTGGGCGAACAAGCGGGGCCCCGTGGTGTCCGGATTCTACGCACGGCGCAGGGCCGCCCGTGCCAGAGATTCCCATACCTGCGACAGGGTGCGGCTACAACCGGCGCCTGTTTCGCTCTAACCTAGACCGCGTCGTGCCGCACACACTCATACCCAAGCCGCTCCTTACCATCGAGCGCGAGCGCCTGCTCGAGCTCGATCTCGCCCTGACCCGCGAATGGCTCGAGACCGACGGTCTCGGCGGCTACGCGTCGTCGACCGTGCTGCAGTGCCCCACGCGGCGCTACCACGGCCTGCTGGTCTCGGCCTTCCCGGGGACCGACAAGCGCCACGTGTTCCTGTCGCGCCTTGAGGAGAGCGTGCACGCGCTCGACGAGATGCCGCTCGGGCCGGCGGGCGAGGGACACTTCCCGCTCTCGATGGCGCGCTATCCGGGCATGTGGCATCCCCACGGCCACGCGACCCTTGAGCGCTTCGAGCTCGCGCCGTTCCCGGTCTCGACGCACCGCTTCGGCGAGGCCCGTATCTCGCGCGCGATCCAGATGACGCGCGGCTCTCCCACGGTACTCGTGCGCTACACGCTCGAGGGCGGCGAGGACGAGCTCGAGCTGCGCGTGCGCCCCCTGCTCGCCTTCCGCGAGGCCGATGCGCTGACCTTCGAGAACGTCGACCTGAGCCCGGAAGTGCGCTACTTCGGCGCCACGCGGCGCGCGCTCATGGTGCGGCCCTACTCCGGCCTGCCGCCGATGGCGCTCGCGCTCGACGCCCGCGCGGGCGCCTTCGAGGGCGATCCGCTCTGGTATCGCGACCTCGAGTACAAGGTCGAGCGTGAGCGCGGCTACGACGACCGCGAGGACAACTTCAGCCCGGGCCTATTCCGCATCCGCCTGCGGCCGGGCGAGAGCGTGGTGCTATGCGCCTCGCTCGAGGCGCCGCCGGACGACCTCGCGGCGCTGTGGGACGAGCATGCGCGCCGTCGCGTGGAGCGGCTCGAGGCCGCGCGCGCGAGCGGAGCCGCCGGGCTCGAGCTCGGCGCGGAGGACTTCCTGTTCCGCACGCGCACCGGCCGTCTCGGGGTCGTCGCCGGCTACCCGTGGTTCACCGAGTGGGGCCGCGACCTGTTCCTCTCGCTGCCCGGCCTGCTGCTCGCGCGCGGTCGCGTGAGCGAGTGCGGTGAGGCGCTCGTCGGCGTGTTGCCGTTCCTCAAGGAAGGCCTGCTGCCCAACATCTTCGGTTCGAGCGTGGAAACGAGCCACTACGGCTCCGTCGACGCTTCGCTGTGGTTCGCGCGCGCGGTGCGGCTCTTCGAGCAGGCGGGCGGAGACGCGGAGCTTGTCGCGGGGCCGCTGCGCGCCGCGCTGGTCGAGATCGCGACGCGCTACGCGCAGGGCACGGGCCTCGGTCTGCGCGCCGATGAGTCGGGTCTGCTCCTCGCGGGCGATGGCAAGCTCAACGCAACGTGGATGGACGCGGTGACGAACGGCGTGGCCGTCACGCCGCGCGACGGTCTCGCGGTCGAGCTCAACGCGCTGTGGTACTTCCTGCTCGCATACCTCGAGGAGCTCGCGGCGAAAGCCGGCGACAAGGGCGAGGCCAAGCGCTGGAAGCTGCAGAAGGAGCGTGCTGGCGAGGCGTTTCTCGAGCGCTTCTGGCTGCCCGGCCCGCGCTACCTCGCCGACACGTGGAAGGACGGCGTCGCCGACGCGCGCGTGCGCCCGAACATGGTGCTCGCCGCCGCGCTCGAGTTCTCGCCGCTCTCCGAGGCGCAGCGCGCGGACATCGTCTACCGCTCCGAGCTCGAGCTCGTCACGCCGCGCGGCCTGCGTACGCTCGGGCCCCGCGATCGCGATTACCTAGGCCGCTACGCCGGCGGACCCGCGGAGCGCGACCGCGCCTACCACCAGGGCACAGTCTGGCCGTGGCTGCTCGGCTTCCACTGCGAGGCCTACCTGCGCTGCCATGCGCAGAATCGGCGCTCGGCCGAGCACGTGCGCGCCCTGCTCGCCGGACTCGAGCAGGAGACGCGCTCGCATGGCCTGAACCACGTCAACGAGGTCTACGGCGGCGACCCGCCGCACCGTCCGGGTGGCTCGTTCGCGCAGGCATGGAGCACCGCGGAGCTCCTGCGCGCGCGCGCGCTCGCCGCCGCGCTCGAGAGCCGCAAGCGATGAAGGTCCTGATGCTGGGGTGGGAGTTTCCCCCGCACATCACCGGTGGGCTGGCGACGGCCTGCGCGGGATTGTGCGAAGGACTGTACCGCCACGGCGTCGAGGTGACGTTCGTGATCCCGCGTGCCCACGGCGACGAGGACCAGCGCTTCGCGCACGTGATCGGCTGTGACGAGGTCGAAGTCGACGACGAGTGGAGTGATCGCGAGTCGATCGCCGTGCGCGTGCGTGTGCGCGGCACGGCGCGCGAGGTCGTGCGCGGCGCGGCGCGCGAGGTCGTGCGCGTCCAGCGCCGCGGTTCAGTCGCCGCCGAGCCGCGCGAGCGCAGGAGCTTCGTGCTGCCGCCCGCGGATGCCCCGCATCCCTCGGCCTACGAGACGCCGGCCGCGCTCGAGGCGTGGCTCGCTTCGATCGCGCCGAGCGCTCTCGAGCAATCCGGCGTGCGCACGCGCGTTGATCACGAGTTCACGGTCGTGCGCCTGCCCGGCGAGGACTCCGAGGTCGAGCGCCTCGAGGAGCGCGAGTTGCGCCGCCGCGCGCGCCGCACGCTCGAGTTCACCGGTCGCTACGGCTCGGACCTGTTCGGCGAGGTCGAGCGCTTCGCGCGCTGCGCGGCGGAGATCGCGCGCCGCGAGCACTTCGATCTCGTGCACGCGCACGACTGGATGACGTTCCCTGCGGGCATCTTGGCGGCGCGCGAGAGCGGCCGCCCGCTCGCCTGCCACGTGCACGCCTGCGAGTACGACCGTTCGGGCGACCACCCCAACACTCGCATCCGCGACCTCGAGCAGCTCGGCCTCGACCATGCGGACCGCGTCGTGTGCGTGAGCCACTACACCGCCCGGCAGCTCGCGCGCCGCTACCGCGTCGACGAGTCGAAGCTGCGCGTCGTGCACAACGCCGTCAACAAGGGCGACCAGGCGCGCACCACGGGCAGCCAGAAGCACATCCCCGAGCCCGTGGTGCTGTTCCTCGGCCGCGTGACGTACCAGAAGGGCCCCGACTACTTCCTCGAGGCCGCCGCGCGGGTCGTGGCGGTCGAACCCCACGTGAAGTTCGTCATGGTGGGCTCGGGCGACATGCTGCCCAAGATGGTCGAGCGCGCCGCGCGCATGGGACTGGCGCGCAACGTGCACTTCACGGGCTTCCTGAAGGGCGCAGACGTCGAGCGCGTCTACTCGCTCGCCGACATCTACGTGATGCCGTCGGTGTCCGAGCCCTTCGGCATCTCCCCGCTCGAGGCGCTCGCCCTCGACGTGCCCGTGATCGTCTCGCGCCAGAGCGGCGTGTCGGAAGTGCTGCGCAACGCGCTCAAGGTCGACTTCTGGGACGTGCAGGAGATCGCCAATAAGATCCTCGCCCTGCTGCGCTATCCGGCGCTGCGCGAGCACTTGCTCGAGGCCGGCGGGGACGAGGTGCGCGCCATGAGCTGGGAGGAGCGCGCGGGCGATCTCGAGCGCGTCTACCGCGAGCTCACGCCGGCCTGATTCCCACCGGCCAACCACTTTCCGGGCGCTTGCTGCGCACGGCCCGCGCACTCACTATCCTCCCGCCATGCGCTCGATCGTCTTCTACTTTCAGGTGCACCAGCCCTGGCGACTGAGGCACTACACCTTCTTCGACATCGGCTCGGGCAAGGAGTGGTTCGACGACGCGGAGAACGCTCGCATCGTGCGGCGCGTCGCCGAGAAGTGCTACCTGCCGATGAATGCCCAAATACTTGAGCAGATCGAGCAGCACGGAGAGCGCTTCCGCGTTTCCTACTCGATCTCCGGCGCAGCGCTCGACCAGTTCGAGCGCTGGGTGCCCGAGGCCATCCAGAGCTTCCAGAAGCTCGCCGCCACCGGCTGCGTCGAGTTCCTCGGCGAGACCTCGCACCACTCGCTCGCGGCGCTCGCTTCGCCCGAGGAATTCGACCGGCAGGTGCTCGACCAAGCCGCGCGCATCGAGAAGCTCTTCGGTCGCCGCCCGACGACCTTCCGCAACACCGAGCTCGTGATCACCAACGAGATCGCGCGCCGCGCGGAGGGTCTCGGCTTCCGCGCCATCCTCGGCGAGGGCGCCGACCAGCTGCTCGGCTGGCGCAGCCCCCACCGCGTGTACCGGCCCGAGGGCTGCGAGCGCATCAAGCTGCTCCTGCGCTCGTACCGCTACAGCGACGACATCGCCTTCCGCTTCTCGAACAAGAGCTGGCCCGAGTACCCGCTCCCCGCCGAGCGCTTCGCGCGCTGGCTCGCCGGCCTCGGCGAGAAGGAGCGCTTCGTCGGTCTCTTCATGGACTACGAGACCTTCGGCGAGCACCAGTGGGAGGAGACGGGCATCTTCCGCTTCATGCGCGAGCTCCCCGCCGCCTGCCTCGCCACCGGGGCGCTCGACTTCCGCACCCCCGCGGAAGTGGCCGAGGCTCTCGACCCGGTGGCCCGGCTCGACATCCCCCGCCCGGTCAGCTGGGCCGACGCCGAGCGAGATCTGACCGCCTGGCTCGGAAACCCCATGCAGAAGGCTGCCCATGAGGCTTTGTACGGCCTGCTGCCGGAAGTCCAGAAACTGGCCTCGGCCGGGGTGGAAGCTCCGTACCAGAAGTGGCGCCGGCTCTCCACCTCCGACCACGTCTACTACATGTGCACCAAGTGGTTCTCCGATGGGGATGTGCACAAGTACTTCAGCCCCTACGCCACTCCCCACGACGCGTTCATCTCGTTCATGAATGTGTTCGACGACCTGTCTCGGGAGGTGCGCAGCGGGCTCGGGGCGCTTGGAGCCTATTCCGGCCCCAACCGGCTCGCCGCACCGACCAACCCCCAATCCAGTCGGCCCGCAACCAAACCTGCGGAGCCGACCTCGATCGCACCCAACGAGAACCCGTGAGTTTCACCCTCTTCGAAGTCAGCTGGGAAGTCTGCAACAAAGTTGGCGGGATCCACACCGTCATCTCGACCAAGGCCAAGACCCTCGTGTCCCGCTTCGGCGACGATTACGTCGCTATCGGACCGTGGTTGCTCGGCAAGCGCGAGTCGAGTGACGTGTTCGTGGAGGAGCCGGGCCACGAGAGCTTCGTGCAAGCCTGCCGCGAGATGGGCGTGCCCGTGCGCGTCGGCCGCTGGCAGATCCCGGGCAAGCCGCTGACGATCTTGGTCGAGTTCACGGGTCTTTACGCGCGCAAGAACGACATCCTCGCCGACCTCTGGACGAGCCACGGGGTCGACTCGATCACCGGCGGCTGGGACTACGACGAGCCGGTGATCTTCGGCTGGGCCGCGGCGATGGTGATCGAGCGCTGGTGCCAGGAATACGTCTCGCGCTCGACTGGCCACGCCGTGGCGCAGTTCCACGAGTGGATGACGGGCTCGGGCCTCCTGTACCTGCAGTCCAAGCTGCCCGCAGTGGGCACGGTCTTCACCACCCACGCCACGATCCTCGGCCGCAGCCTCGGCCACGGCGGCAAGGGGCCCGCAGAGGGCCTCGCGGGCCGCACGCCCGAGCAAGTCGCCAGCGAGTGTGGCGTGCGCTCGAAGCACTCGATGGAGTCGACCTGCGCCCGCAAGGCGGACGTGTTCACGACCGTGAGCGAGATCACCGCACGCGAGGCCGAGCTCCTGCTCGGTCGCCGCGCCGATCCGCTGCTGCCCAACGGTATCGACCTCGACGTGATCGACGAGCTCGCCGGTCCTGTGCTGCGCCCCGAGGTGCGCCGCCGGCTCTCGGCCCTCGCCTCGCGCTTCCTCGGCCGCGACGTCTCGAACGCCGCGTTCCTGCTCGCGTCGGGCCGCTACGAGTTCCACAACAAGGGCCTCGACCTCCTGATGGAGTCGCTGGCGCAAGTCAACGCGCGCCCCGGCCGCGAGGTGGTCGCCTTCTTCGCGGTGCCCGCGGGGCAGTCCGGACTCTCGCAGGCCCTGCGCGAGCGCCTCGCGCACCCCGACGCGCCCGCCAGTGACGCGCTCGGCCTCTCGACGCACAACCTGATCGACCCGGAGAACGACCCGATCCAGAAGAACGCGCTGCGCCTCGGCCTGACCAACTCGGTCGGCGCGCGCGTGACGCTGGTGCAGGTCCCGATCTACCTGCACAAATCCGACGGCTTCCTCGACCTGCCCTACGAGGCGGTCCTGCGCGCCGTCGATCTCTCGCTGTTTCCGTCCTTCTACGAGCCTTGGGGCTACACGCCCGAGGAGAGCCTGACGGTCGGTGTGCCGACCGTCACCACCGACCTCGCCGGCTTCGGCCTGTGGGCCAAGGGCGAGAAGCTCGGGCCGGGCGATGGCGTGTGGCTGCTGGAGCGCAGCAAGATCGACGACGTGACCGCAGCCAACGAGCTCGGTCGCTGGATCGAACGCTTCGTGGCCGAGGAGATCGGTCGCGCGGGCGTGGTCGAGGCCTGCCGCCAGACTGCCCAACGCACCGCGTGGTCCGGACTCGTCCAGCGCTACTACACCGCGTTCGAGCGCTCGCTGGGGGCCGCGAAGATGCGCGTCGATGGCCAGCCGATGGCGCGCTTCCGCCCGCGCGTGTGTATGACCGTCGCGCCGCAGGTCGAGGGCGCACGTCCGCGCCTGTATTCCTTCGAGGTCTCCGCGACGCTGCCCGAGGAGCTCGCCGGGCTCGAGCGCCTATCGCGCAACCTGTACTGGTGCTGGGATCCCGAGGGTCCTGCGCTGTTCGAGGAGATCTCCAAGGTTGGCTGGGACTCCGCTGGGCACAACCCGGTGCTGTTCCTGCGCATGGCGTTCCCCGAGGACATCACCGCGCGCGCCAAGGACGCCAGCTACGTGGCCAAGCTGTGCCGCGTGCTGGCCCGCTTCGACTCCTACATGGCGCGCAAGTCGACCCAGAGCTTCGGCGCGATCACGCCCGAGAACCCGGTGGCGTACTTCTGCGCCGAGTTCGGCATCCACGAGTCGCTCAAGGTCTACTCGGGGGGCTTGGGCATCCTTGCCGGCGACCACCTGAAGTCCGCCAGCGACCTCGGCCTGCCGCTGATCGGCATGGGCCTCTTCTATCGCGCGGGCTACCTGCGCCAGAAGATCAGCGCCGAGGGCAACCAGCTCGCGCTGGAAGCCGACAACGACCCGCGCAACCTCGCGCTCGAACTCGTGCGGGACGCCGAGGGCAAGCAGCTCGAGGTGCAGCTGCCGCTGCCCTCCGCCACGCTCCACCTGCGCGCTTGGCGCGTGCGCGTGGGCCGCGTCGATCTGTACCTGCTCGACGCCGACTTCGAAAAGAACCGCCCCGAGGACCGCAGCATCACGCAGCAGCTCTACGGCGGCGACCACGAGCAGCGCCTACGCCAAGAGCTCGTGCTCGGCCGCGGCGGCGTGAAGATGCTCGGCGCCATAGGTCTCTCGCCCGGCGTGTTCCACATCAACGAGGGCCACGCGGCGTTCCTGGTGCTCTCGCGCACCGCGCGCCTGATCCGCGAGCACGGGCTGACGTTCGAGGAAGCGCGCGAGGTCGTGCGCTCGACCACGGTATTCACCACCCACACACCCGTCCCCGCCGGCCATGACCGCTTCGGCGAGGACCTGATGCGGCGCTACTTCAGCGACATCGACAGCTGGCTAGGCGTCACGTGGGAGCGCTTCATGGCGCTCGGCGCGACTCCCGACGATAGCGCCAGCTTCAACATGACCTATCTGGCGATGAGCTTCGCCGGCTTCGTCAACGGCGTGAGCAAGCTGCACGGCGAGGTCTCGAAGGACCTGCTGCGCCCGTTCTGGCCGCGGCTCCTGCGCACCGAGCTGCCCGTGACCTCGGTCACCAACGGCGTGCACCTCTCGTCGTGGATGCACCCCGAGATCCAGCGCCTGTGCGGCGGAGGAGCGAATCCCGTGTGCGGTGCGGACGTGCGCGAGCAGGCCCGCAAGCTCGAGCCCGCGGCGCTGTGGCACGTGCGCACTGCGCTGCGCCAGCGCCTGCTCGACCACGCACGCATCAACATCGAGCGCTCGTTCCTCGAGCGCCACGACAGCCCGGCCCTGATGCAGGCCGTGCTCTCGGGCCTCACGCCCGACGCGCTGCTGATCGGCTTTGCGCGTCGCTTCGCGCCCTACAAGCGCGCCGACCTCATGTTCCGCGACCTCGAGCGCCTCAAGGCGCTGGTCTCCGACGAGCGTCGCCCAGTGCGCATCTTCTTCGCTGGCAAGGCGCACCCGCGCGATGGCGAGGGCCAGAAGATCCTGCGCCGCGTGGTCGAGTACACGCGCCGCCCCGAGTTCGCGGGGAAAATCTTCTTCCTCGAGGACTACGACATCGAGCTCGCCCGTGCGCTCGTGCAGGGCGTCGACGTGTGGCTCAACAACCCGGTCCGCACGCTCGAGGCGAGCGGCACCTCGGGCATGAAAGTCGCGGCCAACGGCGGCCTGAACCTCTCGATCGCCGACGGCTGGTGGATCGAGGGCTTCGACGGCCACAACGGCTGGACGGTCGGCGAGGAGCGCGTGTGGCCCAACCCGGCGCTGCAGGACGAGACCGACGGGCGCAGCATCATCGACTTGGTCGAGCGCGAGCTCGTGCCGCTGTTCTTCGAGCGCGACGGCGGCAACGTGCCGCGCCGCTGGCTCGAGCGCGCGCTGCGCTCGCTCGCCACGCTGCCCGCGGAGTTCAACACCGATCGCATGGTCGGCGAGTATCGCGACCGCGCCTACGCGCCCATGGCGCTCGCCTCGGCGGAGCTCGTGCGCGAGCGCTTTACCGCCGCGCGCGACATCGCCGCCTCGCGGATCCGCCTGCGCAAGGCCTTCCATGAAGTCACGATCCGCGAGGTGCAGGTCTCCGACTTGGGCGGCCTGCGCGTCGGCGACACGGTCGAGGCGCGCGTCAAGGTCGACCTCGCCGGGCTCGCGCCGGCGGACGTGAACGTCGAGCTCGTGCTCGGCCACTCCAAGCATCCGGGCGAGCTGCGCAATCCGATCGCGGTGCGCCTCTCGGCCGAGGGCTCCCCGGATGGCCGCGCGCAAGTCTTCGTCGGCACCCACAACCTCGCTCGCTCGGGCAACTTCGCCTACGGCCTGCGCGTGCGCGCCCACCCCAGCAAGGGCATCGACGACGGCTTCTCGGACCTCGTGGTCTGGGCCTGACCCTACCGGCGCCCTTTTCATCCGCGCGCTCGGCCCGTCGCGTCCCCCATCGAGGGGGCGCGGCGGGCCGAGCGCGTTCCGGCCGAGGAGTCCCTGCAACCGCCGGTCCCCTCGGCCGCGTACGAATTGTGTCGCAAGTGCCGCGCCCGCCCAGGCAGAACCTATCCTACGCGATCTGGCACGCGACTTGCCGCCGCGGCGTTCTCCGCCCGCCGCGGCGCCCACGCCGCCCCTGCTCCAGCCATGAACCAACAAAAACTGCTCCTCGGGTCGATTCCGCTCATCCTTCTCGCCGTCGGCGCCATGCTCTGGACGCGTCGCGAGCCGGTGCAGCTCGAGGAGTCGGTCGCCGAGGCAGCCGCCGCGACGCCCGATACCGCCGTTGCCGCGCCGGGCGAGCTGTCCGCGGCAGCGCCGGACGTGACCGCTTCCGAGAAGCGCTCCGACGTCGCCGAGACCGACGCGCGGGCCGAGCGTGAGGCGAGCCTGCTCGCCGACGCCCACGTGGTGCCCGTCAGGCTGCTCGTGCCCTCTGGAGTGCCGACGGACGAGCTGATCGAGCTAGTCGCCACGAGCTTCCCGCTCTCGGCCTACGGCGACGAGTCCGCCGCCCGCCGCGCGGCGTCGAACTGGAACCCGTCCGCGGTCGACATGGGCCAGATGTTCCGCTCCTTCTCCGGCAATGACACGCCCGCGCCGAAGGAAGAGCGGGCGCTCTCGCTACCCTGCGAGTCCGACGGCCGCGGCGGCTACCTCGCGCGCTTTGCGAAGGACTCCGTTGGCGGCGTGCTCGAGTTGCGCGCTCGCTACTGCTACTTGCAGAAGTCGATCGAGGTGAAGGAGCCCGCCGAGGCCGCACCGGTGACGCTGGAGCCCAAGCTCGGCGGCTGGCTCACGGGCAACGTGGTGCTGCCTGCGCGCCTGCCCCAGGGCTTCGATCCCGCGGCGCTCGCCGACATCGAAGTCGTGCTCGTCGGTTGGTCGATGGGCGGCGGCAACCACTCGATGCGCACGAAGCTCGCGCCGGACCTCTCCTTCTCCGCGGGCGGCCTGCGTGGCGGGCTCAACTACTTCCTCACCATCGATCCGCAGGTCATGGTCCCCGTGATCGACGCCGAGCTGACCGCGCGCGAAGGCGAGCACGTGCAGAAGACCTACACGCTTGCGTCGGGCGCGCGTGTGCGCGGCATCGTGACGTTGCCTGACGGCTCGCCGGCGAAGGGTGCGCAAGTACGCGCGAGCGGCGGTGGCGGCGGCGGCATGGACTGGATGCGCGGCGCTCTCGGCCGCAGCCAGACCACCGGTGCCGACGGCAGCTTCGACCTCGCGGGCATCACGCCGGGCAAGCCGGACATCACGGCCATGCTCGATGGCCACGTCGATGCGCTGCGCGAGAAGCTCGAACTCGCCGAAGGCGATCTCGTCGAGAACGTGGTGCTCGCGCTCGGCGCGGGCAACACCGTGAGCGGCGTGGTGCTGTGGCCCGACCGCTCGCCGGTCGCCGGGGCCACAGTGCAGATCGCACCCGCCAAGCAAGAGGATTCCCAGCAGTCGATGCGCAACGCCATGCGCGGCGGCTTCCGCGGCGCGATGCGCGCCATGGCCGGTGAGGCCGAGCGCGTGAAGACCGACGAGCAGGGGCGCTTCTCGTGCTCGGGTATCGCGGCGAGCTCGGTGCTGGTGACAGCCGCCCAAGGCCAGCCCATCGAGGGCTTCCCGGCCGAGTGGCGCGCCAAGGCCGGCCCGGTCGGCGCGGCGACGCCCTTGGAACTGGTGCTCGAGGCGCCGCTGCCGATCCGCGGCGTGGTGCTCGATGCCGCTGGCAAGCCGCTTGAGACCTTCCGCGTGAGCGTAGCGACGGCGGGCAGCTCGAACAGCGGCCGCGGCGGCCCGATGGGCGGCGACTTCGCCGGCATGTTCCGACAGGACGGCGAGACCACGACGCTCTCCGGGCGCACGGACGGCAGCTTCACCGTCTACGTAGAGCCGGGCAGCTACGACCTGCGCGCCGAGGCCGAGGGCTTCTCGCGCTCTGAGGCGCGCCGCGCACAGGCCCCGTCCGCCGACGTGCTCGAGTTCCGCCTCGCGCGCACGTGCGAGGTCACCGGAGTCGTGCTCGCGCCGACGGGCACGCCCGTCGCGGGTGCGAAGGTGACGCACACGCAGGAGAGCGGCCGCGGCATGTTCGGTCGCATGGGCGGCAAGAGCGCGACGACTGACTCCGAAGGGCGCTTCACCATCGCGGATGTCCCGCCTGGAAACGCCGCGCTCACCGCCACGAACGACGCTTGGGCACCCAGCCTCGAGCTCGAGGTCACGGTCGATCCCGTGCTTGGCGCGCGCGACCTCACGCTCAACCTGCGCATGGGTGGTCGCCTCGAGGGCGACATCTACGACTCGACCGGTAGCCCCGACCCCGGTCGCCAGATCATGGTCGGCAACTTCGGGCCGGGCGGCGGCGACATGGGCGGCAACACCAAGTCGGACGCCAACGGGCACTTCGTCGCCGAGCGCATCGCGCCGGGTAAGTACAACGTCATGGCCATGCCGCGCATGAACTCGCTGGCCAACGCCGCGGGCTCCGATGGCGAGTTCGACGTCGCAGGCATGATGTCGCAACTCAAGATGACGCCGGTCGAGATCGTCGAAGGCCAGACCACGCGCGTCGTGCTCGGCGCCCCGCCGGCCAACCCGGTGCGTCTCAGCGGTCGTGTGTTGCAGGGCGAGCGCGGCATCGAGAAAGGCCTCGTGATGGCCTTCGCCGAGGGCAACACGATGCTCTCGTCGATGAAGACGGCCAAGATCGCGCCGGACGGCAGCTACTCGATGGTGCTCGACTCCGCGGGCGACTACTCGATCATCGTCGGCGCGCGCCTCGGCGATCCGGACTCGACCGAGTTCCAAGAGTCGATCCCCGAGGTTCCGGAGCACCGCCTCGACCTCGAGTTGCCCGCGGGCACCATCCGCGGCCGCGTGCTAGGGCCCGACGGCTCTCCGGCGGCCAACGTCTCGCTGACCGCAGAGCGCGAAGGTCGCGCGACGATCTTTGCCTTCGACATGGGCCGCAGCCAGCAAACCTCCGAGGACGGCAGCTTCGCGCTGACCAACCTGCGTCCGGGCAGCTACACGCTGCGCGTCGGCAACTCGGGCTTCGCCGGCGCCTTCGGGCAGAGCGCGCGCTTCGGCACGGCGGTCGTGACCGGCATCGAGCTCGCCGAGGGTCAGTCGCGCGATGACATCGTCGTGCGCCTCGATGCGCCGTGCACGATCGAGGGCTTCGTGCGCGCGGGCGACGGCAAGCCGATCAGCGGCTCGGCCGTCTTCGTACGCGACTCGACGGGGCGCGTGATCAACCCGCTCTCAAGCTGCATGACCAACACCGAAGGTCGCTTCAAGTTCGACGGCGCCGCGCAGGGCACCTACACACTGAGCGCCCGCCGCGAGCAGCAGACCACGCGCGAGAGCGCGCCCGTGCGCACGAGTCCGGGCGAAGCGAGCTCGGTCGAGCTCGTGATGGAAGGCGGCACGATGCTCAAGGTCGCGGTCGAGGATGCGCAGGGCAAGCCCGTGCGCGCCTCGATCCGCGTCGTCGACGACGCTGGCCGCGAGTACGGCAACATGATGAGCGCCGAGAGCTTCCGCACGATGTTCTCCGAGGGTTTCTCCTCGACCGAGCAGAAGATGGGGCCGCTGCCGCCGGGCAAGTACCGCGTCACGGCGACGGACGACAGCGGCAAGAGCGACTCCAAGCCGCTCTCGCTCTCGGGCCAGCCTGAGCGCAGCCTGCGCATCAAGCTCGACTGAAAACCGCGCTGCCGCACGCAGCGCGCTCCTGCACGGCTCGCCCGCGGGTTCTTCGCCCGCGCGCGAGCCGCGCTGCTCCCCTCGCGCGCGATGAAACGTCAGGGCGCGAGGTCGCGCTCGGTCCACGCGAGCATCGCGGCGAAGTCCGCGGCGAGCGGCGCCGTGAAGCTCACCCGCTCGCCCGAGAGGGGGTGCACGAAGCGGATCTCGGCCGCATGCAGGCACTGCCGCGGCGGCACCGGTGCGGAGCTCGGCAGGCGCAGAGAAGGTCCACCCTTGCGGCGGTAGAGCTTGTCGCCGACGAGCGGCATGCCGGCGTGCGTGAGGTGCACGCGGATCTGGTGCGTGCGCCCGGTCTTGGGCTGGGCCGACACCAGCGAGAGCCCGCGGAAGCGGCGCTCGACCACGTAGTAGGTCTGGGCCTCGCGCCCGTCGCCCGGCCGCGCGACGACCATGCGGCTGGAGTCGCCGCCGTCGCGCTCGAGCGGAGCAACGATCCAGCCGGTGTCGAAGCGCGGCGTGCCGTACACCAGCGCACGGTAGGTCTTTTGGACCTCGCGCGAGCGAAACTGGTTCATCAGGTGCTCGAAGGCCGCCACCGTGCGTGCGAGCACCATCACGCCGCTCGTGCCGGCGTCGAGCCGGTGCACGATCCCGGGGCGGTCCTCCCCCTGCAGCGTCGGAAGCGCGCCATAGCGGGCCGCCGCGAGGTCCGAGATCGTCGCTCCGCTGCGCGTGTCCGTGGGGTGCGCGAGCACGCCCGGCGGCTTGTCGACCACAACCAGCGCCTCGTCCTCGTGCAACACCACGAGTTGGGCCGGATCCCCCACCTCCGAGCGGTGCTTGACGCGGCCCGCGACCTTGAACTCGACCCGGCTCCCGACCGTCACCTCGTTGCTCGGGCGCGGGCAGACGACCCCGTCGACCTGCACCAGCCCGGCCTCGAACAGCTCCTTCCAGTGGGAGCGGGAGAGCTGGGGCACCAACTCGGCGAGCACGCGGTCGAGGCGCTTGCCCTCGCTGCCTTCCGGCAGTGTCAGGGAGTGGGTGCTGCCGACGGGCAGGGAGTCTTCGGGGCTGTGCATGGGGGTAAGCGAGACGCATCATGGGCCCCTGCCGTCCGGGCGCAAGCTAGAACCCGCATGGCCGAGCCCCGGGGGCCAGACCCATTTCACCAGTGGCACTTGCGGAGCAACGGCGATTCGGGGGTGTGCGGGTCAGCCGGTTAGCGGCACGCGGAGCCCCTCTAGGCCGTTGCACTGGGGCACACCCGCCGGGGTATCATCTCACGCCTCTTCCTATGGTCTTGCGTCCCCGCATCCTGCTGGTCGACGACGAACCCCGTACCCTCGAGCTACTAGCCTACGCCCTCTCCCGCGAGAGCTTCGAAGTCGAGCTGGCCACTAGCGCCCGCTCGGCCGTCGCGGCCCTGCGTAAGGCGCGCTTTGATGCGGTGGTTACGGACGTCTTCTTCGACGGCTCCAGCGACGGCGAGGAGATCCTGCGGGCATCGCGGGAGCTCCAGCCTCTGGCCGCTGTCGTGCTCATGACGGGCCAGCCAGCCCTCGAAATGGCCGTACAGGCCATCAAGGGCGGCGCCTACGACTACCTGCAGAAGCCCATCGACCCGGTCGTTCTCTGTGCAAAGTTGCAACGCGCCTTGCGCGAGAGAACCCTCGATCGCGACGGCTTGGTCTTCGGTGATTTCGTCGAAATCCTCTCGGGCATGGTGGCGACCACCATCGAGCGCATCGACCCCTACACTGCGGGCCACGGCGAGCGCACTCGCCGCTACTGCGACCTGCTCGCCGGCCGCTGCGGCGTGGATGCCGCGATATGCCAGAAGCTCGAGCTCGCCGCGATCGCCCACGACTACGGGAAGATCTTCCTCGATGATTTGGGCTTCCTGACCAAGGCTGGCCCACTGACGCCGGCCGAGTACCTCGCCGTCCAGCGCCACCCTCAGCTCGGGGCCGAGAAGCTCGGCCAGAACACCCGTCTGCGCGAGGTCTGCCAGTGGATCGCCGAGCACCACGAGCGCTGGGACGGAACCGGCTATCCGAACCGCAAGCGCGGCACCGGCATCTCGCTGCCCGGCCGAGTGCTCGGGGTGGTCGAGGTCTTCGACAGCCTCGCCACCAAGCGTTCCTACAAGGACGCCTGGGGCCTCCAGAAGGTGCTCGACTTCTTCGAGACTCAGCGCGAGCAGGCCTTCGACCCTGACGTCCTCGACCAGTTCCTGCAGCTGCTGCAGGCCCACGGCGAGGCGTGGATGGCGCGCCCGAACCTCGATCGCAGCCAGCGCCAGTCGAGGACGGACAACCCGGAGCCGACTGTCACGTAAGCCCAACGCGCAGGCCGGGTACAGGTCTCGTTGCGAGGCGCGCGGGGCCGTGTAACATCCTGCCCCCCATGGTCTAGGAGAACGCCGTCCGGGACGGCCTCTTCCCTCCTTGTCCCACCCCCGATTCTCAGACCGAACGCATGCTCCACGTGCTCCTGCCCCTCGCGACGACGATCGCGAATGTCCCGTCCCCCGAGCCCCTGCAGGCCGCCAAGGGCAAGCTGCAACCGCCGCCGGGCCTCGTCGCCATCGAGGGCGGCCCGACCAAGATCGGCTCGACCGTCAAGTACGTCGAGGAGGAGGGCAAGAAGAACGAGATCCTGTTCGGCAACATCGTGCGCGAGACGCCGCAGCATGAGGTCCGGCTCGACGACTGCTTCCTGATGGTGACCGAGGTCACCAACGAACAGTACGCCGCCTACGTCAAGGCGACCGGCGCGCGCCCGCCCGAGCATTTGGCCGCGAAGATCATCGACGAGGCGAGCCTCGAGTTCGTGCGCAAGCAAGGCGAGGAGGCCGAGAAGGCCAAAGCCGAAGGCCGCCCGGTGCCCGAGCGCCAGAAGTTCGTGCGCTCCGAGTGGTGGCGCAAGAATTGGGAAGGCAAGGCCTGGCAGATTCCCAAGGGCAAGGAAACCCACCCGGTCGTGTACGTCGACTACCGCGATGCGGTGGGCTACGCGCGCTGGGCCGGCCTGCGCCTGATGAGCGAGTTCGAGTACCAGCGCGCCGGCCGAGGTCGCGGCGACACGCTCTACCCGTGGGGCAACGACGCCGACGCCACGCGCTCGGTCACGCTCGAGCTCAAGGTCGGCGGCCGCGAGGTACGCCCGGCCGAGCCTTACCGCGTGGCGAGCCTGCAGGGCAATCGCACGCCCGCGGGCCTGTACGACCTGTGCGGCAACGTGTGGGAGTGGACCTCGTCCCCGTACTCGCCGTACCCGGGTTACAAGGACCTGCAGATCACGGTCGGCAACGGCAAACAGGAGCGCAAGCTCGACGGGCTGACGCGCTGGGACGCCAACCAGCGCGTGGTGGTCGGCGGCTGCTTCCAGCTCGGCCTCGTCGCCGCGCGCCTGACGACCCGCCGCGGTCTCGAGCGCTTCGAGTCGACGGACAGCGTCGGATTCCGCTGTGCATCGAGCGGCTCGGCCGGCGTGGACCTCGCCAACCTGATCCTGCGCGATGACCTGCCGATCGAGAAGCGCCCCGAGGGCTCGCAATTCGATGGCGCCAAGACCTTCGCCATCGACCGCTGGACCTCCGAGCCCGGCACGGCCCAGACGATCCTCGAGGAGGGCAAGCCGCCCGCCGCGATCCCGGGCTACGCGGTGATCACGGGCTACGACCACGTCACCTTCGTGCCGGCGATCGAGATCGAGGCCACCTCGGTCAACGGCCTCGGCGACCTCTCCAAGCAGAAGGGCCCGCAGCCCATCGGCATCCTCTCGACCACCAAGTCGTTCGTGCAGCCGGCCCTCGAGCGGGGCACCTACCTCGTGAGCTACCTCGCCAAGGCCGGTCTCGAGAAGCCGGCGGCCGCTCCCGAGAAGGGCAAGCCCGAGGACGCCAAGGGCATCGCCCTGCAGGACGCGGAGAAGAAGGCCCCCGAGGTCAAGCTGCCCGAGGGCTTCGACTCCACTGTCGACACGCTGATCTTCTATTCGAGCGAAGGCGAGCCCAAGGCGTGGATGCCCGCGCCGAACTTCGACTACGCGCGCCCGGTCGAGCCCAAGGCCACGGTCATCTCGGCCAAGCGCCAGTACGCGGTCGCCAAACCCGGCGGCATGACCGAGCGCAAGGAAGAGGACGCGACCCTGCTGACGCTCTCGCTCAACTGCTGGGTGCGCGTCTCCAACAAGGGCTTCACGTTCCAGCTGCCGCTGTACCTGAAGCCGGGCGAGATCGGCAGCGACTGGCGCATGCGCTAGTCACGCGAACCATCCGACAACATGCGAGGCCGGCGAACCGCGAGCGGTTCGCCGGCCTCGCTCGCTTGGTGGGACGCGCTACAGCCCCGCGAGATTGCGCTCGAGCAGCTCACGCTCGAGCACGAGCTCCTCGCGACGCGCGCGCTCCGCCGCCACGACCTCGGGATCGGCGCGCTGCACGAAGTTCGCGTTGCCGAGCTTGCCGTCGATCTGCGCAATCGCGCCGCCGAGCTTGCCGATGCGCTGCGCGAACACGTCCTTGAGCTTGACCAGATCGACGTCCGCGCCGAGCTGCACGAACACCTCGATGCCACCGGCGACGGCAGCCGCGCTCGCCGCAGGGCGCTCGGCACGCTCGTGCACGTCCATGCTCTCGAGGAAGCCGAGCGCGCGTGCTGAGGCCGCGTGCTCCAGCAGGACGCGCCGCTCCGCCTCGCGCGGTGCCGACACGACGGCTGCCAGCTGCTTGCGCTCTCCCACCATGGTCAAAGCGCGGATCGAGCGCACGGCGCCCACGAGCGACTGGATCACGCCCATGTCGGCCTCGGCCCGCTCGTCGATGGCGAGCCCGGCGCCGTCGGGCCAAGGGCTGTTCATCAGCATCGCCTCGCCCTTGCGGCCGAGCGTCTCGCGCAGCGCGCCCCACAGCACTTCCGTCATGTACGGCGTGAAGGGGTGCAGCAGCGCGAGCGAGTCCGAGATCACGCGCGACAGCGTGCCGCGGGCCGCGGCGGCGCTGCGGGCGTCGGCCCCAGAGAGGCGCGACTTTACGAGCTCGACGTACCAGTCGCAGAAGTCGTTCCACACGAACTTGTAGAGCTCGGTGGCCGCGTCGTTCAGGCGGTACTCCTCGAGCGCGCGCGTCACGCTCGTGCGCGTGCGCTCGAGCCGCGAGAGGATCCAGCGGTCTTCGAGCACGACCGCGGACGCGAGCGTGCCATCCGTGCGCTCACCCTGCATCTGGCCGAGCACGAAGCGCGTCGCGTTCCAGACCTTGTTGCCGAAGCGCCAGCCCTGCTCGAGGCGGTCGGGCGCGAGCTTGCTGTCCTGTCCCTCGCGCGTCAGCAGGATCAACGAGTAGCGCACGGCGTCCGCGCCGTACTTCTCGATCATCTCAAGCGGGTCGATGCCGTTGCCCAGGGACTTCGACATGCGCCGTCCCTGCGCGTCGAGCACCGTCGCGTGCACGTTGACCACGTCGAACGGGCAGCGTTTCTCCGCGGGCAGGTGGTCGCAGAACTCGTAGCCCGCCATCACCATGCGCGCGACCCACAGGTAGATGATGTCGCGCGCCGTCGAGAGGAACTGCGTCGGGTAGAAGCGCTCGAGGTCAGGAGTGCGGTCGGGCCAGCCGAGCGTGGCGAAGGGCCACAGCCACGAGCTCGCCCACGTGTCCATCACGTCCTCGTCTTGGCGCACGACCGGCTTGCCGGTCTTGGGGTGCGGCGAGCCGAGGGCGAGGTCGGTGCGGGATGCGACCGGCACGCCGTCCTCGTCGTACCAGACCGGGATGCGGTGGCCCC
>SXKQ01000166.1 GCA_005778045.1 Planctomycetia bacterium
AGCAGCGGGTGGCGTTCGCGCGCGCGTTCGTCGCTGACCCGCCGCTGCTCGTGGCCGACGAGCCGACCGGCAACCTCTACCTCGACTCGGCAGACGGCGTGCTCGCGCTGCTCGAGCGGCTGAACCGCGAGCGCGTGAAGCCGATCGTGATGGTCACGCACGACCCGCGCGCGGCGGAGCGCGGCACGCGGCAGTTCCGGCTCGACAAGGGCGTGCTGGCCGAGGACGCGGGGGCGCGCCGATGAAGCTCCTGCGCCTCGTCGCGAAGAACCTTGCGCGCCGCCCGATGCGCACGCTGCTCACGGTGGGCGGCGTGGCCTGCGCGATGCTGATGCTGCTGCTCGTCGAGAGCCTCGGCGCGGGGCTCGACCGTGCGCTGTCGGGCTCCGACACTTCGCGCACGCTGATCGTGTACCGCAAGAATCGCTACTGCCCGCAGACTTCGTTCCTGCCGGAGTGGTACGGGCCGCGCATCGAGCAGCTCGACGGCGTCGAGAGCGTACTGCCCGTCAAGGTGTACCTGAACAACTGCCGGGCCAGCCTCGACATCGTGCCGTTCAACGGCGTGCCGGCGGATCGCCTCGCGTCGACGCGCACGTTCGAGGTGCTCGACGGCGACTATGCGCGCTTCGTCGCGGAGCGCGACGCCGCGCTCGTCGGTCGCAGCTTCGCGGCCCGCAAGAACCTCTCCGTGGGCGACCAGTTCCGCTTCGGCGGCATCAACGTCAAGGTCGTCGGAATCTTCGGCAGCACGGAGCCGGTCGAGGAAGGCACAGTCGTGACGCACCTCGAGTTCCTGCAGCGTGCGGTCGCCGTCAATCGACTCGGGACGGTCACGCAATTCGAGGTCAAGGTTCGCGACGCCGCGCGCGCCAAGGAGATCTCGGCCGAGATCGACGAGCTCTTCCGCACCGCACCCGAGCCGACCGACACGCGCCCGCGCATCCTGTTCCTCGAGCATGCCACGCGCGACTTGCGGGAGATTCTCAGCTTTGCGCAGCTACTGGGCGCCGCCTGCGTGGCGGTGGTTCTGGCTCTGGTCGCCAACACGGTCGTCATGAGCGTGCAAGAGCGCGTGCGCGAGTTCGGCGTGTTCCGCACGCTCGGCTTCCACGCCCGTCACGTCGCGGGCCTAGTCATCGGAGAGGCGCTGGTGCTCGCGCTCGCCGGCGGCGCGCTGGGACTCGGCACGGCGCTCGCGGTGATTCGTCTCTCGAGCCTCACCATCGGCGCGGAAGGCGTGCCCGTGTCCTTCTCAACCGATCCTGAACTGGTGCTGCGCGGCTTCGCCGTTGCGCTGGCCACCGGACTTCTGGCGGGGCTCGTGCCCGCCATTCGCTCCTCGCGCACCGAGATCGTCGCGAGCCTGAGGTCGACCTGAGATGCCTCGCGCACTTCCCTTCGACTACGCGGTGCGCAACCTCGGGCGCCGCCCATTCCGCACCGCGCTGACGGCGCTGTCGAGCGCCTTGGTCGCCGCGCTCCTCGTCGCCACGACGGCGTTCGTGCGCGGCCTCGGCGGCACGTTCTCGGGCGCGGCGGCGGACGACACCGCGATCCTGCTCTCCACGGTCGCCGAGCGCGACGTGGTGCGCTCGACGGTCACGGCAGGGCTTCCGGAGCTGGTCGCAGCCTCCGTCCCCGGCGTGAAGTCGATCGGCGGACAGCCCGCCATCTCGGCGGAGATCCACATGGGCACGAACCTCGAGCTCGGCGAGGCGAGCCCCGGGGCGGCGCAGGAGCCACAGGCCGGATTCGTGCGCGGCGTGACCGATCGGGCCTTTCTCGTGCACGAGGGCGTGACGCTGCTCGAGGGCAGGCCGCCCCGCACCGGCGAGGTCATCGTGGGCCGCATGGTCGCGGCGCAGCTTGGAGTGCCGGACACGGACCTCGCGCTGGGCCGCAAGCTGCGCTTCGAGGGCGCCACGTTCGAGATCGTCGGTCGTTTCGCCGCACCCGGCACCACGATCGAGGCGGAGATCTGGACGCCGCTCGCGGAGCTGCGAGGTCTCACGAAGCGGGATGACAGCTCCGTCGTGTTCGTGCGCATGGAGAGCCCGGCGCGCTTCACCGATCTCGAGCTGTTCACGCGGCGGAGACTCGACCTCGAACTCACGATGATCCCGAGCTCGACCTACTACCGGGAGCTCGCGGACTACTTCGCCCCGATCCGCGCCATGGCGTGGGCCATGTCGGCGCTCATTCTCGCGGGAGCGCTCTTCGGCGGCGCCAACACGCTCAACGCGGCCGTACAGGATCGCCTGCGCGAGCTCGCCGCGCTGCGGGCCGTGGGGTACTCGGGCATCGCGCTCGTGCGCTCGCTCGCACAGGAGTCGCTCGTCGTCGCGGCGACGGGCGCGCTCGTCGGTCTCGCGCTCGCGCGCCTGTTCGTCGCCGGCTCCTCCGTGCGCATCGCCATGAGCGCCTTCGCGCTCGAGGTCGATGCGCTCTCCATTCTCGTCGGCTTCGCCGGCGCGCTGCTCGTCGGCATCGTCGGAACCGCCCCTGCGGCGACGCGCGTGCTGCGCATGCCGATCGCCGCCGCTCTCAAGGAACCCTGAATCTCTCTTCCAAGGACCTTCTCATGCGACTCCTCCAGCTGTCTTCCTTCATCTTTTTTCTCGGCGCCTGCGCGGGCGAGGATGCTGCGCCGGCGAGCTCCCCCTCGCTGCTCTCGGGCTTTGTCGCTGCAACGCCCGAGCTCTCGAGCGTGACCGTGCTCGATGCTCGACGCGACGCGAGACAAGGCACGGAGCTCGTGGTTCGCGGACGCGTGAAGGACTTCGTCAGCGAGGCGGCGGCGTTCGTGTTGATCGACGAGTCGCTGCGAGCCTGCAGCGACGAGGGAGATCCGATGGAAGACTCGTGCACGACGCCGTGGGACTACTGCTGCATACCCTCCGAGGAGGTGGCGGCCGCCAGCGCCATGGTCGAGTTTCGTGACGCGGAGGGCGTGATCCGGGAGCCGATCGCCGGTCTGCGCGGCCTCGATCACCTCGACACCGTGGTCCTGCGAGGCGTCGCCGAGGTCGATTCCGCGGGCAATCTCGTGCTCGCTGCGCGCTCCTTCTCGTTCACGCCGAACAAGAAGCGCTAGTCGCTCGCAGGCGCGAGGCTGAACTCGAGCACGTCCTTGCGATCGCTGAGCGCCTCGCTCAGGTCGTGAGCGTGACGTGGGGTGGCGCTCTTCAGCACCATGCGGTACTCGAAAAAGTGCTTCTGCGCGTCGAAGCGGTAGTGCAGGTTCGCGATCGAGAATCCGCGCGACGTCACCAGCTTGCGCATCTCCTCCTCGGGGATTTGCGCGCTGCGCTCGAAGCGCACCGTGAACACGGCGTAGAACTCCGATGGCAGCTTGCGCTCGAGCCAGCCGAACACCGAGAGCGTCGCCAGCGTGAGCGCTGCGGCGATGAAGGCCGGCATGTAGAAGCCGATGCCGATCAGGATGCCGATCGCAGCGGTGGTCCAGATCGAGGCCGCGGTCGTGAGGCCGCGCACCGAGAAGCCATCCTTCATGAGCGCGCCGGCGCCGATGAAGCCGATGCCGGTCAT
>SXKQ01000167.1 GCA_005778045.1 Planctomycetia bacterium
ATCAACGACGGCTCGGGCTTCTTCAGTGCCCGCCCGGAGAGCCCGATCGACATCACGCCCAAGGGGCGGTCGGCGGCTTCTCCTTCACCCGCGGCCTGCTGCGCCTCGGCGACCTCGCCGTTGCGGAGTACGACAGCCACTCGATCCAGGTGGTGCACAACTTCGGCAAAGCGACTTCGTCGCCAAGGCGGCGCTCTCCATGCCGGGCAGCTCGCACCTCGAGGGGCTCGTCGTGCGCGACTTCGACAACGACGGGCTCGAGGACGTGGCGGCGTGCCACAGCGGCGCCACGAACCGTCGCGTCGCGCTCTTCTATCGTGAAGGCACGAGCTTCAGCACACCGGTGCTCCACAGCATCGGCAGCGAGCACCCGACCCACGTGGTGGCCGACGACTTCGAGCGCGACGGTCGCCTCGACCTCGCGTTCGTGAGCCCGACTTCGCTGTGCGTCATGCTCATGCGCCAGCGCGACCTGCGCGAGTTCGAATGGAGCAGCATGTGGAGCATCGCGGGCACCGGCTCCGACCGCCTCGTGTCGGGTGACTTCGATACCTCGGAATACCCGGACGTCGTCGCGACGAACGACCTCGGGAATACGCTGACCGGGCTCTACAACACGCTCTCCAACCCGCTGCCGTACTGCTTCGACGCGCCGAACTCGGTGAGACTCGACGCGACGCTGGAGACCTCGGATACCGCGAGCGTCTCGGGCAACTTCGTGCCGTCCGTGCAAGGTGCGCCGCCTGCCAAGCTCGGCACGTTTCTGTACGGCCCGATCGCGGAGATCAGGCCGTACCGCGCGGGCTACCTGTGCATCGCGCCGCCGATCGCGCGACTCGGCAGGCCGATCGCGACCTTCGATGACGGCACGACGAAGCACGCGCTCGACTTCGGCTGTGCGCCGGTGGACTGCGGCGAGGCCGCGATCACCGCGGGCTCGGCCTTCAAGTTCCAGCTCTGGTATCGCGACTCGCTGCCCAAGGGCGGCGCGACGAGCAACTTCACCAACGGCGTGCGCGCGATCTTCCTGCCGCAGCGCAAGCCAACGGGCGTTCCCACCCCGCGCGGGAATGCTGCCCTGACGCTTTTGGAAGCTGCGAGGTTCCGAGGGCGCCGGGGTTCTTGCTTGCCTCGGACGTCGAGGCTTCCACGCCCTAGGGGCGCGCGCCGGCGTCGATCCAGCGTTCGAGGGCCGCGCGCTCCTCGACAGAGTGCTGAGGCTTCTTCGCGGGCGGCATGTGGTCCTCGTCGTCGAGCGGGAGACGCATGCGGCGCACGAGCTCGCTCTCCGCGGCTCGACCCGCGACCACGACCGTGCCGAACTCGCCGGGCTCGAACCAGCGCGCGTCGAACGCGTCGAGGCGCAGGTCGCCCTTCTGCTTAAGCGGGCCGTGGCACTCGACGCAGCGCGCCTGCAGGATCGGCTGCACGTCGCCGAACGCGAGCGGCGCATCGGTCGAAACCGGCTCGACGCGCTCGCCCGCGCGCGGAGCGCGGAACGGCTCGGTCAGGTAGCCCTCGCCGTGCACCAGCTCCCCACCGAGGTGCCCCGCGCCGAACGCGAGCAGCGCCGAGGCCGCGAGTACGGGCAAGTGCAGGCGGCCGCGCAGGAGCGCTCCCGCGACGGCGAGCAGCGCGCAGGCCATCCCGAGCCAGCGGTGCAGGTCGAGTGCTTCCTGCGCCGTGCGCCCGAGCGGCTCCACATCGGCATGGATCCAGCCGGTGAGCACGGCGAACACCGCGCTCGCAGCTCCGACGCGCGCGAGCAGTCGCACGATCCGGGCGCGCATCTCGTTGGGCGTGCGGGCGTCGAGCAGCGCGAGCCCTGCGGCGAGTGGGAGCAACGCCACCGGGAAGTGCAGCACCGCGAGGTGCATGCGGCCGAGGAACACGAGGAGGGCATCGCTCTGCACGATGCCCTCCAAGTTCCAGACGCGGACCGCCGGCGTCAAGCTGCAGGTGCCCCCATCCCTGAAAGTGCACTCTCGCAGGCCCGCGATCGCGCGCGGACGCACCTAACGCCGGGCCTCGATCTTGATGCGCGTCGCTGGCTTGGGCTCGAGCTTGGGGATGCGCACCGCGAGCACGCCGATCTGCAGCTTGGCCACCATCGCCTTGGGCTCGACGTTCAGGCCCTCCGGCAGCGTGATCGAGCGCTGGATGAGGCCGTACTGGGACTCGGAACGGAAGCACTCCTGATCCTCCGTCTCGTTCTCCCACTTGCGCTCGCCCTCGAGCACGAGCTGCGCCCCCCTCACCCGCACCTCGAGGTCGTTCCCCTCCATGCCCGGGACTTCGAAGGTGGCGACGAACTCGTTGCCGTCGTCCGACAGGTTGAACGCCGGGTAGCCCCGGCGCCGAAAGACCTCCGGCAGCTACAGCGGCGAGCTCTTCCAGAAATCCTCCAGCCACTCGTCGCCCTCCTTCCGCAGCGAGATCGAGGTGCGCGGCTTCCACAGCGCGGTCTTCATGTGTCGTCTCCTCGAGCAGGATCGTTTGGGGTTGCACCGACCATGCGGCGGAACCGTCCTCGCCGGCGCCGGGCGCGCGCTCGGTCCCGCCAACGGGGTAGCGAGGGGAGGACGCTCGACATAGCAGCGCGGGGACGCGCCACCCATTCGTCTGGGAGCGCGCCCCCGCATGGGAGCGATTGCGAGTGGCGAGAGCGCCCTCAGTTCTGCATTAGGCCTTCGCGGATGGCGAGGCGCGCGAGCTCGGCGGTCGAGTGGCAGTCGAGCTTGCGCTGCAGGTTCTCGCGGTGCTTCTTGGCGGTGCCGAGGCTGATGTCGAGCTCGCGCGCGACGTCCTTGTTGCTCTTGCCGAGCGCGAGCAGCTGGAACACCTCGCGCTCGCGGCCCGTGAGGGTCGACAGACGGCTCGAGCCGCCGGGCTCGATCGGCCCTCCGCGGCGCAGGCGCCCGACGAGGGCACCCGCCACCTTCGGCGAGAGGTACGGTCGGCCTTCGCTGACGGTCTGGATGCCGAGCACCAGCTCGCCCGGATCGGAGTCCTTCGAGATGTAGCCGTCAGCCCCCGCGCGCATGGCCTGGTCGACGAAGCTCTCGCCCTCGTGGTGCGTCAGCATCAGGATGCGCACGCGGGGATGCGCCTCGCGGATCGGACGGATCGCGTCGAGGCCCGAGAGGCCGGGCATCGAGATGTCGAGCAGCACAACGTCTGGCAGGAGCAGCGCGATGCGATCGATGGCACTGCGGGCATCCCCGCTGTCGCCGACGACCGTGATGCGTTCGTGGGCCGAGAGCAGGCTCTTGAAGGCCGCCCGCAGGATGCTCTGGTCGTCCACGAGGAAGACCGTGACCTTGTTGCCGACCTTCGTGGTCTCGGGCGATTCGAGCATGGGTGTCTTCATGGTTGATGCGGGATGCGGACCTCGAAGCGGGCTCCCCCGAGCGGGCTCGCCTTGGCCTCGATGGTGCCCCCGTGTTCCTCGACCACCTTGCGGCAGAACGCGAGGCCGAGCCCCGTGCCCTCGGTCTTGGTGGTCGCGAATGGCTTGAACAGCGTGGCGCGCAGGGACTCGGGGATTCCCGGCCCGTTGTCCTCGACGACGAACAGCGTGCCGCTGCCGGCGCGCTGGGCCGTGACCGCGAGCCGCGGACGCTCGGGCACGGCCTCGAGCGAGTTGCGAATCAGGTTCGTCAGCACCTCGTCGAGCAGCTGGCGATCGCAGGCGAGCTCGAGTCGTTCCTCGACCTCGATCCTGAGGTCCGCACCGCGCTTGACGATCTCCGGGCGCTGGAACTTGATCGCCGCATCGACGAGCTCGCGGGCATCCACTCGCGTGAGCCTGAGATCGAGGGGCTTGGTGAAGAACAGCGTGCGGCGCATCAGCGCCTCGAGGCGCTGCATGCGAGCGACGAGGTCCTCGAGCACCACGCGCTCGTCCTCGCAAAGATGCTTGGAGACCGCTCGCAGGGCGAGGTTGACGGCCGTGATCGGGTTCTTGATCTCGTGGGCGAGCATGGCCGCGTTCTCGCCGATCGTGGCCAGCGCCCGCAGCACCCCGGTCTCGGCGCGCTGGGCGCGCTTGAGCTCGCTGATGTTGCGGCCCTCGTGGATCAGGAGCGCCACACGGCCCTCAGCGTCGCGCACGGGATTGATCGAGAAATCGACCGCGATCGGCTGGCCGTCGGCGCCACGTTGGGTCGTTTCGAAGCGCACGAACCGGCCCTGCGCCGCGTCGGCGACCGCCTGGCGCGCGTGCTCGCGCTCGACCGCGTCGGTCGACCACCACGGCGTGTCCCAGAACTTCAGGCCGATCGCCTGCTGGCGCGTCGCGCCGATCGCGTCGAGCGCGGCCTGATTGACCTCGAGCACCGTGCCATCGGTGCGCAGGAGACCCATGAACTGATAGGAGCGGTCGAAGATGGCGCGGAAGCGGCGCTCGCTCTCGCCGAGCGCCACCTCGGCCGCACGGCGCTGGGTGACGTCGCGGAACGAGCCGATCAAGAGCGGCTCGCCACCCGGGATGTCGGCGCGCGCCACGGACAGCTCACACACGATGTGGTGACCCTGCTTGTGCACCACCTCGAACTCGCGCGTGCGACCGAGGATGTTGGTCTCGCCCGTGCGCGCGTACTTGGCGAGGTTGCTGTCGTGCTGCGAGTGATACGGCTCCGCCATCAGCAAGTTGATGTTGCGGCCCGCGAGTTCGGCGGGCGCGTAGCCCAAGACGGTCTCGACCGAGGCGCTCGCGGTGACGATCGTCCCCTGCAGGTCGAACGCGAGGGTCGGATCGAGCACCGCCGAGAGCAGTGCGCGACAGAGGACGTCGTGGCCCGCGGTCGGACTCGGTACGGCCAGCGGCGAGCTGGAATTGGCGGGCTTTTCGTCGGCACGGTTCAAGCGAGACTCTTCCGTCACGAGCGAACTCTGGGCTTTCGTTTCGGCCGTGAAACGCTCCTCGGGATTGTGGGACGGTCCCTTGGGAGAGGGGCCGAAACATACCACGCGCAGAAGTTGGTCTGGCGATGTGCGCATGCCAGGCAAGCTGGCCAAGCCTGCGCGGGGGCCGAGTGCGTAAGCCCCACTGACCTGCAACGTAGCTCGGGCGGCCACGCTCCAAGGGCACACTGCGCTTTGTCCCCTGCTCGGGCGAGACCGGCGCAGAACGCCCCGGCGGGAGCGCAGACAGGCACGGCATGGGAGCCAACATGAAGCTGCTCGCCGCCGTCGACTTCTCTGAAAACTCCGCCCTCGCGCGCGGCCTCGAGGTCGAAGTCGAGCTGTGAGATGGCTTCGATCCTGTGATCCAGATCGCCGGCGCCGCGCGATGCCTCGGCTCGGAGCTCGTGTGCATGCGGATGCATGGTCGCATGGGGCTCGGGCGCGCCCTGCTCGGCTCCGTCGCGCAGGGAGTCGTGCGCCACGCGCGCGTCCCGGTGGTCGTCGTGCCCCCCCGAGGAGAAGCGGAGCTCAGCCATGCAGCTGCCCGATCGACTCGTCTTGGGCCTCGACCTCGATCCCCTGCGCTGCAGCATCACGTCCGGCAGCCGCGCGGCGGCCGAGACCGCCCTGTGGCTTGCGCGAGTGCAAGGCCGCGCCCACGTGCCCCTGATCCATTCGGCGGTCAAGGACGAGTCCTACGACCCGCTCGTCGACGACTCGTGCCGGCCTGCG
Organism: Planctomycetia bacterium; assembly: GCA_005778045.1. Next base: position 5,641 of record SXKQ01000167.1, read on the forward strand.
ACACGGTCGAGCCCGCTGCGCGGCTCGCGGTGCCCGAACTCGTGACGCGCTTTCGTGCCCACGGCGTCGGCTGCGAGACGGTCGACAGCTCCGAGCGTCCTTCGGTGTCCCTCGCGCGCGAGGTGGCCGCCCAGCGTGCCCTGCTCGCGCTCGTCGGCAGGCAAGACGGGCACGGACCGACGCCACGCGTCTGAGGCCTATCGCGCTGCGCATCCTGCGCGAGTCGCCCTGCCCGGTCTGGTCGGTCGTTCCCGGTTGCGCCCTTGCGCCGCGCAGAGTGCTCGCGGCGACCAATCTCACCCGCACCGGTCAGGTCGCGGTCCTGTGAATCGGCCGGATCGCGCTCGCGGCCGGAGTGGAGCTGCATGTCGCCCACGTGCATCCGCCGTCTCTGCACTCACGCGGCGCGCGCGGCGCATCTCGCACAGCTGGCCTCGCTCGCGATCGCCAACTCGGCAAGTCCGCGCGCCTCTGCCCACGTGCACTTGCGCGAGGGTGCGCCTGCGCGAGGCTGCTCTCCCTGTGCGAGGAGCTCGAGGTCGACCTGCTGGCCCTGGGCGCGTTCTCGCATCGCCGCGGCGAGCCCGCGCAGGTGGCTCCACGGCCGAGCGGATCTTCACCCGCTGCGGAGCCGGACGGCTGCTCGTGCGAGAGCGCCAGTAAGCAAGCGAGCGGGCCGCCCTTCGCGAGAAGGACGGCCCGCCGCGCAGTCGACGCGCGTCGCGCGCGACTAAAAGTGGGTCACGGCGAAGGCCGCGCTCGCCGAGAAGCGACCGCCCGAGCCGGGGTCGCGCACGAACCACTGGCCGTACAGCGGCGTGCCGACCAGCGCGGGGTCGTTGGCAATCGGGATCACGGTCGAGGTCCAGCCCTGCCCGGCGCCCACGCCGTTGAGCGAGCCGACGCGGCGGAAGCGCGCACCCGGCGAGAAGCCCAGGTAGGCAGTGGCGTCGCCGAAGGGCGTTCCCACGGCGTTCGGCATGATGTCGAGCACGAGGCCTGAGAATCCGCCGCCGAGACCGCCCTCGACGCCCACCGTGAAGCGGTCGTTGCCGACGAGCGCCGGCGAGAGCGCCACCATGCGCGGCATGAAGCTGCCCGTGCCCGCGGTCGGGGCGCCGAAGAGCGCGGGAGTACGGGCCGAACCGCCATAGAGCGTCGGGTGCTCGAACGGACCCGTCGCGTTCGTCACGCGCGTGTCGGTCAGCGGGCGCTTGAGGAACGCGACGAGAGCGTCGCGCTGCTGCTGGGTCAGTTGGAGCGGACGGATCAGCGGGTCCTTGTTCGGGCCGTTGAAGTCACCACCGCGGTTGTAGAAGTCCACGACCTCTTCCAGGTTCATGAACTTGCCCGTGTGGAAGTACGGACCGCGCAGCTCGACGTTGCGCAGGCTCGGGACGCGCATGCGACCGATGTCAGCGGCGTTGTTGGTCACCGCGAAGCGACCGACGTCCTCGTTCTGCGGGCGAACGCCGATGTAGCGGAAGGTCTGGTTCGTGAAGAGGTTGCCAGCGTGGCAGACCGCGCAGCTCGCCTGCTGCGAAATGAATACGTTCTGGCCCTGCAACTCGAGCGGGGTCAGCGCGTTTTGGTTGCCGCCGAAGAAGGAATCGATCGGCGCCTGATTCGAGAACAGCGTGCGCTCGTAGGACGCGATCGCCATGGCGATGCGCGCGGCGGTGATGTCCGGCGTGCCGAACACTTCCTGGAAGATCGCGGGATAGCCGCGGCTGTTGATGAACGTAGTCCAGCTCGCGGGCACGTTGGTGGCGAGCGCGAGCGGCGCCACCGACGCGATGCGGCTCGAGACCTCCCCCCACGTGCGACCGACGTGCCCCATCTCGGTGCTGTCGACGATCGGACCGACCGCTTGGCTCTCGAGCGCAGCGCCGGCGTTGAGCACGACACTGTTCGTCACCGGATCGACGAACGCGCCGCCCGCGCGGCCATCCCAGAACAAGGTCGGGGAATAGGCGGCGTTGATCGTCGAGGGCGCCTTGCGGCCGGTGACCTGCGGGCGCAGGCCGAACATCACGCTCGTCGAGAAGTTGCCGTTGGCGATGCTGCGCACGATGCCCGGCGAGCCGCGGATGTCGTCGAGCGTACCGAACAGGCTGTCGAAGCCCGGGTGCACGTTGCCCGCAGCGCCGAACACGGAACGCGGATCGCTGCCGCCCTTCTCGGGGATGTGACAGGTCGCGCAGGCCATGGTCTTCGTCGACGACAACTGCTCATCCCAGAAGAGCATGCGACCGAGGGCAGTCTTGGCGTTCGTGCTCGGGTTGCCGACCGGCGGCGGAGGCGACGGGCCGAGCGGCGGCGGCGGCGGCGGCGGCGCCGCGCCCTCTGCGAGGGCACCGGCGGACGAGGCCGCGAGGAAGGCGAGAACGAGAGCGAGGCGCATTTGCATCATGTTGGGTTTCTCGAGCGTAGCCTGTGTCACACGGATTTAGGGTCAAGACGATCGAATTGGGGCGCGGTGCGGAGACGTCGCCCGCGATTGCGGGGGGCAGCCTGCGCTTCCTCGCGCAGGTCCTTGCCATCGGGACGGCCTTCGGCCGGCGGAATATGCGGGCGCTCGGCGGGCGCTCGGCGAGCCTCGTCCGGGGCGCCCTCGGGCTGTGGTTCACGCGGCGCCGGGGCGCCCCACTGCGGATCAGCGCGCTGCGGACCACCCGGGCGCGGACTGGTGAACGGCGGGCGACCGAGGCCCGGAGCGACCTGCCGACGACCGCCGAAGGGCGGACGCTGGGGCAGCTCGGGACGAAGCTCGGGGCGAGCGGAACGGCCGCCCTGCGGCATCGGCCGACCTTCGGGGCCGCGCTGCGGTGCCGAACGAGAGCGCTCGGGCGTGGGGATCTCGCGCGCATCGCAGCGGCAAGACGGGCAGTGCTGTTCGCGCGGCGACGGCTCATGCCGGCGATCCTCGCGGCCGCGGGGCCCCTGAGCCGCGCAGGACAGCGCGGTGGTCAGTAGGACGAATATGAGCGTCATGGGTGTCTTCATGGCTTGCGGCGGGCTCGCGGCCCAACCCCTCCAGCCGGAACCCTCGTTCCAAGGTCTTGCGCTGGTCTGAAGTTGGCGCGGATTTCGCTCACTTCCCGCCGCGATCGGGGCGGGCGTCCCGCGAATGGGGATTTCGTGATCGTCTGACTTCAGGAATCCGCAACAATCCCAGAGGATCTTCGAGCATGAGTATGAGAGGCCCGCAGTGATTCACAGGATCCTCGTCGTCGAGGACGACCCGCGGCTCGGCGAGCAGATCGCGGGCCACCTGCGGGAAGCGGGCTTCGAGCCAGTCTGGCTCGCGCGCGGGGACCTCGCGCTCGAGACCCAGCCGCGTGACTTCGAGCTCGTAATCCTCGACCTGATGTTACCGGGCGCGTACGGGCTCGACGTCCTCAAGCACGTGCGGCAGCGATCGGACCTGCCGGTGCTGGTGCTGTCCGCGAAGAACGACACGGCGACGAAGGTGCGCGCACTCGAGCTCGGCGCGGACGACTACGTCACCCAGCCCGTCTGGCCGGAGGAGCTGCTCGCGCGCGTGAATGCCCGCCTGCGGCGCCCGGGACTGGCGCGCTCGGGCGCGCTCGAGTTCGGCTCACTCTCGATCGACGCGGAGTCGCGCACCGTACACGTCTCCGGCGCGGCCGTGGAGCTCACGCGCGTCGAGTTCGAGCTGCTGCTCGCGCTCGCGCGTAGGCCGAATCAGGCCCTCTCACGCGCCTGGCTCGCTGACCACGTGCTCGACCCCGACCGAGACGGAACCGAGCGCACTCTCGACGTACACGCCTCGCGCCTGCGCAAGAAGCTCGGAGCGTGCGGCAGCCTCGTGGCGACCGTCTGGGGCGTCGGATATCGCCTCGACGCGAAGGTGGATGCATGAAGCTGCGCGCCCGACTCGCGCTCGTCGTGCTGATCACGGCCGTCCCAGTGATCGCGGGCGTGGCGCTGCTGCGCGAGCGACTGCAGTGGACCGCGACCGAGCAGAGCCTCGCCGACTACGCGCACGACCGCATGCTCGGTGGCGGGCGCGAGATCTGCGAGGCGAACCCCGAGGCGTTTCCGCCGCCGCCGTGGCTGCGCCCGGAGAATCGCGTACCCCCGCGCGGCCTGCCACCCAGAGCGGAGCCGCCGCTCGGCCCCGGCGCCCCGCGCGACATCATGGGCGCGCGGGGCGCACCGCCTGCCATGGGGCTCGGATCGCGGGAGTTTGCCTCGGGAGCCGCGCTCACGGTCGAGGTCCGCACCGAACTGTGGGCCTACGGATCCAACGTCCTCGCGCGCAACCGCGACGCCCCGAGCTTCCCGACCGAGATCCGCGCGGCCATCGAGCGGGGAGCCGAGCACGCGAGCGCCGAGTGGTTCGTCCCGACCCACGACGGCATCGCGGTCGGAGTCCGCATGCCGTGGGACGAAGGACCTTGCGCCTTTGTGCTAGTGCGACGCACGCAAGTCGATCCGCCCGGAGCGCAGCGCGGACTGCTGCTTGGCACAGCGGTGCTCCTCGCGGTGCTGCTGGCGGCCGTGATGTTCACGGCAGGGCCCGTGGTCGAGCGCATCCGGCGCCTCACGCGCCAGGTGCGCGACTCGGCCGCGGCACGCTACGCGAACCCGGCTGACGTCAGCGGCGCGGACGAAATCACCGAGCTTGCCAAGGCCTTCAACGCCGCAGCGAGCGAAGTGCGCGGCAACCTCGAGGCGATCGAGGGTCGCGAGCAGGCGCTGCGCTCGTTCGTCGAGAACACCACGCACGACGTGATGGTCCCGCTGACGGTGCTGCAGGGTCACCTGACGGTGATCCGGCGCCGGACCGAGAACGGCGAGAGCGTCGATCGCGCCAGCGTGCTCGAGGCGCTGCAGGAGGCGCACTACATGGCCTCGCTGATCCACAACCTCTCGGCGGTCGCACGCCTCGAGCATGACCATGTCTCGATCGATCGCAGTCGCGTCGATCTGGTGGCGCTCGCCGAGCGGGCTGTCGCGCGCCACGCGCCCATCGCCAAGGCCCGCGGGATTTCCCTCGAGTACGCCGTGCCGCCGGAGCCGCTCGCCACCCGAGGCGACGTGACGTTGCTCGAGCAGGCAGTGTCGAACCTGATCCACAACGCAGTGCGCTACATCGAGCCCGACGGCCGCGTGGCGGTGGTGCTCGCACGCAACGGCGGACGCTTCTCGCTGCGGATTCTCGACGACGGTCCGGGAATCCCGGCCGAGCTGCGCAGCCGAGTGTTCGAGCGAGCGTTCCGCTCGGACGCCGCACGCTCGCGCCACCCCTGCGGGCTGGGACTGGGGCTCTCGATCGCGCTCGACGTCGCCCGTCGGCACGGCTTCGAGCTCGAACTGCGCTCGCCAGAAGACGGCGGAGCGGAGTTCGAGCTGCGCGGTGACGCGAGCGCCTGAGATCCGACGCTCAGAGTGCTTCGGCGACGCAGCGCGCCGCGTCGCGGCTCGATACGATCCCGAAGAGCTCGGCGCGCTCGACCACCATCACGCGATGCGCGTGTTCCCTGACGAACTGCGCGCACACTTGCTTCAGCGTCGCGTCTGGAGACACGGGGGCCAAGTCGGTGCTCATCAGGTCGGCGACGGTGGTGCCCGCGAGCACCTCCGGGCTGAAGTCCTCCATCGCTAACACGACTTCCTCGTCATAGCTCTCGTCCTCATCCGGGCTCGTCTGCCTCATCGTGTAGTCGTTGCGCTGGACGTCGATCTTGCCGGCGCGCATGTTCTCCAGTCGCGTGATATCGCTCGCCGGGATCACGCCGAGCAATTTGCCGTCGCCATCGACGACGGAGGCGCCGCTGATCTGGATCCACAAGAAAGTCGTGACGGCCTCCTCGCTCGTCGCCGTCGGCTCGAACTTGAAGACACTGCGCTTGATGATGTTGCGCAAGTGCACCTTGCCGAGGGCGGAAGCGGCGGTGGCCATGATCGGTCTCCTTTCCTCGGCTGCTGGGTCATGGCGAACGCACTCCGCGCACGGCGCGTCGCGGTGAGTAGTCAGACGGCAACAGCTGCATACCGCGATGTACGCTCGGAGCGGGACGAGGCCTGATCAAGATTCGGAGACCGTCCATGCGTCGCTGGATCCTCCGCGTGGTGGTACTGTGCATCGTCGGCTCACTCGTCGGCTCACTCGTAGGCTCACTCGTCGGATGGCTCGTCGTCCGCTCGCGTACCGCAGGAGAGCTCCACGTCGACATCGTGTACGTCGGGCGCGGAAGCGTGCGCTCCTGCGACGTGAACACCCGCGCCGGAACGTTTGTGGCGCGCACGCGAACGAGCATCGCGCCAGAGATCGCTGGCGCCGTCGAGACTTTGTCCGCGCGGCGCTGGACGCGCGTCAAACGCGGCTTGTTGCTGCTCGAACTCGACGACTCCGTGCTCGCGCGCATGTCGATCTCGCGGAATCCGACGGCGACGTGCTGGTCGCGGAGCTGCAGCACATGTGCATCGCGCGGGAGCCCCCCGAGCACGCGCTCGCGCGCAATCGACAGTCGGTGCCGCAGGAGATCGTCACTGCCAACCGACTGGACGACTTCGGTAGTGAGCGCGAACTGCATGCGAGCGGGTGCGAGGTCCTGCACGCACGGCTGGCCAAGGCACGCGTCCAGAGCGGCGAGCGCGCCCGCAGCGCGTACGTGCTCGGCACGACGCGCGACGCGCGCAAAATGTGGCGCATCGAGCTCGCTCAGGGCCAATTCCTCCCGGAGGGCGAGGAGCGCGGCTCCGATGCGGCGCTCGGGGCCAAGCTGGCTTGCGAGTTCTTTCCTGCCGCAGATGGTCTCGGGCGCTTCGTGCGCGTCGCGGGCTGGCGCCTGCGCGTCATCGGCATCGCTGCACCTCGCGGCCAGCTGCTCGGCTGGGAATTTGATGACGCAGCCTACGTGCCCGTTGCTACCGCTCTCGCCTGCTTCGATCGGTACGAGCCGCACGAGATCGACGTCTCGTTCCGGCACGTCGCTCTCGCGGGAAAGATCGTGTCGGCCATCCGCGTCCGGCTGGTGGAGTGCCATGACGGTCACGAGGACTTCACCGTCCTGACGCAGTCGGCGATGCTCGAGATGATCGACGACGTACTGCTCGCGCTGACGGTTGGAGTCGCCGCGCTGGGCTCGGTCTCGCTCGCGGTTGGCGCGGTCGGGGTGCTGTCGAGCCTGTGGATTTCCGTCGGAGAGCGCCCGCAGGAGATCGGGCTGTGCCGAGCGCTCGGTGCGAGGACCACCGACATCGCGGCGATCTTCTTGGCCGAGGCAGTCGCCCTGGCAACGCTCGGCGGAGCTGCTGGCTTGGCCCTCGGGCTCGGCCTCGCTGCCGCGATCGAGTTCGCGTGGCCCGCGCTCGACCTTGCAACGCGTGCAGAGTTCGTGCTGGCGGAGCTCGCCACGAGCGCGCTCGTCGGCCTGCTCGCCAGTGTGCTGCCTGCGCCGCGCGCGGCGCGGCTCGACCCGGTCGAAGCGCTGCGCTCGGAATGAGCCCGCTCGCTCAGCGACGCTGCGCGTCGACGTAGGCGCGGATTCGCTCGGTGTACGCGGGGTTCTTGAGTCCCACTGCCTGCGCCTCCGCCTGCGCCTTCTCCCACGCAACGCCCTCGTCGAGGGTGCGATAGGCGAGCCACAGCGCTCCAACGCGACCACCCGACCCGCAGTGCAGCAGGGTGCTGGTACGGCCCGCCTGCGAGAGCAGCTCGCGCGAGCGCGCGAGCACCTCGTCCGTGAGTTCCTCAGGCGTCGAGAACTGGAGCGAGACGTACTCGAGCCCCAGCGCCTGCGCCCGCGCGCGCTCGTCGTAGTCCTGGAACTCCCCATCCTTGCGCAGGTTGATCACGCGCCGTACGCCGCGGCCGGCGAGGGTCTCGAGGTCGCTCTCGCTGGGCTGCCCGCCCATGTAGAGATCGCCACAGGCCTGCAGGTTCGCGAGTGTGCCGACCGGGGCGGGAGCGAGCGCCTCGGAACGGGGCGTCGAGCAGCCGAGGGCAACGAGCAGAGTCAGGGTCACTAAAAGCTGGATGTGCATGCCCCCCGTGTACCGGAAGAAGACGGACGAACAAGGGGCAGCAAGCCGCATTCGTGCACGTACCCGTTCTCCCCCCCTACCCTCGGGGAACCTGGCGCCGTGCGTGCGGAATTGGATTCCGCTCGGGGCGCGGTCGCGGTCCCTTGTTCTTCCGCTCGCTTCGCCGGGGCCCTCTGACCGGGCGCCGTCCTCCGGCTCGCTCATCGCGCGGGTGAGGCTGGGTTCGATCTCGGTCCGTCTGGGACCAGGCTAGTCGCGTCCCGTGGAAGACGACATGACTCCAAGTTCGAAGCTGTGGCGATCGCTGTGCGCAGGCGCTACAGCGCGCGAGCGCCCCGCGGCCACGGCTGGTCACGCTTCCAGAAGAAGAGCAGCGGATGGCTGCCTTCGATCTCCATCTGCAGGCGCACATAGTCGCCACTCTGGGAGTCGAGTCGCGGATGCCGGAACAACGTTCCCTCCCACGACGAGAGGCGCAGCTCACGCTCGCCAGTCCGCTCGTCGACTCCAAGCCAGCCCGTCCCGAGCACGATCATGTCGGGCTGCTGCGCGAGCACCCAGTCCGCGTCGTAGCGCGTGTGGCCCTTGATCGTGATGTTCGGATCCGGCTCGACCGTGGCGATGTGCGTGTTCGTGAGCCCGAGCATGTCGATCACGTACAGGCGCGAGCTCCACTTGAAGCAACCGATCGGTGCGAGCGCGACCCGCGTGTCGGACGGGACAGCCTTCGAGAGCGTGTTGCCGAGCGCGAGCCAGCGCGGCTCGCTGCCGAGGTGCGTCGCGAGCAGGAACGGGCGCTGGGCATGCTGCAACGACTCGAAAGAGAGCGCGCCGAGCAGCGCCACGCCGGCGAGGGCACGGCCCGGCACGAAGAGCGCCGCGAAGCCCTCGCATCCCGCGAGCAGCGCGAGCGGGAGCACGGGCAGGAAGAAGCGTGCGAGCGGCAGGAAGTCACCGCCGACGTACACCACGTAGAGAGAGAAGCCGGAGGCGGCGAGCGTGGCGGCGCGCAGCACGGGATCGGCGGTGCGCGCGGGACGAGACAGGGCGACGAGTCCGAGCGCCAGCGCAAGCACGAGGCCCGTGGCGGCGCTCGATTCCGCGAGATACTCGAGCCCGAGCCGGAGGTCGACGAGGAAGTCGAGCTTCTTCACGCTGTACGTGATCGGCACGAGTCGGCCGAAGTACGCGAGACGGAATACCTGCCAGATGGCGAGCGGACCGAGGACGAGCGCGAGCAGTCCCCAGCGCCGCGCCCGCAGGGTCGCGAACGCGAGCGGCGCAGCGACCAGCAGAGCCTCGTTGCGAACTAGAGTCGCAACGCCGAATAGCGCAGCCGCCGCCGCGGGCGCCCGCTGGTCGCGGAGCGCGCGGTCCCAGCGCTCGAACGCGCAGCAGAGCAACGCCGCGAGCGGGACGGTGCCGAGCCCGAGGATCGAGTGCCACGCCAGAGCCGGACTGGCAGCTACGAGCCACGCGGGCGCGCCGACGCGATCGGAAGGATGACGCCGGAACCAGAGGAGCGCGACCGCGGCCGTGGCAACTCCCAGCGCCAGCGTCGACAGCACGACACTGGCCTGCGCGGGGTCCGCGCCGAGCGCGATCACCGCCGCGGCGAGCAGCATCCACCCCGGAGCCGAGAAGCCCTCGACGCGCTCTCCGGCGTTGAAGGCGAGCTCGCCGTTCTCGACGAGGCTGCGGGCATAGTCGTAGGCGATATAGTCGTCGTCGCAGGGACCGTAGCCGAGGAATGAGAGCGCGTGCAGCGCGGCGACGAGTGCCGCCGCGACCATGACGATGCGCTGGCCGCGGCTCATGGCGCGAGCTCTAGTTCGATCACGCGCTCCGCGAAGCGCTGCGCGATCCCCCGCCGTCCCGCTTCAGTGAAGTGGATTCCGTCGGCCAGGAACCACGCTTCGCGCCCCGCACGTGCGGCGAGCTCCGCGGCGAGGTCGAGCAGCGGCACGCCCTCTCTCCGCGCGACCTCGCGCGTGAGCTGCACGTAGCGCGCGTGAGTCTCCACGATCTCGGCGGCGCTATTCCCGAAGCGGTAGCGCAGCAGGTACTCCGGAACCCGCACATCGTGGGTCGAGGGCGCCGTCACGAGCAGCACCGGAACCCCGCGCTGCTCGAAGGCTCGCACCATCCGGGTGAGGTTCGCGTCGTAGTGCTCGGGCAAGACCCGCGGGACGTCGAGTACGCGCTCCCGCGAGTCGATGGCGAAGGACGCGAGAGCCTGAAGCAGGCGCGACGACCGGTGCAAGCGCTCGAAGCGCGCGTGAAGGACCTTGTCCGCATCGACGCTGCCGCGCGCGAGCCAGTGATCGTTCCAGCCGTAGCACAGCACGACGAGGTCCGGCTCGAGCGCGAGTCCATGGCGCTCGGCGACGCGCAGCCCCTGCAGCGTCGAGTATCCCGCGAGCGACAGGTTGACGCACTCGAGCGGTCGCGCGGCCCGCGCGGAGAGTTCCTTCACGCCGAGCGCCGGCCATTCCTCGGGGTGCCCCTGCCAGAGGCAGGAATCGCCCAGAAACAGCGCGCGCCACGTGCCCGCGGGCTTGGGGACGCCCGGCTCGGCTCCGGCGAATCCGAGCGAGTTGGTGCCCTCGACGTCGCGCGGCAACGTCCAGAAGAGCTCGGGGTCTGGCTCGAGCTCGAGGAAGTCCTTCGGGGAGGGATAGCCGAATTCGACCCCGGAGATGCGTCGGAAGTCTGCGCTCCGCAGCCCGAGTTCCGGAACGACGAGCAGCGCGACGAGCGTCGATGCGGCGACCGCGAGGCCGTACTTCGCGCCGCGTGCGGCGCGCGCTCGCACCGCAAGAAACACGGCCCCGCCGGCGAGAGCGAGCATGAGCGCGACCCAGGCCGGCGCGAGCGCCTCGAACGCGAGTCGCGCCGCCAGTGCGGCAGCGAGAGCGACCGGCGCGGCGACGAGCAGCGACGAGCTGGTCCCCGGGCGCATCAACGGCGCCTCGCGTTCACGGCCAGAGCTCGCAAGCCATGCCGTCGCGCAGCACGTGCACGCGCATCGGCCCCGCAGCAGCGCGCTGCTCGGACCCAGCAGGTTCGACCTTGGCGGCACGCGCGTCGAAGAACATCACCTGTCCCTCGCCCACGACTTCGCCGCGCCCGTTCTCGACGACCAGCGCCGTGCGCTCGTCGATTCCGACGCCCACGAGCTCAGGATGGTCGAGCACCGCCGCCACGAGCCGATTCGTGCGCTGGCGAGCGAGGAAGTGCTGGTCGACGATCGCTCCCTCCAGCAGGCCGAGCCCTTCCGAGGTCGCGGTGACGTCCGCGCAGATCCGCACCAACTCGTCCTTGCCCTCGCCCGTGATCATCACGCGCGACATGACCGCCGCGCCTGCGCTCGTCCCACCGCACACGACTCCGGCCACGGCGCGCTCGCGCACGAGCTCGAGCAAGCCCGCGGCGCGCAGGTCGCGCATGAGCAGGCTCTGGTCTCCCCCTCCGAACCAGATCAGGTCCGCTTGCGAGAGCAGCGAGCGCGCCCGCTCGACGTCGGACAAGTCGCTCAGGTTCACGGCGTCTCTGGCCCCCGCGTCGCGCCACATCTGCGTCGCGTCCTCTCCGCGATCCGTGCGCTCGGAAGCCTGCGGCAGCACGACTACGCGCGAATCCGCACCGCGCGCGAGCGCGAGTGCGCGCTGCTGGATCGCCTCGGTGGTCCCACCGCCACCCACGATCACGAGCCGGACGTCCGCGCCGGACTCGCGCCTCGTCGTTGCGCACGAGGACAACGCGAGCAGCAGCAGGCAGGCCGTGACACGCAGGTGCATGACTCTCATCGTTCCTCGGAATCGCCGCCGCGTCGATAGAGATCCTGCTCTCCCGGCGGCCGGTTGCGGAAGCGCTTGTAGCTCCACAGATACTGCTCGGGAGCGGAGCGAATCAGGCGTTCGAGCTCGCGGTTCATGGCCGCCGTGGCACGCGCCACGTCACCACAGCGCAGGTCGGACTCGCTCGCCTCGACGAAGTGCACACGATAGCCGTCCGCGAAGCGCTCGCTCCAGCACAGGAACAAGGGCGTCCCGGTCTTCTCGAGCAGCTTGACCACCAGCGTGGTGGTGTTGGCGAGCGGGCCGAGGAAGGGTACGAACAGCCCCGAACCGCGGCCGGGGTCCTGATCGGGCAGCACGCCCGCGACCTCGCCTTTCCGTAGGGCGCGGTGCAGGGCGCGCACCCCGCTCGCATCGGCCGGCACGAGCCGCGCGCCGGTACGCTCCCGCGCCGCCGTGTAGAAGGCATCCATCTCGGCGATCGGCGGGGGCTTGTAGAGCGCGGTGAGCGGAACTCGAGCAGCCACGTAGAGCCCGGAGAACTCCCACGCACCAAGGTGCGGAGTGAGCAGCAGGACTCCGCCCCTCGCGCGCGCGGAGAGGAATGCATCCTCACCGCACACCTCGCGCACGAGCGCAAGTACCCGCGGAGCGCGCCAGCACCAGAGTGCCGCGAATTCGGCGATCGTCTGCCCTGTCTCGATCAGGCTCGCCCGCTCGAGCCTTGTGCGCGCAGCCGGCTCGAGCTCGGGCCAGCAGAGTTCCACATTCGTGCGCGTCACCTGCCGTTCGCGCGTGTCGAAGGCCGCGAGCAACCGCCCTCCGAGTCGGCCGAAGGCTCGCAGGGCACTCAGCGGCAACAGCGCAGCGACGCGCAACACAGCGCCGTTGACCGAGGCCGCCAGCGGACGCGAACGTGAACGCTTCTTGGGCTCGCTGGCCGGGCGGCGGTGAACCTCGCCGCCACCGGAATCGGCCGGACTCTGCTGCTCCTGAACCAAGACGCGGAGACGGTACGAGACCGCCTCCGCGAGGGCAACCGAGCGACGCCCACTTGCTGCTAGGGCTGGATCGTGAATAGGACGGCGTTGCTCAGGCTCGAGCCGCCGTCGCGATAGAAGACCTGGCAGAAGAGCGTGTCGCCGGCCTGCACCGCGAGATCCGGGCCGGAGCGGAAGTGCGCGTTGAGGTCCTGCTGCACGAAGCCGGAGCAGACCGCTCCGGTGGCCGAGCCCTGCGTACCCTGCGCGACGAGTCGCACGAAGGGCGACTTCACGCACAGCCAGCCCGAGCCGTAGGGCGCAGCCTGCCCGTGGCTACCGTAGAACAGGAATCCGGTGCTCTGGCGGACGACGCCGTTGGCACGCACGATGAACGGAGTGAGCGCGCTGGCGCTCGGCGAACCGGAGGTCGTCAGCGTGGCCGTGCAGCCCGAAGCGCTGGTGCCCGCGGTGCCGTAGCTTGTGACCGGCAGCGGCGCGGCGCTGTAGGCGCGCGCGCGGCCGACATCGATACTCGTGGCACCGGAGTCGAAGGTCGGCCAGCCGACGACGAAGTCATCGAGCCCGTCGCCGTTGACGTCCGCTCCGCCCGCGACGGCGTGTCCCAGCATCTCGTCGACGGAAGCTCCGTACACGCTGTGGAGCACCGCTCCCGTGCGGCCGGACCAGACGCGGGCCATGCCGCAGTTGCCCAAACCTTGATCCTTGAGGCGCGCCCCGCCGATCACGTCGCCCCAGCCGTCTCCGTCGACGTCACCGGCGTGCGCACAGCTGCGCCCCATGTCGTCGGACGCGGCCGTGCCGCGGAAGTGGAACAGCTGCGCGCCGTCGAGCCCGGAGTGGACGAACACCGAGCCCGAGTTGGCGCCCTGATAGTCCGCGAACGGAGAGCCGATCACGAAGTCCGGCCAGCCGTCATTGTTCACGTCACGCCCGCCATCGACGCAGAAGCCGAAGTTCTCGCCGGCAGTCGAGCCCTGAAAGAAGCGCAGAGCGGCGCCCGTGCGACCGGAGAACACCCAGACGCGCCCCTGATCGTTCAGCGAGTAGGTGGACTGCGGGGCACCGACGAGGACATCCGCGAAGCCGTCGCGGTCGACATCGCCCGCGCCCGACACGCTCATGCCGAGCACCGAGACGCCCTGCGGCGAGTTAAACGTGCGCAGCACGCTGCCATCGAGACCCGAGAAGATGCGCGCCTCGCCGACGTTGGCGGTGTTCGTGCCCTTGCCGTAGGGCGCGCCGACAATCACGTCCATGCGTCCGTCGCCATTGACGTCGCCGGCGCCATCGACCGACAGCCCGAACCAGTCGCCCGCGGCGTCGCCGTGCCAGGTGAAGAGCACGCTGCCCGTGCGACCCGACCACACGCGCGCCATGCCGGCGTTCGACCCATTCGTGTCGTGATTGGGCGCACCCGCGACGAGGTCGTTCCAGCCGTCGCCATCGACATCGCCAGCGCAGGCGACGCTCTCGCCGAGCCGGTCGCCGGCCACGGGGCCCGCGAAGCTCCGCACGATCGCGCCCGTGCGGCCATTCAGCACGCGCACGAGGCCGGACGAGGCGCCGTTGACGTCCGCGAAGGGCGCGCCGACCGCGAGCTCGGCCTGCCCGTCGCCGTCGAGGTCACCGAGGACAGCGATCGCGTCGCCGAGCTGGTCGCCCGCGCTGCCGCCGGTCGAAGTCTGAAGGGAGGTCTGGGCGGTGGCGAGAGCGGCGGTCGAGCACAGGGAGAGCGATGCGAGAGCGATGCAGGCGGTCTTCATTTACGATTCCTCGGTTGCAGGCGAGTTAGGGGCGGCTGCGACGGGGCTCGACAGGAAAGTCCGCCGTGGCCAGCCACAGGCGCTGGACACGGCGGTGTCGTCCCCACGACATTGCTTCTTCCGGGGGGCGGAGACCGCCCCACGCCCCAAGAGTTCGGCCCCCCCGCTCGGCAGTCTTGAGCGAGGACCGGAATCTGGAGTCAGCTCCCGCCGGAGCCGGAAAGGAAGTCGCAATCCGCGCCGGTCAGCGCCCGCCGGCCACGTCCGGAAGCGCTAGGAAGCGCCAGCATTGCTCGGAAAGTTGCTCCAGCGAGTCCGCGCTGCGCTCCAGCGCGCCACGCTGGTCGGCCACCAGCCTCCAGCGCTCGTCCCAGACCGAGATCGCCATCCCGGCCGCGGGCTCGCGTGGGATGCGCAGCAGTCCCTCGCGCGTCCACAGCCCGACGTCCTCCCAGCTCGCGACGACCCGCACGCGCTCGGCGACGGGCTCGAGCAGGTTTCCGCCGAGCGTCCAGCGTGCGCGCAGCCGCGGGTCGGCCCCGAGGTGCTCGAGCAACGTCGCGGGCAAGTCCGCATGCGAAGTCGGACGACGCTCGACGCCCGGCGCGATCCCGGGTCCCAAGACGAGCAGCGGAACACGCACCTGCTCCGGCGTGAAGTTGCTGGTGTGCCCCCAATGCCCGTTCTCGGCGAACTCCTCGCCATGGTCGCCGGTGACGACCACCAGCGTGCGCTCGAGCTCGCCCATGCGCTCGAGTTCCTCGAGCAGCCAGCCCGCCACGCGGTCGGCATGCAGCAGCGCATTCCGGTAGCGATTGCGCACCAGTTCCTGCAGCTCTGGATCGCGCGAGCCGGCGAGCTCCACGTAGTCGATATCGCGCGCGTACGGCCGGAATGGATCGGCGCCCTCGGGGAAGTCGTACTTCTGGTGGGCCGAGTCGAGCAGCACGAAGGCGAAGAACGGCCGGTCCGCATCGCGCTCGCGCACGAAGCTCGCGCACGCCTCCGCTACGCGCTGGTCCCGCACGCTCGCCCGCGCGTCCCCGAAGTCGTCGCGCACGCTCTCCGCAATGCTCGACCACGCTGTGCGGCGGAACTCTGGATAGTCCATCGACGCGCTCGAGAACACGCCCGGTTCGTAGCCCGCCGCGAGCAACGTGTCGAGCAGCACCGGCGGGCGCCCCGCCTCGAGCACCGGCCACCAGTAGGAGCCGTGCAGCCCGTAGAGCATCGAGAACACGCCAAAGCGCGTGCCGTTGCCGCCGCTGTAGTGATCCGCGAACACCCGCGCCCGGGGGGCGCGCGCCGCGAGCGCCGGAGTGTCGTCAGGACCCGACATATCGCCGCGCCAAGAGTCGATCACGAGGATCAGCACGTTGGGACGCGGGCCCGCGGGAGCGAGCTCGGGCCTCTCGAGCGGGTAGCGCAGCGTCGCCCCTTCGCTCGCAATCGGCACGGCCGGTCCGAGGTCCGACGCGTACGGCTCGGGCAGCATCGGCACGACCGAAACGCGCGGATAGAGAGGGAACGCCCGGCTGAGCGCCGACACGCGCGCGTCCTGCTGCAGCTCCGCGCCGGCATAGATCGTCTTCTCGATGCCCACCGCGAGCACGAGCAGGGCCACGGCCACGGACGCGGGTCGATGCCAGCGACTCGAGCGCGCCGCGTGCTCGGCCGACCCGGCCAGCCAGCGCCATGCGAGCAGCTCGAGCGCGAAGAACAGCGCCGCCAGAGCCAGTCCGACGGTCCACACGCGCGGGCCCAGTCGGTAGCTGTCCTCGGAGCCGCGCGTCGTGATCAGGTTCCACGCCGCGGAGTTGAAGTGATAGCGGAAGAGCCCCCACACGCGGGTGTCGATCACCAGCGCGAGTTGGAACAGCATCCAAGCCAGAGCCGCGAGCAAGCCGAACTCGCGCGACCGCAAGCCCGCGCGCGCTGCGAGCCACAGGAACGAGCCAGGGACGAGCGCCAGCGTGGCGACGGTCGACACGAGCCCGAGGTGAGCGAACAGCCACAGGACCGGCGAGCGTGGCACGTTCTCGGCCTCGAGATATGAGAGCCCCACCAGCGCCCCTAGGGCGATGTTGAAGAGCCAGAGCCACAAGGCGGCTGTACGACGAGATTCCATGGGAAGCCGGAAGCCCTCGCGCGATCACGGGCGGCCCGGACGCCGCCCCGCTCACGCTTGCGTACCGTAGCCCGAGCGGCATGGGCTCGCAAATCGCGGCTCTGGCGGCAGGTGGCCCCGAACGCTAAACTCCCGCGCCTTCCGGAGAGGTGGCTGAGTGGCCGATAGCGCCGGCTTGCTAAGCCGGTGTACGGGTATCCCTCGTACCGCGGGTTCGAATCCCGCCCTCTCCGCCACCTTCGCGCCGGGCGGATGCGCCGGTCAGCATCGGCAGTCACTTGCGAAACGTGCGCAGCCAGCGCAGCCTCTCGAAATCGTGCTCGCACCCACCGTCCCGACGAGCTTGTCCACGCGCCTTGTGGTCGCGCTCGGCGCGATGGCGCTCGCCTCCTGCCAGGCCGAGCGCGCCCTGCGCATCACCTCCGAACCCAGCCAAGCCGAGGTGCGCCTCGATGGCGCGCGGGTCGGGACGACCCCCTGCGAAGTGCCTTTCGAGCACTACGGCGTGCGGCGCCTGACGCTCTACCTGTCGGGCTACGCCACCTACTCGCGCGTGCTCGAGGTCGAGCCGCCGTGGTATGGCGAGTTTCCGGTCGACATCTTCACGGAAGTGCTCGTGCCGATCGGCTGGAGCGACATCCAGAAAGTGCACGTGCGCCTCGTGAAGGGGCAGAGCGTGCTGCTCGAGCCCGACCTGCCCGGCGTGATCGAGCGCGCCAACAACCTGCGCCACGCCGGCCCCGCGGGTCCCAAGTCGCCGGCCAAGTCCGAGGACGAGGACCGCCAGCCGTGAGCGCCGCGGTGCTCGCCGGCCGCCGCGTCACGGTCATGGGACTGGGGCTGCAGGGCGGAGGAGTGGAGGTGGTGCGCTTCCTCGCCGCGTGCGGCGCCGTGGTGACCGTCACGGACAAGCGCCCTGCCGAAAAGCTGCGCGAGTCGCTCGACGCGATCGCCGGCCTCGGCGTGCGCACAGTCCTCGGCCAACACGTCGAGTCGGACTTCACCTCCGCCGAGCTCGTGGTCGCCAATCCGGCCGTGGCGCCGAGCAACCCACTGCTCGTCGCCGCGCGCGCCGCCGGCGTGAGCGTGACGAGCGAGATGGCGCTGTTCCTCGCCGCCTGCCCCGCGCGCGTGGTCCTCATCACGGGCACGCAGGGCAAGAGCTCCACCACGCACGCGACCGCGCGCCTGCTCGAGGAATCGGGCTCCCGCGTGCACCTCGGCGGCAATATCGGGCGCGCGCTCATCTCGTCGCTCGACGACATGCGCCCCGAGGACGTCGCCGTGGTCGAGATCTCGTCCTACCAGCTCGAGGCCCTGCCGGAGGGCTTCGGGCCGTGCGAGCGCGTGGCCGCCGTGGCGTGCGTCAACGTGCTCTCCGATCACCTCGAGCGCCATGGCACGGTCGAGGGCTACGACGCCGCGAAACGCCGCATCCTCGAGCTCGCACCCGCCGGCGCGACGGTCGTGCTCTCCGCTGACGACCCGCGCGTTGGCCGCTGGAACGCCCCGCGCGGCCGAGTGCTGCGCTTTTCCACGGCCGTGGGCGCGCACACGCCGCTGCACCTCGCTGCGGGCGAGTTCCGGCTCGGCACCGAGACGCTCGGGTACATCGCCGACCTGCGCCTGCCCGGCGAATTCCAGCGCGGAAACATGCTCGCCGCGCTCGGCCTCGCCCACGCGCTCGGCGCCGCACCGGCCGCGCTCGCCCGCGCCGTCGGCGAGGTGCGCGGCCTCGAACACCGCCTGCAGGACCTCGGCGAGTTCGCCGGCCACCGCGTGTGGGACAACGGCATCTCGACCACGCCGGACTCGACCGTGTCCGCTCTGCGAAGCCTCGCGGGCCCGCTCGTGCTGCTGTGCGGCGGGCAAGCCAAGGAAGGCCTGCCGCTCGACGAGCTCGCGACGCTCGCCCGAGAACGGGCGCGCGCGGTCGTGACCTTCGGAGGCTCGTCGGAGCTGCTCGCCGCGGCCTTCCGCGCCGCGGGCGCGACCGTGAGCGCTGCCCCGACCCTGCGCGAGGCGGTCGCGCTCGCTTGGAACCAAGTGCATCCGGGCGAGGCGCTGCTCTTTTCCCCCGCCTGCGCGAGCTTCGACGAGTTCCTCAACTTCCGCGACCGCGCCCTGCGCTTCCGCGAGCATTTGCAGTCCGCCTGCACCTCACCCAGCCGATGATCGCCCTCGACACCCGCGAGCTCGAACTCCTCGCCGCGCGCCTCGCTCCCTACGCGCGCGCGCTGCTCGACCGCGCCGCCCACTCCGCGCTGCAGATCCACGCCGACGAGGTGGGACCGGAACACCTGCTGTCGACCCTGATGGAGGACGAGGACTGCGCCGCCCACCGCGCCGCAGTGCACGCTTTCGCCGACCCCACGACCGTCTCCGAAGAGGCGCGCTCGATCTCGGCTGGAATCCTGATCTCCGGCTCGAGCGCCGCCCTGCCGTTCTCCGCGCGCGGCGTGCTGGCCCTGCGCGGTGCCCGCGAGCGCGCCGCGCGCCGCCGCGATGACCTCGTGCTCGTCCCCCACTTGGCGCTGGCGGCCTTCGACCAGCTCGAGGCAGATCTGCAGGAGCTGTTCTCCTCGGCCGGCTGGAACCCCGCCGGGCTCGAGGCGCTGCTGCCCGAGGGCGGCGGCGGCGCGAGCGAGCAGGGGCACCTCTTCCGCCACTTCTCCGATGACGCCAAGCGCGCCCTCTCGGCCGCCGCCAAGCTCGCCCGCAGCGGCGAGGCCCGCTCGATCTCGGCCGCCCACCTGTTCCAGAGCACGCTCGCCTTCGAGGCCCGCCTCGAGCGCGCCTGCGGCATGCCGGCCTCGCGGGCGCGCATCGCCCTGCGCGGGCGGCTCGAGGACACCAGCGAGGTGCGCGGCGGCCCGCTGGCCCCCGACAGCGCCCTCGAGGCCTTCCTCGCCCGGATCCCCGAGCGAGCCGACAGCCTCGACCTGCTCGCCACCCTGCACACGGCGGCCCCACCGGAGCTCGCCACGATCCTCGCCCGCCACAAAATCACCCCGGCCCTGCTGGCCCGCGCCCGGGGGGCCTTCCGCGACCCGGAATGAGCCCATCGAGCGCCGTCGGGATCTGTCCTAGACTACTCGGAAGGTGCCTTCGGCCGCGCCCATCCCGCCGTATTCCCCACGACCGCATGAACTGCCAGAACTGCAAGCTCGAACCCGCGACGGTGCATGTGATTCACCCCGCGCAGCACTTCAGCGTCTGCCCCGAGTCGGGGGCTGAGATCTACAAGTTCAAGCCCTCCGATCGGCATCTCTGCCAGAGCTGCGCCCAGAGCCAGGCACTGGCCAAGCCCTCGCTGCCGAGCAACATCGCCGGGATGCTCAAGGCCGTCGAGGCGGCCGCCTCCGCGCCGCCCAAGCCGCGCGGAAAGGTCACCAGCTGTCCGGACTGCGGCATGACCCTGCGCGAGTTCCGCCAGCTGCAGCGCCTCGGCTGCCCCAAGGACTACGAGGTGTTCGGCAAGGACCTCGCCGAGGTGCTCGAACGCATTCACGGCGCGGCGAGCCACGTCGGCCGCGTGCCGGGCATGGACTACGCGACGCATCGGCGTCTGCAGCGCATCCTGGAGCTCCAGACCGCGCTCGACTCCGCCGTGCGCGACGAGGCCTACGAGGCCGCGGCACGGCTGCGCGACGAGCTGCGCGGACTGCAGTAGAGCGCGCTTCGCGCCGCAGAGCTGGCTCGCCCGCGACCCCCTTCGCGCGGCGCGCTGCGAGTCTAGGCCATCGACTCGCGACCACTCGGGGATGGAATTCTCCCGCCCCGGGACGCCATCATAGACGCCCCTCGGACCCGAAAACGGGCTGGCGAGGGCCGCCCTCCGGCCGAGAGGGGTCAACCTCGGGCCCCTTGAAGGCCGATGAGCAAGCACTAAGCAGTTTGGTCGGTCCACAGCGCTCGTGGAGCCGACCCCGGAACGGAGCCCTCCGAACCGGTCCCTGAACGAGCCAGCGCACGGAGCAGACCCCACATGTTCGACCGCTTCACGGACCGCGCCAAGAAGGTGATGAATCTCGCTCGCCAAGAGGCGCAGCGGTTCAACCATGAGTACCTGGGCACGGAGCACATCCTGCTCGGGCTTGTTCAGGAGGGCTCTGGCGTCGCCGCCAACGTGCTCAAGAACATGAGCATCGACCTGACCAAGATCCGCGCCGAGGTCGAGAAGATCGTCAAGACCGGGCCGTCGATGGTCACCATGGGCCAATTGCCCTTCACACCGCGCGCCAAGAAGGTGCTCGAGCTCTCGATGGAGGAGGCCTCCAACCTCGGCCACAACTACATCGGCACGGAGCACCTGCTGCTCGGCCTGATCAAGGAGAACGAGGGCATCGCGGCGCAGGTCCTGATGAATCTCGGCGTCAAGCTCGAGGATGTGCGCGACGAGGTGCTCGAGGTCCTCGGCGCGAACACCGAGGAGAGCGACGAGGAAGAGGAGTCGGGCGAGTCCCAGAGCGGCGGGTCCGAGCAGCGTGGGAGCGCTGGCTCCGGCGGTGGTGGCGGCAGCGGCGGTGGCGCGGGCGGCAAGAGCAAGACGCCGGCCCTCGACGCGTTCGGCCGCGACCTCACGGAGCTCGCCCGTCAGGGCAAGCTCGACGTCGTCATCGGCCGCGAGCACGAGATCGAACGCGTGGTTCAGATCCTCTCGCGCCGCACCAAGAACAACCCC
>SXKQ01000168.1 GCA_005778045.1 Planctomycetia bacterium
GCCGTCCTTGGTGACGGTCGGCGCGCCCCAGCCCTTGTCGAGCACCGCGTTGCGGCCGCGGGGGCCGAGCGTGCTGGTCACGGCCTTGGAGAGCTTCTCGACGCCGCGGCGGATCGCCTCGCGCGCGTCGGCTTCGAACACAATCTGCTTGGCTGCCATGGAGGGAACCTTCTGTCGTCTCTCGTGCTCGGGCGCGAACGGTCGGACCCGAGGGGGTCTGGGAGGTTGGGGGACGGGGTAGGTGAGCGGGGTCCGGGGGAGCGCACGGCGCGCCAAAAACTGGAGCAAGCCGGGCACAGCCTGCACGGTCGCCGAAGCGAGCCGCCCGAGCTGCTGGGCCTTCGCCTCTAGCAAGAACGGTGCCGAGGGTCCTGCAGCGAGTCCGCGGGTCCATCGGTACTCAAGCTGCTGCCGTTCTGGCAGCGGTCGAGGAGTACTCTCCCCGGGCCTGCCAAGCTGGCAGCGTTCATGCCCCTCGCACCACTCCGCGCACCGCGTAGTATCCCGGCATGCTCGTCCGCACGCTGCTCTTCACCTTGCCCGTCGCCGCGCTGTGCGCACCCGGTCCCGCATCCTCGGGAGAGCGGCGGGAGAGCGGCAAGCTGTGGATCGAGGCGCGCGATGGCAGCCTCGCCTCGCGTTCTCTCGAGGGCTTCGAGCTCGGGGCGTCCCAGCTGGCGCAGGCGGTGTCCGTGCGCGTCGAGGGGTGCAGCGAGCCGACTCCGCCGGGCGAGGCCGCGCGGCGCGCCAGCGTGGCGCTCGTGGGCGGTGATCGGCTGATGGCGGCCGTCCGCGGCGGAGACGGCGACCGGCTCGAGCTCGAACTCGCGGGCGGGGCGCAACTCGCGCTCGACGTGGGCGAACTGCTCACGCTCGAGTTCCGTAGCGAGGGCACGGCCGCTTTCGCGGCGCCTGCGCGCGGCGATCGCTTGTACTGGGTGCGGCCCGCAGGGTTCGACACCTTGGACGGCACGCTCGAGGGCTTCTCCGCCGAGGGCGTGAAGTTCGACGGTGTGCTGGGCTCGCGCACCTTCCCCTGGGCCGAGGTCGCGGCGTTGTTCGTCGAGCCGCTGGAGGATCCGCGCTCGTTGCCCGAACGCGCCGTGCTGCTCGACCTCGCGGACGGCGGGCGCATCTCGGGCGGGCTCGTGCGCTGGGACTCGGGCGGTCTCACGCTCGCTCTCGACGCGCAGCGCACGCTCGTGTTCCCGAGCGGAGCGGTGCGGGAGCTCACCACGGGCGACGGCAGTGTCGCGTTCCTGTCCGCGCTCGAGCCCGCGCTCGTGCGCGAGGGCTGGGAAGAGGGTGGCGACCTCGGCCTGCGCTGGCCTTGGCAGCGCGATCGCTCCGTCACGGGTTCGCCGCTCTCCGCGGGCGGTCGAGTCTGGGCGCGCGGGCTCGGCGTGCACGCCCCTTCGCGGCTCGAGTTCGAGTTGGACGGCACGTGGAAGAGCCTGCGCGGCGCAGTCGCGATCGACGACTCGGTGCGTCTGCTCGCCTACCGCGGCTGCGTAGAGTTCTCGATCTTCCTCGACGGCGCAAGCGAGCCTGCGTGGCGTAGCGGACGCGTGCGCGGCGGCGAGGCGCCGCTTGCGCTGCCGACTCTCGCGCTCGACGGCAAGCGCCGGCTGGCGCTGGTCGTCGACATGGACGAGCGCTCCTTCGTCGCAGACCGCGCGGACTGGCTGCGCATGTTGCTCGTGCGCTAGGAGACGCGCCGAACATCGGCGCTAGGCGCGGCTCAGGCGCCGCGGGACGCGCGCAGCGCCGAGTCGAGGCTGCGGTAATACACGCCGCGATCGCCGCCTGAGCGCTTGGCGTGGCGCAGCGCTTCCTCGGCGTGCTGGCGCATCTGGCCCTCGCTCTCGACGTCCTCGCCGTTGAAAGTCTCGAAGCCCAGACTCGCGGTCACGACCAGCGGCGGATGCACCTTGAGCTCGCGCGTCGCTTCCGGGATCTGCTCGAGCAGACGCTGCACGACGCGCGCGGCGTCGACCTTGCGCGTGTAGGGGAGCAGCACGCAGAACTCGTCGCCCCCGAGGCGCGCGGCTACGTCCTCGGCGCGCAGCGAGCGTCGCACGGCCGCGCCCACGCGCGCGATCACCTCGTCGCCCACGGTGTGGTCGTAGAGCTTGTTGATGCGGCCGAAGTCGTCGAGGTCGAGCAGCAGGAGCCCGAGGTCGAGTTGGTGGCGCTGGGCGGCGGAAAAGTGCTGGCGCAGCTGCTCTTGGAAGACCTGCGGCCGCAGCAAGTCGGTGCGGTCGTCGTGGGTTGCGAGGTGCTGCAGATGCTCGAGCTCGCTGCGCGTCTCGATGCGTCGCAGCAGCATTTCCAAGCGCACCGCGAGTTCCTCGTCGCTCGCCCCGCGGCGCACGAGGTCGATCGGTCCGTGACGCTCGCCGCGCAACGCCTCGACCAGGCCCGTGCTCGGGCCGTCTTCGCCCACGACCGCGAGCATCCCGGTGCGCCCGTCGGCGCGGCGCGCGCGGTCCACGACCTCGAACTCGGCCTCCCCGAGCCCTGCGAGCGCGTCGAGCACCACGAGCGCCGGAGGCGAGTGGGCGAGCATCTCCCAGGAGCGCCGCAGCGTGGCGGAGACGAGCACCGAGTAGCCGAGTTGCCCGAGCAAGCGCGAGCGGGCCAGAGTGCCCTCGCCGCGGTGGTCGCAGACAAGCACGGTGGTGCCCGCGCGACCGGCGAGGTCGCGCGCGAGGGTGCTGCCGCGGGCGGCGGAGTCGCCGCGGCCGCCGGCTGCGGGCGTGCTAGGAAAAGAGTCTGTCACGGGTCGGTTCTCGCGCCCGGCCGTGGCCGGACCAGCTTCTCAAGTATGAACCAGCTGGCACGATTTAGGGATTCGCAAGCGCAGGAAGGGGTCCCGGGGCGGCCTGCCACCGCCCGTGCACCGCTCCAGCGCATCCGGAGCGTCCGCGCTCGCCCGTCGACGGGGGCGTCGGTTTGACTCCCCGGCGCGGCTCGCTACACTCCTCGCCCCCGAGAATTCTCGGGGGCCTGAGCATCTGGCCGCGTGGCCGGGCGCCCTGTCACATTTCCGTTCGTCCAACCTCCAACCCATCCCGGTCCCCCAGGGACCCCTGCGACGCCGAGTGGCGTCGACAGGCTCACTTCCCTCAACTCCCGTCACCTTCGATCCTCATGGAAACCGTCTCGGTCCAGCAACTCATCGAAGCGGGTGTGCACTTCGGATGCCGCGTGTCGCGGTGGAATCCGAAGATGGCGCCGTACATCTACGGTCGCCGCAACCTGATTCACATCATGGACCTGCGCGAGACCCTCCGGGGCCTCCTGCGGGCGCAGAACTTTCTCTACCACGTCGCCGCCGAAGGATCGCAGATCCTGTTCGTCGGCACCAAGCGCCAGGTCAAGGGCGTCGTCCAAGACGCGGGTCAGCGCACGGGCATGCCGGTCGTGACCGAGCGCTGGATCGGTGGCACGCTCACGAACTTCTCGGTCATCCGCAGCCGCCTCCGTCGCCTCGAAGAACTCGAAGGCATGGAAGAGTCGGGCACGATCGAGATCGAGTCCAAGAAGATGGCTTCCACGCTGCGCCGCGAGAAGAAGAAGATCGAGCGCAACCTCGGCGGCATCCGCGAGATGACCGAGATCCCCGGCGCGATGGTCGTAATCGACCCCGCGCGCGAGATCAACGCGATCAAGGAAGCGCGCCGCCTCGGCGTGCCGGTGGTCGGCATCCTCGACACCGACTGCGACCCGAGCGTGGTCGACATCGTGATCCCGGGCAACGACGACGCGCTGAAGAGCGTGCGCCTCTTGATCGACCGTCTTGCGACGGCCGTCGAGGAAGGCTGCGCCAACCGTCGCGAGCAGACCGCGACCACCGGTGGCGAGCGTGGCGATCAGGCTCCGGTGGGCGACGAGCCGCGCCCGACGCGTGGCAACCGCGCCGCTGACCTGCGTTCGCGTCGCGGTGGCGCTCCGGCCGCCGCCCCCGCCGCGAGCGAAGCGGCCGCGCCCGCGCCCGAAGTGGGTGCCTGAGCGCGCCCGCCCCAAGGCGAGGCCCGCGTCGCGCGCTCTCCGGAGCGCCCGGCGCGGGCCTCCCCAAAACCCGCGGGCCCTGTGCACGACGCCGAGGCGTCGCGCGTGCTCGCCACCCGACAGCCCAAGATTCGCATCTGCCGCGACGGCCCCGACTGTCGCGCCCTTTCCGCACACGACGAAGCGAGAGCTCCCATGACGACGATCAGTGCCAAGATGGTTTCGGAACTGCGCGAGCGCACCGGCGCGGGCCTGATGGAGTGCAAGCGCGCCCTCGAGGCCGCTGGCGGCGACATCGAGGTGGCTATCGACAACCTGCGCAAGAGCGGCCTCAAGAACGCTGACAAGCGCGCGGGCCGCAAGGCGGGCGCCGGTCGCGTCGCCGCCGTGCGCTCCGCTGACGGCCGCAAGGCTGCGGTGGTGATGATGACCTGCGAGACCGACTTCGTTCCGCCGACCGAGGACTTCTCGGGCCTGCTCGGCAAGCTCGCGCAGCACGCCTTCGACCACCGCATCGGCTCCGCCGCGGACCTGCTCGCCTCGAACCTCGGCGGCACGGTCGCCTTGGACGTCGTCAAGGGACTGACCGCCAAGTGCGGCGAGAACTGCGAAGTGCCGCACGTCGCGTTCATGGAGAACGCCAAGGGCTTCGTCGGCGGCTACATCCACTTCGACCAGAAGATCGGCGGCTTTGCCTCGGTCTCGACGAGCGTGGACGCAGCCAAGGCCGCGGAGTTCCTCAACAAGCTCGGCCAGCACCTCGTGTTCGCCCGCCCGGTCGCGGTGAGTCGCGACCAGATCCCCGCCGACGTGATCGAGCGCGAGCGCAAGGTCTACATGGAGAGCGAAGAAGTGCTCGCCAAGCCGGCCGACAAGCGCGAAGGCATCGTCAACGGCAAGATCAACAAGTACTACGGCACGGTCGCCCTCGAGGAGCAGCCTTGGTACCTCGACAACGCGACGAGCGTGAAGAAGATGCTCGCCGAGGCCCTCGGTGCCGATGCCAAGGTCGAATGCTTCGCGCTGTTCGCGCTCAACGCGTGAGCGGAGCGGCGCGGTGAGCTACCAGCGCATCCTTCTCAAGGTTTCGGGCGAGGCCTTCGCCGACCGCGGCACCGGTCGTGGCCTCGACCCGGACTCTGTGCACACGATCGCGCGGCAGATCGCGACGGTTTCGCGCCTCGGCGTCGAGACTGCCGTGGTCGTCGGTGGCGGCAACATCCTGCGCGGCGCCAAAGTGGCCGGCATGGGAACGCTGCGGGCGAGCGCCGACTACCTGGGCATGCTCGGCACCGTGATCAACGCGCTGGCGCTCTCCGATGCGGTCGAACAGGCTGGCGTCGAGACGCGCGTGATGACGGCGATCGAGATCGCCAAGGTGGCCGAGCCGTTCGTGCGTCGCCGCGCGTTGGCGCACCTCGCCAAGGATCGGCTCGTGATCCTCGCGGCCGGCACGGGCAACCCGTTCTTCTCGACCGACACCGCGGCCGCCCTGCGCGCGCGCGAGCTCGGCTGCGACGTGCTGTTCAAGGGCACCAAGGTCGATGGCGTCTACACCGCCGATCCGATGCTCGACTCCACCGCGCAGCGCCTCCCGACGCTCACGCACCAGGAGTTCATCGCCCGCGGGCTCAAGGTGCTCGACACCACCGCGGTCAACCTGTGCATGGAGTCGAAGCTGACCATCGTGGTATTCGACCTCTTCAAGGAAGGTAACATCGAGCGCGTCGTGCGCGGCGAGAGCAACCTCGGCACGACCATCCGGAGCGAGTCATGAGTGCGCAGACCCAGCAGAAGATCGTCGCCGAGACCAACGCAGCTCTCGATAAGGCCCTGCACCACGTGCAGGACCTGCTGCGCGCCGTGCGCACGGGCCGCGCGTCTACGGCGCTCGTCGAGAACATCCGCGTCGACTACTACGGCTCGCCGACGCCGATCAACCAACTTGCCTCGCTGTCGGTGCCCGAGCCGCGCCAGATCGTGATCAAGCCCTTCGACGCCTCGGTGCTGGTCGAGATCTCCAAGGCCATCCTCAAGAGCGAGCTCGGCATCACGCCCCAGAGCGACGGCAAGATGCTGCGCCTGCAGATGCCGCCGCTCTCCGGCGAGCAGCGCCTCAAGTACGCCGCCAAGGTCAAGGAGATGTGCGAGGAAGGTCGCGTGGCCATGCGCAACGCGCGCCGCGAAGCCAACAAGCAGGCCGACGCCGAGAGCAAGGGCGGCGGCCTCACCGAGGACGAGCACAAGAAGACCCTCGAGCGCGTGCAGGATGCGCTCAAGGAGTTTGAGAAGAAACTCGACGTCGTGCAGGCGGCGAAGGTCAAGGAAATCACCGAGGTCTGATGGATCCCGGGACGCGTGCCGCGGCGTGAAAACGTCGCGGGCGCGGCAGGCAGCACGGGGGCGCGTAGCTCAGTCGGTAGAGCAGC
>SXKQ01000169.1 GCA_005778045.1 Planctomycetia bacterium
CGGGGGTGTCGATCAGGTTGATCGTCACGCCGTCCCACTCGACCTGTGTGGCGGCCGACTGGATCGTGATGCCGCGCTTCTGCTCGTCCTCGAGGTAATCCATCGTGGCCGCGCCCTCGTGGACCTCGCCGATCTTGTGGATCTTCTGGGCGAGGAACAGGATGCGCTCCGACACCGTGGTCTTGCCGGCGTCGATGTGGGCCATGATCCCGATGTTCCGGTAGAAGGCGAGACGCTTGGCGCTCGCCCCGGTCAGGGCGCTGGTCGCGGTGACGGAACTCATAGTTGGTGCGGCGGGAGGAAGAGAAGGGTCGTTCGTGGAGACTCTGCGGGTCCCCGGACATCGGGAAGCCGCGCGTGCCACGGGTGGAACTAGGACGGTCCGACCGGGTGGCTTTTGAGAGGGAAATAGGGTAGCGAGCGCGCGAAAATCGTCAACCGCGGCGGCCGCGGGTGGCCCGCGGAGGCCTCAGGACGCGGCTTTAGTGGTCATGGGAGTGCCCGGGATGGCCGCAGGCGGCTCCGGAGCCGCCGCCTGCGCCCGGTCCGCTGGAGCGGTGGTCGTCGCCGTGGTGGTGGTGATGGTGGTGCGCCGGGGCATCCCCATCGGAGGAACCAAGTTGGGCCAAGAACGCCCGCGGGCCTTCGCGCAGGAGCACCCAAACGGTCAGCACGCCGAGCAGCGCCGCCGCGGAGAGCGCGAACGCTCCGTGGGCGTGCTCCTCGCCTTCGTGGGCGTGCTCGGTCGCGAGCGCGAAGCCCTCGCCGAGCATGGCGTTGATCCCCCACCCGAGCGCGCAGGTCACGAGCGCCGCCGTGGCCACGAAGGCCCATGCAACGCGGCGCGAGTGAAGCTTGGAGAGTGCGCCGAAGGTGGTCAGGTTGGTGGCCGGTCCCGTGAGCAAGAACGCGATCACCGCGCCCGGCGCGAAGCCCTTGGCGAGCAACAGCGCCGCGAACGGGGTGGCCGCGGTGGCGCAGATGTAGGTCGGCATGCCCGCGAGGCTCAGCACCACGACCTGCACCCACGGCGGCATGCGCTCGGCCCACTCCGTCGAGATCCAAGGCTCGACGAGCGCGGTCAGCACGAGACCGAACAGGATCCAGGGCGCGAGATGACCCCAGGTCTCGAGCAGGCCGTGCCGCAGCGAGGCAACCGCGCCTTCCGGGCGCGGCTCGTCCGACGGCGTGCGCTCGAAGCGGCTGCCCTCGCGCTCCGCGAGTCGGCCGACCACGAGGCCGACCGCGAGCGCGACGATCGCAGCGGCGCCGACGCGTGCCAGAGTCGGACCTGGGCCGAGCAGCTTCCACGAGAGCAGAATCGAATCGACGCCGATCTCCGGCGCGCTCACAAGCAACGCCAGCGCGGCACTCGCGCCGACGCCCTTGTGGACGAGCGAGCGATAGATCGGCAGCACCCCGCAGGAACACACCGGCATCGGCGTGCCCACGACGACGCCCGCCAAAGACTGCCGCAGACGCGAGCCGCCCGAGAAGCGCCGCAGCAACGTCCCGGGCACGAAGGCCTCGATCAGCGCGGCCCCGATCACTCCCGCGAGCAGGTAGGGCGCGGTCTCGATCACGAGCTCGCCCAGCCGGCCGGCGAGCGCGGACACGTCCTCGCCGTGGTCGTGGCCGTGGCTGCCGCCGCCCGCCGCGAGGTAAGGCACGAAGAAGCCCGCGGCCCCCACCGCGCCGAGCCCGGCCCAGAAGTGGCGCTCGCTCTCGTGCTCGTGGGTGTGCTCCGAGGCCGGAGCGTGCTGCAGCACGAGGTGCAGCAGGCCGCCCGCGAGCAGCGCCGAGAGCACGGCCGTGAACGTGCCTTCGCTGACGGGCACGAACTGCGGTCCAAACCACGTGAGCGACGCCATCGCCAGCAGCGACATCAGCGCCGCAACGCGCCCAAAACGGCGCTTGGTCTGCCCCCACAGGAGCAACCCGAGCGGCAGGCGATGGCCGACGACAACGAGCAGCGTCGCGATGCCGACGCGCTCCTCGTTGACGACCGACGCGAGCGCCGCGCTCTCGATCAGCTCGTGCGCGACCAGCAAGAGCACGATGAGCACGCCCACGGGCAGCTTCAGGCTCTCGCCACTCGATGCGAGCATGCGCTCCGCCCATACCGGCAAGAGCAGGCCGAGCGCGAGCAGCACCAGCGCCCAGAAACCGAGGTGCGCTCCCGCCTCGGACATCAGATGGAAGAACGACAGCACCACGATGCCGCCGATCGTGGCCCCGTCGATCATGGCCGGCAGCATCGGCACGCGCCGGGCGAGGCGGTCGAGCAGCGGGCCGACGACGAGCGCAAGCGTCGCGATGGCGAGCAGGAGGGTCGGATTCAAGGACGTGACGCGCGGGCGCGCGGGCGCGAGAGACTACCAGCAGCAGGCCCGCTGCGCGCGCACGCGAAAATCCGCGTCCGCGCGCTCGACCCGCGGTCGAACCCACAGCGGGCGAACTCAGAACAGGCGCCCACGCCAGCATGAGATCGCTTCCATGGGCCGACGCTCGCTCGACCTTCAAACCCGCGGCAGTGTCTCGAGCAGCGCGAGCAGTTCCTTGGCATCGCGACGCACCCACGCGCGCCCGTCGCGCAGGAAGGGCTTGACCACTGCAAACTCGACCGGCGTGCGATGGCGCGCCACGAGCTGAGCGAGCGCGGCCAGCGCGTGTCCGCCGACGCCCGGATCCGCGCACAGGTCAGCAACGGTGTCGACGAGCCGCGGCGACGAGAGCTTGGGGAGCGCGAGCACCAGCAGCTCGCGCGCGTTGCCGTGGCTCCGCGTGCGCGCGAGTTCGACGAGCTCGGCCTCCACCTCGTCGTCCGCCAGCATCTCGATCGCGGCCGCGAGCGCCGCCTTCGGCGCCGGCGGCGAGTTCGGCGTGCGCCGGAACGCGGCGAGCAGCGGACGCAGCGCGAGCTCGCGCGCCCACGACACGGCCAGGACACGCGCGAGCTCCTCGACGAGCTGCGGATCCTGAGCGCTCTCGAGCGCGCGCACGAGCGCCGGCAGCGCAGTCGCCGCGTTCGCGCCGTGACGGCGCAGTTCCGTCAGCTGGTGGACGCGCAGGCCCGCCGCTGCGAGTTCCTCTAGCAGCGGCTGGACGGCCGCGCGGTAGCGCTCGCGCGCCGGATCGTTCGTGGGTCGCATGCGGTCTCTCAGGGTTCGTAGCGCACTCGGTCGCCCGTCAGTGCGCGCGCAGGGAACCAGCCGCGACCGGCGGGAGCGGCGCGCGGCAGCTTCTGGCCGTTCTGCGCGCTCTCCCAGAAGTAGAAGGGAATGCCCTGTCCCCAGAAGGGCTCGGGCGTGTCTTGCACGTGCAGGCCGAGGTGCGGCTCGGGGCAGAGCGGGGAAAACGCGGAGAATCCGACGCGCCCGAGCGCGTCGCCGGCCGCGACCGTCGCTCCCGCGGCGACGGGGATCGATCCGCGCTCGAGCCCGCTCACGAACAGGAACTCGTCCGGCACGAGCTCGATCACGACGTGGTTGCCGAGGTCGTCGGCGTGCAGCACGCCGTCGTCGGGCACGTCGTTCACGACGCGCACGACCGTGCCGCTCGCGGGCGCGAGCACCGCCGCGCCGCGCGCGTGGGCGCTCGCGGGATCCGACGGCAACGCGCGTGTCGAGCCGTCGCGCTCCTGCACGAGCACGTAGACAAAGCAGCGATCCGGCCGCGTGCGCCAGATCGCGCTCGCGGCGTCGACGCCACCCCACGCGACGGTCCACTCGCCCGCGACCGGCACGCGAATACGCGCGAGCGTGGGACGCGTGCTGCGCGCCGCAGGGAATGGCAGTCCGTAGCTCGCGGTGCCGACCACGAAGAACAAGAGGCCGAACGCGACGAGCCGCTGCGTCGCGCCGAACGGCGGACGCCGGATCGAGCGCCAGAGTCCGAACGCTCCGACGAGGAACGCCGAGAGAGCGAGCAGCCACGGGCCGTAGAGATAGGCCTTCACCGGCGCCACGCCGGGCCGCTTGAGACCGAGGAACACGGCGAGCCCGAGCTCCGCCGCCACGATCAGCCAAGCGGCGGCGACCCAAGCCTCGGGTCGTGCGCTCGACTTCGATTCAGTTGCCATGGGGAGGCCTGTTGCGACCGAGGCGCTCGTGCGCCGCCACGAACTCGTGCGAGCAGAAGCTCGCCATCAGCGAGAGATCCCCGGCGAGCACCGTCGCGCAGAGCAGCTCGGCGAACGTGTTGGCTCGGCCATCGCCGAGGCAGCCGAGCAGCGCGAGACACTCCGCGGCCGTGCCCTTCTGCGAGCCGCCGCCGACCGTCCCGACGAGCAGCGATGGCAGCGTCGCGCTCGCGTACAGGTCGCCGCTCGCATCGACCCGGAAGTCGAGCTGGCCCTGCGCGCACTCGACGAGATAGGCAACGTCCTGGCCGCACGCGAGCAGCACCGCGGCGAGCCCGTTGGCCGACTGCACGAGCCAGTTCTGCGTCCCGAGCTGCGCGAAGCCCTGCGCGTAGGTCGCGTGGATCGCGACGAGCTGCTCCGGGGTGACGCGCGCGAGCTCCGCGAGCGCCGCGCGAGGCACCGTGACCTCCGCCACGACGCTGCGGCCGCGGCCCTCGACGAGCGCGCGCGCATTGGCGCGCTTCTCGACGTCTTGGCCGTGCACGTAGCGCTCCCGCGCCCCCGTGCGACGCGCGAGCTCCGCGCTCACGAGGTCCGCCGCGCGCGCGGCCATGTTGATCCCGATCGCGTCGCCGGTCGTGAATACGAGCCGCAGCAGCAGGCGACAGCCGAGCACGTCCGTCTCGAGCGCGACGAGCTTGCCGTGGCGCGTCGTGCCGGCGACAAGGTCCACGAACTCGGCCTGTGCCTCGCGCGCCAGCGCAGCGGCGTCCAGCGCCTCTTCCAGCCCTGCATACACCAGCATCGGGTGCTGCGAGAGGCCCTCGCGCACGACGCGTGCCTTCGCTCCCCCACCCGCCGCGAGCAGGCGCATGCCGCGCGAGTAGGACGCCACGAGCGCGCCCTCGTTGGTCGCCATCGGCACGTAGACCTCGCGCGGACCCGCGCTCGTGTCGACGCGCAGGGGGCCCGCGATGCCGAGGGGCACCTGCGCGAACCCGATCAGGTTCTCGACGTTGCCGCGCGCCGCCGCGGGCAGCACAGGGGACCCGCCGATGTGCTCGAGCGCGCGCCCTGCTACCCGCTCGACCAGCGCCAAGCGCTGCCCGACGGCCTCGGGCGCGTAGTCGTCGCTCAGGGAGCGCGGAATGCGGGGTAGTTCGGACATCGAGGGGCGGAAGGATAGCCTCTGCGGCGCGACGGTACCCTCGGACCCCTGCCACCGCACCGCTGGACCAGCCCCATGCTCGACTTTCTCGGCGCCATCACCGGCATCTTCGTGGTCGTCTACGACGGCCAGCACGCACTCAAGTTCACCCTCGGCCGCGCCCGCGAGGTGGTCGGACCCGGCGTGCACTTCAAGTGGCCGATCGTGCAGCGCTTCCGCGTCGAGGAGACCAAGCACACCACGCTCGACCTCGAGCCGCAGGTGATCCAGCTCGCCGACGAGCTCGTGTACGAGGTCGACTGCAAGGTCATGTACCAGATCGTCGACCTGCGCAAGTCGATGATCGAGATCGACGACCTCGTGATGGGCCTCAAGAACCGCGTGGTGCTCGCCGTGCAGGGCGTTGTGCGCCGCCGCGATCGCCGCACGATCCGTGACAGCGCCTCGCTCGTCGCCGAAATCAAGGCCGATCTCGCCCCGGTCGAGGAGCAGTGGGGCGTGCGCATCCTGAAGCTCGGCTTCTCGAACATCTCGCCGAGCCCGACGACGCTCGAGATCACGCAGCTCGAGCTGCTCGCGAAGGAGAAGCTCGCGCAGTACGCGCGGCTGCGCGACGCCGGACTCGGCGATGCCAGCTCCGTGGCCCTGCTCTCCGGCGCCGTGGTCTCGCTCGGCACCGACGAGCTGCCGCCCTCGCGCTCCAAGCTCGCGGCGAAGACGCGCCAGCTCGTCAACGCGCTCGACGCGGAGGAAGAGGCGCGCAAGCGGGCGGACGAGGAAGACGACGAGCCCAAGTCCGGCCCCGATGACGAAGACGAGGGTCGCATGATCCAGTCGCAGCACAAGGGCTGAGTCCGTGCAGGAAGTTGCGGATCCCGGCTTCCTCGAGCGCGCGTGGACGTGGGTCTCCGCGTTTGTCTTGCTGGCGTGGAAAGAGCACACGCGCGAGTTCCTGTACGCGGTTGTGGGCAGCGTCTGGGCCGTCATGCGCCTCGCCGGAAAGACCGTCGAGAGCGGCCACGTCGGCGTGAAGTTCAGCTTCAGCCGCGCCGTGCGCACCTGCGAGCCGGGCTTCTATCCGCTGATTCCCGTGTTCCAGGTGATCCGCATCGTGCCGTCGCGCGCACGGACGCTCGACCTGCCGCGCCAGACGCTCGCCACCGACGATGGCCTCGTGTTCGAGGTCGACGCGAACCTCGTGTACCGCGTCACGGACGCGAGCAAGGCGCTGGTCGAGGTGCGCGACTACGAGGCGGCGCTCGGGCAGTTGCTCAGCCTTTCGGTGCACGAGGTCCTCGCCTCGCGCGACCGCTCGGGGCTGCGAGTCTCGAAGGAGCTCGACCTCGCGCTCTCGCGCGCCATGCAGGAGCTCGTGGACGCGTGGGGCATCGCGATCGAGCGCGCGGGGTTCACCAGCATCCGGCCGCTGCAGCAGACGACGCGCATCACCCAGCTCCGCAGCCGGCTTCGCACCCGCGCGCGCGTGCTCGACACGCTCGTGCAGAACGAGCTTCCTGTGAGTCTCTCGCTGGGCCTGATCGGCTCCCCCACGCGCATGACCTCCCGCACGCGCTCCCTGCGCGCGGTCGAGCGCCGCTCGCGCGAGGCCGCCGAGCTCCGCAACCTCACCCGCAGCCTCGACACCTGGCTCGCCAGCAAGGACAAGACCCTGCTCACCGCCGAGCGCGGCAACTTCCTGCGCAACGCACGCGAGATGCTGCTCGCCCGCCGCTAGCGCCCCGCGGACGCCACTAACGCGCACGAACCGCCCGAGGTCCAGACACCTCTCCGACGCGCCTAGCGCGCGTCGGCGGCGGTGCCCTTCACGTGCTGGTCGAACCAGTCGATCATCTCGGCCAGCGTGTGCAGCACGCTCTCGCGGGCGGCGTAGCCGTGGTCCTCCTCAGGCAGGACGACCCAGCGCGCGCGGCCGCCGTTGCCAGAGATCGCCTGATAGAGGCGCTCGCTCTGGATCGGGAAGGTGCCCGGATTGGCGTCCTTCTCGCCGTGAATGAGCAGCAGCGGCTCGTTGATCTTGTGAGCCGAGTAGAACGGCGAGAGCGTGTTGTAGATCGCGGGCGCCTCCCACAGCGTGCGACGCTCGCTCTGGAATCCGAACGGCGTCAGCGTGCGGTTGTAGGCGCCGCTGCGCGCGCAGCCGGCCTTGAAGAGGTCCGTGTGCGCCAGCAGGTTGGCCGTCATGAAGGCGCCGTAGCTGTGGCCGCCGACACCGACGCGCGCGCGGTCCGCGACGCCGCGCTCGACCGCAAAGTCGATCGCCGCCTGCGCGGAGTCAGCGATCTGCTCCAGAAACGTGTCGTTGGCGGTCTCGGGATCGCCGACGATCGGCATCGTCGCGTCGTCCATCACCGCGTAGCCCTGCATGAGGAAGAACAGGTGCGAGTAGCCGCGGATCGTGGTGAAGCGATGCTGCGAGCCGCCAACCTGACCCGCGGTCGAGGCGTCGGTGTACTCGAGCGGATAGGCCCACACGACCAGCGGCAGGCGCGTGCCGGACTGGTAGCCCGCGGGCAGGTAGAGCGTCGCGGAGAGCTGCACGCCGTCCTTGCGCTGGTAGCGCACGAGCTCGCGCGTGATGCCGCGGATCGCGGGCTGCGGGTCGCGGTACTCCGTGAGCGCCACGCTCGTGCCCGCGGCGAGATCGCGCAGCCACAGGTTCGGGGGCTCGCTCGCCGACTCGCGGCGCGTGAGGAACCTCGGCCGGCCCGAGGCATCGACGTCGAGCATCGTGCCCGGCGCCTCGTAGCAACCGGCGTCGCAGCGCCACAGCCGCTCGCTCGCGCGCGTGGCGAGGTTCTGTCGGTCGACGAACGGACGCGCGCCCTCGGGCGAGTCGCCCTCGCCGATGCGGTAGACCCACTCGCCCGACTGGCGCGCCACGCGCATGCCATCGGGCAGCGGCTCGGTCTGGAACGCACCCGGATTGCCGTAGCGATCGTTCTGGTTGCGATCCTCGAGCACCAGCGGCTGCGCCTTGCCCGAAAGGTCGTGCAGCGTCGCGCGTACCCACTTGCGATCGCGATCGAACTCACTCGCGAGCACGAGCGCCGGATCGCGGAACCACACCAGACCGCGCGCACGGTGCTCGACCTTGAGGAGCTCGCGCGGCTCGCCCTTGGAACGTACGTCGAGCTCGAGCCAGCGATCGCGGTGCGGGACCTTGACCTTCGGATCGCCCCCATCGAGCGCCTCGACCCAAACGAGCCGCGCTGGATGCCCCGCGCGCCACCCGACCGAGCGCGGGCCGCCCGGCACGCCGTCGATCGGGATCGCGTCGAGCATTCCATGGCGCTCGATTCCGTGCACGATCGCGCCGTGCTCGTCCCACACCTCCGTACGGCCCGGGAAGCGATCCATCGTCATGACGTACGAGTACGGCCGCTCGAGCGTGGACACGAGCCACCACAAGCCATCCGGGGAGCTGCGGAACGAAGTGATCGGTCCGCTCACGCCAACCTCGCGCGCATTCTTGCCGTCCCACTGCACGGTCGCGAGCTGCGCCTGCGCGAAGTGCTCGAGCAGCGTACTGTCGTGCTCATCGCGCAACAGGTCTTGGTACGTGCGCACCGGCGACTTACGGCCGCTGGATTCCTGCGCCGAGGGGCCTCCGGGCGCGCGCGGCGTCTCGGGTGCGGGGCCGCGCCGCTCCGGAATGCGCTTGAAGGCGAGCGTCGCGCCATCGGGCATCCACTGGAAGTCCGCAAAGAGCGTGTTGAGCCGCGTCGCGACGCGGCGCGGCACGAACTCGCGCGCGTCGCAGCACCACAGCTCGACGCCGTCGTCAAGCACGAGCGTGAACGCGAACCGATGCTCGGTGTGGGACCACGAAGTGCCTACGATGCGCGCGCCCTCGGGCAGAGGAACGCGACGCTGGCTCGTGCCTTCGAGGTCGCGGAGCACGAGACCGGTCTCGAAGCTCGTACGATGCGGCGCATTCGTCCGCGGATCGACGCGCATGCCGGCGAGTCCGATCCACGGCCGCGCGACGTCCTCGATCGAAGGCAACGACGGACGCTCGACGAGCAGGATCCAGCGTCCGTTGGGGCTCACCTGCGCGCTCGGCGTCACGGGCGCGTCCACGAGCTCGACCACCTCCTTCGGCGGGAGCCGATAGCCGTCGACCGGCAACGAGATGCTCAGAAGCAAGGTGGCGAGGGACAGCAGCATGCGGGTTCTCCAGCTTCGGGGATGGACCGCCGATTCTAGGCACCGTCGGGCCTTGTCCGTCGCCACCCGACCCGCCATTCTCGACTCACGTGACCAACGAGCCCCAAGAACGCCTCGACGACCGCGCGCTGATGCGCCGGGCCATCGAGCTCGCCCGCAGTTCGATCCTGAGCGGCGGAGGCCCGTTTGGCGCAGTCGTGGCGCGCGACGGCGTGGTGGTCGCCGAGGGCCAAAACCGCGTCACGGTCTGGAACGATCCGACGGCGCACGCGGAAGTCGTCGCCATCCGTGCGGCCTGCAAGGCGCTCGGCTCGTTCCAGCTCGAGGGCTGCTCGATCTACTCGAGCTGCGAGCCCTGCCCGATGTGCCTCGGCGCGCTGTACTGGGCCCGCCCAGCGCGTCTCGTGTTCGCGTGCACGCGTGTGGACGCCGCGCAGGTGGGCTTCGACGACGAGCTCATCTACCTCGAACTGCCGCTGCCCGTCGCACAGAGACGCTTGTCCACGACGACGCTGCTGCGCGAGGAAGGGCTCGCAGCCTTCGAGGACTGGACGCGATCCAGCGGCCGCCGCGACTACTGAGCGCCCGCAAGCGCCCTCACTCCTTGCGCACTCGCACGCCCGAGCGGAACGAGACGCTCTCGACGAGCTCGCCCGACTCGTCGAAGAAGCTCCATTCGCCCTGCTGTTGTCCGCCGAGATAGCTGCCGCTCGCCGCGAGTGCGCCGTTCGCGTGGAACTGCTCCCACGCTCCTTCACGCACGCCGCCTCGCGCGAGCCCCGACCACTCCAGTGCTCCGTTCTCGTGCCACCAGCACGTGAGCACCGGCTCACTCATGCCGTTGGGTACTTCGGAGCGCGGGTTCCCGTTCGGCCACCATGAACGCCAGGTGCCGACGGGCTCCCCTTCGCGATACTCGCGCTCGTGCTCCTTCACGCCGTTCGCGTGGAAGCTCGTGTCGCGGCCATGCGACACCTCGCGTCCACCGGGCAACTGCAGGAAGCTCCACTCGCGCTGCAATCGAGTGCGCTCACGGTCGTAGTAGGAGGTGCGACGCTCCAGCTGCGGCGCGCGAGCTTCCATGCCTTTTCCGAGGAGTCGCGCGGACTGCTCGAAACCGGAAGCGCAGCTCGCGAGTGCGAGCAGCGAGAGGTGGACGAGTGCGCGCATCAGCGAGCTTCGAGCAGGATCGCGCGGAAGAGCAGCGCGAAGGACTGCTGCGACCAGCCGCGATAGTGCGGGCTGAACGAGAACAGGTGCACGACACCCTGTCCGTGCTCCGCTCGCACCCAAGCGGCGCGGTCCTCGATCGTCGATGCACCGCGGATCCAGCCGGAGAGCAGCACGCGCGTCGGGGCGAACTTCAGCAGGGCGTCGACGCGAACATCGGGGCGCGGCTCGAGCTTCCACGCCGCCGAATCGGAGAAGAACACGCTGACCGACTCCGGCAGGCCGCCGGTGAGCGCATGGGGCTCAGGGATCGCGCGAAGCACGCTGCCGGGGCAGTGGAACGCGGCCTCGCCGTCCTTGGCCTTGTCCTTCGTCAGGTTGACGAGCGGCAGCTCGAGCAGATCGATCGCCCACTGACTCGACGCGCCGACGGTGACCAGCCGGCCGCCTGCGCGCACGAACTCCTCGATCGCGACCGCGCCCTGGGGCTCGAGCCCGCGCACGAGTTCGCTCGGCGCACTGCCCTGCGGGCGGCCCTGATCGAGCGTACCGGAGTTCACGTCGGGGACCACCAGCACGTCGATCCACTTCGAGAGCTCGCCGGCGCGCAGCGCCTCGTTGCGCACCGTGACGTACGGGAGCTTCCACGTGTCGAACACCCAGCGCATCCAGCCTTCGTCCATGGACGCGGTGTAGGGCGCGTAGAGTCCGACGCGCGGCAGCCGCTCGAGCGAAATCGACGTCTCGCTCGCGGTGTCGACGAACAGCGCGGTCCCAGGCTCGAAGTGGAGCTTCGCGCCGCGGGCGAGGCGCTCGAACACGAGCCTCCATGCGTCGCTCTCGAGCGCCGACAGTGTCGAACGGAAAGCACCGTCGAACGCCGCATCGACTTCGCTCACGGACCGCAGGGGCTCGACCTCGACCACGGGCCGCTCGACACACTCCACGGCTTGCACGCCCAAGAGCAGCGGCAGCGTCCAGCCAGCGACGTCGTAGGGCGCATCGCCCTCCGGATAGCGCTGCGTCTCGAAGAGATCCTTCACATGCTGTCCGTACGGCTGGTCGCGGAAGATCACGACCGAGCCCGCGGGGTACTCGCGGCCATCCGCGCTGAACTTCGCGCGCGCACGGTGCAGCTCGACGCCACCGCGCAGCAGCGTGTCCACGAGCCTCCGGCTCGCACCACGGTCAGCGTTGTCGGACGGGAGCACCCACGCGCGCGGTGCCTCCGCGCGGCCCTTCGCGATCGCGCGCTCGGCCGCCTGCAGCGCGTTCTCGACGAACAGCCGCGGCTCGCTCGACAGGCTGCGCACCAGCGAGCGTGCGAACGCGAGCTCATAGTCGATGATGTCCCGCAGGCGCCACCAGCCGCCCGGCCACGGCATCGGGAAGTTCACCCCCGGCGCGTACTCGCCCTTGCCGCCCGGCGCCTTGAGCTTCGAGCGCTCGAGGTACACCGGGCTCGCGAAGTTCACCGACGCGGCTTCGGTGAGCAGTCCGACGATGTTGTGGCGCACGGGCACGTTGCGGTTGCCACCGTTCCACCACTGGTCGTAGGTGACGCCCGTCGCGACGCCGGAGAGACCCTCGCGCGTCATGTCGTGCAGCGCGCGCGTGCCGAGCAGGTTGATGCTCGACATGATCGTGGGATCGAGGTTGGGGTTGAGCGGATCGCGGAACGGCGGCACGAACATGCGCTCGCCGAGCTGCCCTTGCTGGTGCACGTCCCAGTACACCTGCGGATGCCAGTCCTCGTAGAGCAGCTTCGTCACGAGCTGCGTCTCGATCTGCGTGAGCGCGAACCAGTCGCGGTTGTTGTCGTGACCCGTGTAGTACTGATAGAGCTTCGGCATCGATGCGGTCTCGTGCTCTGTGCCGACGATGCCGCGGTACCACTCGCACACGTGGTCGAGGCCATCGGGATTCGTGCAGGGCAGGATCACCGTGACGAGCCGCTCGCGCGCGCCCTTCCACGGCTCGGCCGCGCTCGTGGCGAGCTGGTGCGCGAATTCCATCCCGAACTGGGGCGCCGCGGTCTCGGTCGAGTGCATGGCGATCGAGACCACGAGCACCGGAACCGCGCTCGCGACAAGCTCCGCCCGCTGCATGGCGTCGAGCCCGCGCGGGTCCGCGAGGCGCGCGGCCGCCGCTCGGATCTTCGGCAGCCGCGCCATGTTCGCCTCCGAGGTCACGATCGCGGCGAGGAAGTCGCGCCCCTCGGTGGTCGTGCCGAGCGTCTCAACTTGGACGCGCGGGCTCTGCTCGTCGAGACGCCGGTAGTAGCCCGAGACTTCCTTCCAGTCCGCAAGCGTGAAGTCCCCGCCCACGGGTCGACCGAGATGCTCGGCCGGGGTGATGACCTGCTGGGACCAGGCGCACGCTGCGAGCAGCGGCGCCACCGCGAGGACGAGGGGTAGCTTGTTCACACCTTCACGGTACACGCGGGCCGCTGGCGCCCGCCAGCGAGGGCCATGCGCAGCCACGCCGCGCGGCCGCCAGCCCACCGGACGGCCGGCGCGCAGCAGTCCGTAGCGTGGCAGGCTCAAGTTGGTCATAGAATCTGCGCGCGTGCAGATGCTTCTCGGCCTCGAACTGGCGCTCGTCGCAGGCAGCTACTTCCTCGGAGGGCTTTCGCCCGGCTATTGGCTCGTGCGCTGGAAGACCGGACGCGACATCCGCGAGCAGGGCAGCGGCGCGACGGGAGCGACGAACGCGGCGCGCGCGCTCGGCATCGGCGGGTTCGCGGCCACCTTCGCGCTCGATGTGCTCAAAGGAGCGGTGGTGGTGCTCGCAGCGCGCGAGCTCGACGTTTCGAAAACCTGGCAGGCACTCGCCGGACTGGCCGTGGTGCTGGGGCACGTGTGGCCGATGCAACTCGGCTTCCGCGGCGGCAAGGGCGTGGCGCCGCTCATCGGAGCCTGGCTCGCGCTCGCTCCGCTGGCCCTCCTGCCCTGCCTGGCGCTCGGAGCCCTCGCGCTGCTCGTATCCCGGACCTTCGTGCGCTCGGGACTCGCTGGGCTCCTGTGCCTGCCGCTAGCCACGTGGCGGGAGCTGCGCGATCCGACCTGCATGGCCATCGCGGGCCTCGCTGTCGCCGTCGTCCTCTTCGCGCACCGCACGCACTGGAGCTCGATTCGTCCCCACTCGCTCCCTCGCAGCGGAGGAACGTCATGAGCGCGCAAGCTCCGCAGCTGCTGTTCGAGATCGCCACCGAGCCTGACGAGATCGACCAAGTTCAGGCACTGCACTATCGCACGTTCGTCGAGGAGATCCCGCAGCATCCGCCGAACGACGCGCGTCGCCACGTTGATCGCTTTCACGCCGACAACGTGTACGTGATCGGGAAGCTCGGCGAGCGCGTGATCGCGACTCTATCGCTGCGCGGCCAGCGCCCGTTCTCGCTCGACTCCAAGGTCGCGAATCTCGACCGCTTCCTGCCCCGAGGCCATCTTCCAGTCGAGGTCCGCCTGCTCGCCGTCGAGCCCGAGTTCCGTCGCACGGCCGTATTCGCAGCCTTGCTCGAGCACGGCGTGCGCCACGCGCTCTCCGAGGGCTTCGACCTCGGAGTGATTTCCGGTACGACGCGTGAGCTCAGGCTCTACCGCCACATGGGCTTCACGCCGTTCGGGGAGCTCGTCGGCACGCCGGGCGCCGAGTACCAGCCGATGTACGTGACGCTCGATCGTTTCTGCGAGAACGCGAGCCGCAACCCCGCGCTCGGACGCATCGTGCAGCCGCAGCTGGAGCGCCCCAACGAGCTGAACTTCCTGCCAGGACCGGTGACACCGACCCCGGGGGTGCGCGCTGCGCTTGGCGCTCCGCCGATCTCCCATCGCAGCAAGGAGTTCGTCGACCAGCTGCGCGACTTGCGCGCCCGTCTCTGCAGGCTCGCCAAGGGACGCGACGTGCAGGCACTCGTGGGTTCCGCCTCGCTCGGCAACGAGGTGATCGCCGCGCAGCTCTCGCTCCGCCCTGCGCGCGGACTCGTGCTTGCCAACGGCGAGTTCGGCGAGCGACTGGTGGGGCTGGCGCGCCGTGCGCGACTCAACTTCGACGTGGTCTCAACGCCTTGGGGACGCGAGCTCGATCTGGCCGAGGCGGGACAGGCCATGCAGCGCATTCCTGCCGGAGGGTGGCTGTGGTTTGCCCACCACGAGACCTCAACCGGCGTCCTCAATCCGTTGCGAGAGCTCGTCGCGATGGCGCGCTCGCGCGGGCTGCGTGCCTGCGTCGATTGCGTGAGCTCGCTCGGCGTCGTCGAGGTCGACCTGCGCGACGTGCACCTCGCCAGCTCGACCAGCGGCAAGGGCCTCGCTTCCTACCCGGGCCTCGCTCTCGTGTTCCACGACTACGAGCCCGAGTCGCAGCCCGGGCTGCTACCGGGCTATCTCGACCTCGGCCACTGGGCTGAGCACGACAGCGTCCCCCACACGCACTCGTCGAACCTCGTTGCGGCACTCTCCGCCGCGCTGCGAAGCGTGACGCAAGATCGCATGGAGCGCATCGCCGCGAACGCGTGCTGGCTGCGTGCGCGACTCGTGGAGACTGGCTACATGCTGCCCGCGCAGGAGCGCTCCGCGTGTCCCGCCATCGTGACCCTCGTGCCACCGCAGGGACTGTCGGCCTTCGAGCTCGGTCTCGACCTCGACCGCCGCGGCTTCTGGACGAGCTACCGCAGCGCA
Organism: Planctomycetia bacterium; assembly: GCA_005778045.1. The sequence continues at coordinate 15,293 of SXKQ01000169.1, forward strand.
TACCTCGTGGAGCGCGGCTGGCTGCAGGTCGCGCTGCTCTCCGATCCTTCGCGGGCGAGCCTCGAGAAGCTCGTGCGCGTACTCTCGCTGGCCGCACGGCGTCGCGCGACCGCAGGCAACACCTGATCGACTCATCCACCGGCGAGCGACAGGACGATCTCGAACACGATCAGCAGCACGATCAGAACCTCGAGCACCTCGGCCCGCAGCGTCGACGCGTCGTCGTGCAGCTTGTCGTAGACGTTGTCGAGCGCTGCGAGCTTGCGCTGCGCTGCGTCGTTCCATTCCTGCAGTCGGAAGCGTGAACCCGCCTGACGCAGCACGCGCGCGAGGAACTGGTCACCGGACACCTTGAGCGTGTTGCCGAGGCGCTCGAACAGAAAGGCTGCCTCGAGCTGCATCGAGGACAGTCGCCGCAGGTCCCTTCGCAGCGCGAGCGGCCCGAGCAGGTGCCGCGCCTCGCGCCGGGTGAGCGATCGGTACGAGTCCTCCAGCGCGCCGTCGAGCTGCGCATCGAGAAAGCGCATCTCGAGCAACTGCACATTGGCGTACTCCAGCACGCGCAGGACGTCCCCCGGCTGGTCATCGAGCACGACCGCCGCGTGCCAGTCCACGAGCGTCAGGTCGTCGGGGCCATACTGCAGGCGCACCGAAAGTGCGTCGGTCTGCACCTCGCGCGACAGGGCGGCCTGCTCGGCGCGCAGGATCCCCGCGAGCGCGGCGCCCTGCTCCGCAAGAAAGCGCTCGACATCGTTACCGAGCAACGTCGCCGGAAGGCGGAACACCGAGTAGTCCTCGAACACTTCCGCGAGACCGGGCTTGGTCACGTGGGCGTCGATCGCCTTCGCGAGCGCCACCGCGCGTGCCCGTGCAGCCTGCTCGAGCGACGTATCGGCCGCCAGCGCGCAGGAGAGCTCCAGACACTCCGAAAGCTCTTCACCGAGCTCGATCGCATAGGACACCAGCACCGCGCCAAACTCGAACAGCACGAGCTCGCACGTCAGCCCCGTGCTCCATCTCCCGAGCCGCAGCGACTCACAGCGCTGCACGATGCGCAGCGGCGGCGGACGAAACTGAAAGTACGCCGGTGCCGGATGCGTATGCCCCAGCTTGCCCTCGGTGCTCGGCTCGTGAATCGCTCGCGCCGCACCCGCGAGATCGATCGACTGCGCGACATCGAATGCGAACAGTACGCGACACTCGCCCGACTTCGAACCCAGCATGATGGGGACAATCTAGGCTAGGCCGTATCCACTTGAAATGGCGGGACAAGCTCGTTCCGCTCCCGGGTCGCGTCCCGCACCACGAGAGCGTAACCTGCGTGCGCATGACGCTGATTCGTCCCCTCGCTCTGGGCCTCACGCTGTTCGGCCTCGGTTCCTGCTCCGCCCCACGGATCGAGCTCGCGACGTGGCGGGAAGCAGAGCTGTGCCCGCTCGTGGCGGAGAGCGAGGCGCCGGCGGCTCTGGAGCGCTTCGGGCAGCTGCGCGCGCAGGATGCGCTGGCGGAGGCGCGTCCGCTCGCGCTGGCAGCGGCCGCTGCACGTCCCGACGATCCCAAGGCATTGCTCGCGGCGTCGCTTGCGGAGTCGGATGGCATGCTGCTGAAGCCGGAAGACGACAAGCACGCGCGCAACCACTGTGCGGCGAGTGCGCTCGACTATGCGGAGAGTGCGGTCGAGTTCGGCGCGAGCGGCGCACAGGCGCAGGCCCAGCTCGCGTGGTCGCTCGGGATCACGACGCACCTGCAGCCGATGTCCGCGCGCAGCGGCCATGCCCGCAAGACGCTCGACGCAGTTGCGCGCGCGCTCGAGGCTGACCCGGACGAGCCGATGGCGCTCGCAACCTGCGCCCTTGTGCACCTGCGCCTGCAGACCTTGCCATGGATCGCCAAGCTGATGGCCTCCGACCTCCCGGAGTCGAGCCTCCAAAGTGCCGAGCGCTGCGCCCTGCGCGCGGTTGCCCTGCAGCCGAGTCGCGAGAATCGCATGATTCTCGCCAAGGTGCTGCTCGCCGCCGGTCGCGAGAACGACGCGCGTACCGTGATCGACGCGGGTCTCGCCGCGAAGCCCGGATTCCCGCGGGACCATTCCCTCGAAGCCAGCCTGCGCGCGCTGCGCCCGTAGCGCGACGTGCCATGCTCCCCGCTCTGCTGCTCGTTCTCTCCTGCGCGCTCGACTTCGCAGTTCTGTGGCTGCTGGTGCGGCGTGGCGAGCGCCCGCTCGGGTTGGCGCGGCTGACGCTTGCCCTGCTGGTCGCGGTGGTCGTCGCGCTCGTCAAGATGCCGTTGTTCGCATACGCGGCAGGCAGCTTCTTCTTTGGCGTCACGCTGGGCTGGGTGACGCTCGTCGTGGTCACTCCGCTCGTGGCATGGCGCGTACTCTTGCGCGGCGATGCCACTCACGCGACGCGAGCATTCGCCATCGTCGGCGCCCTCGGCTTGCCCCTGCTCGGGATCTACGGCTCGGTGCTCGAGCCGCGCCACCTGCAGCTCGAGCGCGTCGAAGTGCCCATCACGCCTGCGCATGCGCCCGCCGAGCCGCTACGCATCGCAGTCCTCGCCGACATCCAGTCACGTTCCGTCGATGAGCACCTGCGTGCCGCGGTCCGTGAAGCCATGCGCTTCGAGCCGCACCTGATCGTGCTGCCCGGCGACCTGGTCCAGCTCGAAAGCGAGGAGGAGTATCTTGCCGCCGTGCCGCAGTTCCGCGAGCTGCTGCAGCCGCTCGACGCCCCGCTCGGCGTCTATTTCGTGATCGGCAATACCGACACGGATGAGCTCGTCGCGCGCGTATTCGAGGGCACGCGCGTGCGCCTGCTCGTCGACGAGTCCATCGAGCTTGAGTTCGCGGGCCGCCGCATCGTGCTCGGCGGAGCGGACATCTTGCAGCTCTCGCCGTCTTCGCCCGAGTGCTTCGTGTCGCGCTTCGATCGCCGCGACGCCGACGAGCTGCGCATCCTCGTCAGCCACTTGCCTGACCACGGTCTCACCTGGCTTTCGGGCCAGACGCCGGGCATCGACCTCGCCATCGCGGGCCACACGCACGGCGGGCAGGTGACGATCCCCGGCTTCGGACCGCCCGTGACACTCTCGTCCGTGCCACGCGCCGTGGCAGCCGGGGGCCTGCACCGCGTCCAAGGCCGCCAGATCTACGTCTCGCGCGGCATCGGCATGGAACGCGGTCTCGCACCCCCGCTGCGCCTCATCTGTCCACCGGAAGTGTCGCTGCTCACGCTCGTTCCGACGCGCGACGAACGGTAGCGCGAGCGCGCGGCTCTGCCACCTCGGTCGCGCACGCTCAGTCCTCGACGACGTGCTTCGCGTAGAGCTTGCGCAATTCGGACCAGTGCGCGACGTCGAAGTGGCCGGAGCCCATGCAGTCGACCGCGCCGTAGGCCATCGCGAGCGCGTGGTGCGTGTTGTCGTGCTGGAACAGGCCTTGGCGGCCATAGGACAGGAGGCGCGGCACGCTCTCGACCCAGCGCTCGAGTCGCCCGAGCGGCTCCTCGTAGCCCGTGAGGTAGATCGGATAGGCGGCCGGCAGGCGGCGCGTGAAGGTCGCGAGCGGCGCGGTGGGCAGCGGCAGCCCGCAGCCGCCGAGATCCTCCGCAAGCAGGCGGCCGAGCGCGGCGTCGTCGAGCGACCACACCTCGTCCCCGAGCGCGCACGGCAGCTCCGCGCACAGGATCGTCGTGCCCTTCGGACGACCGAGATCCGAGTAGTTCTTGGGCTCCGAGAGGCGCGTGATGCGGGTGTTCGCGCCGGGAAAGTAATGCGCGTCGTACTCGGTGAACTGCTCGACCGGCAGTTGCAGGTAGATCAGGATCATCGAGCGATACGTCACACGGCCCGCAGCGTCGAGCACGTCCTGCGGCACACCCTGCGCCATCGCGCGCGCGAGCGCCGTCACTGGAATCGTCGACCAGAGGTAGTCGGCCTCGAGCACTTCGCCGCGCGCCCCATCGCTGGCGTGCACGCGCCACGGCGCGCTCTCGCTCGCGGGCGTCTCGATGCGCGTCATGCGCCAGCCGAGCCGCATGTCCGCGCCGAGTCGCTGTGCGTCGGCCGCGTAAGCCTCGCTCACCTGCCCGAATCCGCGCGCCGGATAGAAGAAGCGGCCAGCGCCAGGTGCCTTGAATCCCGGCACCGCGTTGAGGACCTTGCGCACGAGCTTGCCAAATGAGCCCGCGGCCACGCGCTTGCGCGCTTGCACGCCGCTCAGCTCCTTCGGGTCGCGCCCCCACAGCTTGACCGCGTAGGGCAGGTAGAACTCCTCCGCGATCGTCGAGCCCAAGTTGGCGCGGATCACGGACTCGAACGAGTCGCCGTGCGGCGCGCGCCCGGGGAGTTTCTGGGCGACCATGTCACGCAGCGTGCCGAGCGCGAAGCGCTTGTCGAGCCGCAGCAGGAGGTCGTGCGGCTTGAGCGGGAAGTGAATCCACTTGCCCAGCAGCCGGATGCGACCGTGGCGCGGACGATCCTTCAGGTCCGCTCCGAGCAGCGCTCGGATGTCGGCGAAGATCGCGGGATCCGTCGCCGGATGCAGCCGGTGGCTGCCGTAGTCGAGCCACTGGCCGCCGAACTCGAACGAGCCCGCGTTGCCGCCATAGTGCGCACCCGCCTCGAGCAGGATCGCGCGTCCGAGCTTGCGTCGCGCGAGCTCGCGCGCGGCTCCGACGCCGGCCGGACCACCACCGAGGATGAGAACGCGCGGCTCAGCCACGACTCCCGCTCCTCTCGAGCGCGAGCAGCGAGTCGCGTCCCGCACCCGTACGTGCGCCGTCGCGGTAGCCGAGCACGAACCACAGCACGCCGCCGAGCAGCCCGGTCGCGATCAGCACCGACTGCCACAGGAGCGACGCTGCGACTCCATCCCGCTCTGCGACACTGGCCATGGCCCCCAAGAAACCAGCCAGCGTGACCTCGCGCAAGCCGAGCCCGCCCACCGAAAGGGGCGCGAGGGTGATCGCCTTCGTCATCGGTACCGCGAAGAACCACACCGCGAGCGGCGCCTCGATGCCGATGGCACGACCGAGCTCGCGGTTGAGCAGCACGAACCAGCCCTGGATCGCGAGCGACAGCGCGAGCACCACGAGCGCGCGCGAGGGTCGCGACGCGAGGCGGCGCATCGACACGAGCGCGCGACCGATCGTCCCGCGCAGCTTGCGCGGCCAGCGCTCGAGTTTGCGTCCCAAGAGAAGCGGCAGAGCGACGAGCGCGCCGACCGCTGCGAGCAGGGCTCCAACCTGCACGACACTCCGTGCCCATCCCGGCATCGCCGCGCTCGACCAAAGCGCACCGATCACGATCAGCACGAGCAGCGCGAAGGTGTCGATCAATCGCTCGGTGAGCCCGCCCAGCACGCTCGCCTCCGCACGTCCCGTCACGCGCGCCGCGAGCACCGCCTTGATCGCGTCGCCGCCGACGATGCTCGGCAGACACAGGTTCGCGAACATCCCCGCGGAATAGCACTGCGCCCCATCGAGTACACCAAGTCGCGCGCGCGGGCTGCCGATGCCGAGGTTGATGTTGTAGCGCCACTTGAACACACCGAGCGCATGTCCCGCGACGAAGCCGCCCCACACGAGAGCCCACGTGGAGAGCGGCACGCGCGTCACGGCCTCGACGATGTCGCTCCAGCGCACCTTGAGCGCGATCCACGCGAGTGCCGCGACCGTGAGGCCGATCTTGATGGCGAGCTTCGCGGTGCGCGTCTGCATGAGATCCCGGAACTCGGCGCTACTTGGCCATCGTCTCGCGCAACGCCACCACGACCTCGCTGCCGCCGAGCGTGCCCCAATACGTCTTCTGCACGCGGTACTCGCGCTCAATGCGCGCCCAGATGTCGGGCTGCGAGGCCTTCATGCGTGTGGGAGTGCAGAACACGATCCAGGTCCTCGGATGCGAGCGCTCCAGCGTCTCGAGCGTCTCAATGGTATCGACAGCCGTCCACGTGCAAGCGTAGTAGTCGCGGTAGGGCATGACGGTCATGTCCACGGTGGCGACCGCATCCCCCGGCCTCCGCTCTCTGTCCACGTGGGCGCGCGCCCCCTCGTAGTCCTGCTTGGGCAGCCACGCCACGGGTACCGTCGCAGCGCTCATCAGGCAGGCGAGCACCAGGGCCGCCGTGTGAAGCTTCGGAAGCAGGCCGGAGAGTTGGCCGAAGGAGAACACACGCACCCACTCGACCACCCCGCGCACGGCGACGAGCACGGCGAAGCCCGCCGCGAAGAAGAACATGCGCGGCCAGAGGTTGTGTCGCGTGGCCAGCAGCACCGCGGCGGTCACGAGCACGCCAAGAAAAAAGGTCCCGGTGAGCGCGCGGCTTTGACGCCAGTAGGAGCGCATTCCGAGCGCGAGGACCGCGAGCCCGCCCGCGAGCGTGAAACCGCCGCCCGGCAAGCCGTGGGACAGGCCGCGCAGCGTCTCGGCGACCAACCATGTCGGGTCCTTCCACTCCACCGTCGCTCCCGGCATCGTCGGCGCCAGCAACGTCGCGACGTACTGCGGCAGCACGAGCGCATGCAGGACGAGCGAGAGCATCGTCGCCAGCACGAAGCCGGAAAGCACCTGGTGATGCGCGCCCGCTACGCGCCGTGCGCGCGCCTGCCACGCGCAAGCGACCCAGACGAGGACGTGCGCCGCGACCGCGAAGACCGCCGTGGCGTGGATCCACGTGGCGAGCGCCATCCAGAGCCCGTAGCGCAGCGGCGCGGCGATGCCGCTGGCCCTCGCTCTGGCGCACATGCGCAGGAACTCGGTCGTTCCGAGCAACGTGAAGAGCAGCAGGCCGGTGTAGCCGCGCGCGTCCTGCGAGAACCAGACGTGGTGGTACGAGACCGCGAGCAGCGCGGCGGCGAAGATCGCCTCGCGTGCATCCGTGACGCTCCGCGCGAGAACGTAGAGCGCGACCACGCCGCCCGCACCGAGCAGCACGGCCGGCAACCGCACTGCCCATGCGCTCTCACCGAAAAGTTCGAACGAGCCGCGAGCGAGCACGGAGTACAGCAGGTGCTGGTTCTGGCTGTCGAAGGTCGAGACGATCTCGCGCAGTTCCTTGCGCGCGTAGTGGACCAGCGTGTCGATCTCGTCGAACGAGAGCCCCGCGCCGAGTCCGGGCGTCCGCAGGGCAAGCGCGAGCGTCACGAGCCCCCCGAGAGCCCATAGGGCGCTCCCGTCGAGCCTCGGCGGCGTTCGCACGCCACTGAGAAGGAGCGCCTCGCCGTCGCTTCCGCGCGGCGCGAGCCGCTCGACGAGGACGAGCACGAGACCCGCCAGCGCCAGCATGCCGCGCAGCAGGTCCACTCCGCGGCCGAGCGCTGCGCGCCGCGAATCGTCTCCGGCGAGCAGGTATTCGAGCAGTGCGGCGCCCGGGAGCAGCAGCGCGCAGGCGAGGCACGACAGCGCCGCCGCGAGCACCCATCGGTCCATTTTCACGCCCTGCACGTGGCGCAGTCTGCGCGGCGCGCCGCCCCATTTCCACCGCGCCCCCGAGGCGGACCGGGTTCAGCCGCGCGCGAGCCGCCGCAGCCGAAGCCCCGCCGCGAGAAACAGGGCCGAGACCGCGAGCGGGATGGCGAGCTGCAGCACGCGCAGCAAGTTCCCGTTGCCCGCGACCGACTCGAAATGCTCGCGCCCGACCGTGACCTCGAGCCGCGCGCCGTCGGCCAGCGCAGTGGACGAGCCGGCTCCCGCCTCGGTCACGTCGCCGAGCTCGGCCGGCCCGCGGAACTCGTGCCGAGCGAGCTCGGCGCCACCCGCGTCGACGACGCGCGCGGTGGCGACCAGCGACGGCAGGCGATTCCAGCTGCGCGCCGCGACGAGCGCCACGAACAGCGTGATCACGAGGTTGAGCGTGCCCACCGCGAGCAGCACGGACGCCGCGCGCTGGGGCGGAAGCTGGGCCTTGGCCATGGCGAGCGGATCCTAGCAGAGCCGCGCCGCCGGGCTCGCCTTCAGCGTGGCACGTACTCGGGCGCGATACAGACCGGGCCGGCGGGCAGCGGCTCCACCGCCTTGCGCCAGCGCCCGATTTCGCCGCCGAAGCGATAGCGCAGCAGCATCGAGGAGAACTCCCAGCAGGTCATGGCACGGACGTGGCTGAGGCCGTGCCCGCGCATGCGCGCGAACACGTTGACCTCGAGCACGCGCACGCCGAGATAGTGCGCCTTGATCATCAACTCGGGGTCGAGGAACCAGCGTCGCGACTGCAGGTCGAGTCGCCGCAGCACGTCGCGGTGCACGATCTTCGGGCTGCCGTTGACGTCGATCGAGCCCAGCCCGGGCCACAGGCAGAACACGATGCCATTGTAGGCGATCGAAACGCACTTGCGGGTCCAGCCGTCGAGCCGGAAGCGCCTCCGTACCTTCCCGATCAGCTTGCCGTCGCTGTAGCGCACGGCTTCGAACAGGCGCACAACGTCTTCCGAATCGACCTGACCGTCGCAGGGAATCATGCCCACCCACTCCGCGCGCGCCTCGCGCAGGCCACAGAGCAAGCCCCAGCCGTAGCCCTGATTGACTTCGACCGTCACCTTGCGCACAGGCAAGCCCTTCGCCGCGAGACCGTCGATGATCTCACCCGTGCGGTCCCTCGAGCCGTTGTCGACGGCAATGAGCTCGAACGCGATGCCGGCCTTCTCGAAAGCGGTGCACAGGGCCGGCAGCGTGAACGGGATCGACTCCTGCTCGTTGTAGCAGGGCACGACCAGCGAGAACTCCGGGGATTGCGGGCTCATCAGGTGGACGCGGCACCGAATGCGCGGCCTCGTAACAGCTTACGCCGCAGGTCGCGCGCGAACAGGGTGCGCGTGATCTTCCCGAGCCCCGCGGTGTGCTCTCCGAAGGTGTCGATCTTGGACAGGATCAGAACTTTGGTCTCGAGCGCGCACTCCGCCGAGACGCTAATGCGCTCGCGGAGGCGGAAGTCCGACAGCGGTCGCGCGTAGCCCGACTCGGCCCAGAGCTCGACGTCGTACTGCGTGCTCCAGCTGCAGCTTTCCACGGCGGTGGCCGCGAACGGCACGTGGAGCACGACACCGCGCAGGTGGTCGATCACGGCCACGAGCTCGTCGGCTGCGAACGCGGCACCACGCGCTGAGAGGGCGCTATCGATCGACAGGCGCAGGAACTCGAGCGCGTCCTGCGTGACGTAGAAGCGCCCGAGAATCGAGTACTTCGACAGCAGGTTGCCACCGAGCGTGCCATCGACGAGCTGCGCGTAGTGGTCGCGCGCCCACACGAGACACGCCTCGCGCGTCGGGAAGATCTCCTGCTGCGACTCCGCGAGGAAGTCCGCGACTACTCGGGAGAAGTTGGCCGGGGCCTGCGGCAGGAGGGACTGCATGTGCCGCACGAGGTCGAAGGGCTTCACGCCGTGCGCGCTCGCGAACGCGAACGGCTCGTCGTAGTTGCCCTCGTAGTGAAAGATCGTGAGCAAGAGGTGAAAGACGCGCATCTCGAGGTAGTCGTCGAAGCTGAAGTCGGGCGTCGCGACCACCATCTCCTCCACTTCGACCAGCGGCTCGCCGGTGTAGTCGCCGATGTTGCGCGCCACGACGCGGAAGCGCGTGTCGAAGCCGAACTTCGCGCGCTCCTCGGGATTGGCGAGTTCCGCGCCGTGCAAGAGCATCAGCTGGTGCGCCGAGATGCGCTTCGCGCCTGCATCGAGCAGGTCCTCGACCGCCTTGAGGAAGCTCTGCTTGCTCTCGCCCGGCAGGCACAGGATCAACTCGCCGTAGCTCTGCATCCCCTGCGACTCGAGCTCCTTCTGGATCTCGCGGTAGGTCTCGAGTTTGATGTTGTCGCGCTTGATGTTCTTGAGCACGACCGGGTTCATCGACTGCACGGCCGCCGTCATCGGCAGCGCGCCCTTGATCTTGCGCATCACCTTGATGATGCGCTCGCCCTTGTTCTTGCCCGTGGTCGTGCGGATATAGCGCGGCCAGCCGTAGCTGTCCTGCAGCCAGCCGATGTAGTCCGCGAGTTCGACGTCGCGCTCGTACATGCCGAAGTTGTCGTCGGCGAAGCACAGCGTGATTTCGGGCTTCACGCGCTCAGCGAGGTACGCGAGATCGGCCTTGACGTTATCGACCGAGTGCGCGAATACGCGATTGTTCGAGCGCACGCCGGAGTTGCAGAAGGCGCACGTGAAGGGACAGCCGCGCGAGATCTGCATCATCGGGAAGTAGCCCGTGCGCAGGTACGGCTCCATCAGGCCCGCGAGGTACGGGCTCGGAATCTCGTCCAGGTCGCGGATGCGCTCGACTTCGCCCCCGCGGTGGAACTCGCGCCGCGCGTGGTCGAACCAGTCGACGCCCGGAATGCGGCCCTCGCGCAGGCCGCCGACGCGACCCTTGCTCTCGATCAGGCGCTCGAGCAGGTTGACGAAGGCGCGCTCGCCCTCGTACGTCGGCCCGTCGATATAAGTGTCGACGTTGGGGAGCGCCGCGAGGAACTCGCTGCGCACGCTGTCGACGAGCGGGTAGTTGGGCCCGCCCATCACCACGACCGTCTCGGGGTTGCGCGCCTTGGCGTACCCCGCGAAGTGGTTGGCGAGCTCCTCGTTCCACGCATAGTTGGAGAGCCCGAGCAGGTCCGGCGCGCCGTTATCGATGGCGCGCTTGAGATCCTGAGGTTCACGGAAGATAAAGATCTCGAGCTCAGCGCGGCCCTCGAGCTTCGCCCGCGCGTAGGTCGCGAGATTGGCGATGCCCAATGGGTATACGTCGGAGCTCAGCGTGAGCAGGTTGTGTCCGAGGTCCGCGAGGTAGAGGCGAAGGTGCATGGAAAAATCGGCTTCTGAGGATACGCCGAGCTTGAGAGGGGTTTTCCTCGGACATGCTTCGAGCAGGGATGAAGCCCGAGCTCAGGTCGGGAGTACGTTCCCGGCCGATGGACGCAAGTAATTATTTAGAAGAGACTTGCATACCCACAATTACTTCCACCGAGGCCGAAGCGCCGCTCAGGCCAGCGCCGAGCGATACCACGGGATTGTCTCGGCGAATCCCTGCGCCAAGGTGCGCCTGGGACGCCAGTCGAGCCAAGCGCGCGCCTTGGCGCAATCGAGGTACTGGCGTGGAATCTCGTGGCTCGCCTCGTTCAGGATCACGGGCTCGAGGTCCTTGCGTCCCATCGACGCAAGCAGCAGGTCGACGATCTCGAGTACCGATTGGGGCTCCTCGGTACCGAAGTTGAACGCCTCGCCGTGGAACTTGGGCTCCCCGAGGCGTTCCGCCAGCGCAAGGTACGCATCGACCGCATCGCGCACGTAGAAGTAGTCGCGCACGAACGAGCCGTCCGAGCGCACGATCGGGCGCTCGCCCCGCGCCACGGAGCGAATCGTGCCCGGGATCAGGCGATTCCAGTTCAGGTCGCCGGGGCCGTACAGGTTGCCACAGCGCGTGATCGCGACGGGCAATCGATAGGTGTGGAAGTAGCTCGCGCAGATGAGGTCCGCGCAGGACTTCGACACGTCGTACGGGAAGCGCCCGACGAGCGGCGCGTCTTCCTGGTACGGGAGCTTGTCGTGGGAGCCATAGGCCTTGTCGCTCGAGGCGACGAGCACGCGCTTCACGAGCCGCGGCAGCTGCCGGCAGGCCTCGAGCAGCACCCACGTGCCCTTGATGTTGGCCTCGAAGGTCGAGAGCGGCGAGCGGCTCGCGGTGCCGACGATCGTCTGGGCGCCGAGGTGGAAGACCGTATTGATCTCGTACTCGTTGAGCGCGCGCAGGACCGTCTCTTGGTCCTCGAGCTCGCCACGCACGATGTTGCAGCGCGCCGACAGGTCCGTGCCGAGAAGCCTCGACTGCGGAACCCAGTCGCGCACGAGGCAGGTGACCGACGCGCCGCGCGCGACGAGTTCCTCGCACAGCGCGCTGCCGAGCAGCCCGCTCGCCCCGGTGACGAAAACGTTTGTCTGCTTCCAGTGGCTCACTTCCACACCTTCCACGGCGCCTCGCCCTTGGCCCACAGCTCGTTGAGCGTGAGCGCCTCCTTGTAGGTGTCCATCGAGAACCAGAAGCCATCGTGCTGATACAGCGCGAGCTCGCGGTCCTTGCTCATGGTGTCGAGCGGACCCGTCTCGAGGATGCACTCCGGATCGAGGTAGTCGAACACGCCCCGCTCCATCACGAAGAAGCCGCCGCTGGTGAGCGAATTCATCATCGGCTTCTCCTGAAAGTGCGTGACGATACCGCTCTCATCGACCGAAACCTCGCCGTAGCGCGAGCGCGGGTGGAATCCCGTCAGCGTCGCGAGCTTGCCCATCTTGCGATGGCGCGCCATGAGCTTGTCGAGGTGGATGTCCGAGAGGCCGTCGCAGTAGTTGAACAGGAACGTCGGCGTCTCGACGTAGTCGCGTGCACGGCAGAGCCGCCCGCCGGTCTGAGTCTTGGCGCCCGTCTCGACGAACGTGATCTCCCAGTCCTCGATGTCGCCGTCCTGGGTGTGCAGCACCTTCTTGCCCGACTTGAGACTGAGCGTGAAGTCCGAGTCGTGCCACTGGTAGTTGAGGAAGTAGTCCTTGATCTGCTCGCCCTTGTAGCCGAGGCACAGGACAAAGCGCCGGTAGCCCCAGCGATAGTAGATGCGCATCAGGTGCCAGAGGATCGGTCGGCCACCGACCTCGACGAGCGCCTTGGGCTTGAACTCCGTCTCCTCACGCAGGCGAGTTCCCTCGCCGCCGCAGAGGATCACGACCTGTTCCTTTTTCCACTTCATGGGCTGCGCTCGGGGGGAGACTGCGGGCGACGGGAAGGCCGCACCGGAATCGTATCCATCGGGGCCATGCCCCGCCGACCTTGAGCCTCGGGCCCCACGCCCCCGCCCTAGCGATCTTCCTCGCTGACGCCGGGGCCGCGCCGGTCGGGGCCGGCGGGGCGACGGGGCCGGTGGAACTCGAAGGCCTCGATCTCCTTGAGCAGGTGCGCCACGGCCGCCTCGAGCTGGGGATCGCCGCCGCCGACCATCAGGGCCGGGTCGTCGATGACCTCGATGTCGGGGGCCACGCCGTAGCCTTCGACCCCCCAGGTGCCGTCCAGCTCGTAGAACGCGAAGCAGGGCACGCTCACGCTCGTGCCGTCGACCAGCGGCGGTTCGTTGGTGATGCCCACCAGCCCGCCCCATGTGCGCCGCCCGACAAGCGGTCCGAGCTTCGCCTGCCGGAACAGGTACGGGAACATGTCCCCGCCCGAGCCCGCCGGCCCGTTGATCAGCATGGCCTTCGGCCCGTGATGCGAGAAGCCCGGAGTGATCCAGTCCTCGCCCGCGCGCGTGGCCCAGAAGTTCGTGCGCGGTCGGTCGAGCGCCTCCACGAGACGGTTGGGGAAGTCGCCGCCCGCGTTCCAGCGCTCGTCGATCACGAGCGCGTCCTTGTGGTACTGCGAGACGAGCTGGCTGAAGAGCTCGCGCCGACCGTCGTTTGCGGTGTCGGGCACGTGCACATAGCCGACCTTGCCACCCGAGAGCTCGTCGACGCGAGCCGCGCGCGCGGCGACCCAGTCGCGATAGCGCAGGTTCTCCTCGGACTCGATCGGCACGACCACGAAGCGACGCTCGTTGCCGTCCCTCGCGGGCGCCGCGCTCAGCACGATCTCCGTCGGACGGCCGACTAGACCGAGGAACGCCGCGCACAAGTCGCGCGAGGCATCCGGCGCGACACCGTTGACCTCGAGCAGCCAGTCGCCGACGCGCGCGTCGATGCCGGGCTCCGCGAGCGGGCCGCGCGCGCGCGGATCGGAGCTGCCGGCCCCGAGCACGCGGACGAGGCGGAACTGGCCATCCTCGAGCTTCCAGTCCGCCCCGAGCAGGCCAGCGCGCTGTCCGTCCGCCGCGCGCTCGGGCACCCCGTCCCCGCCGTAGTTGTAGGCGTGGCCGACATTCAGCTCGCCGATCAGCTCGGTGATCAGGAAATGCAGGTCATCGCGCGAGCTGCAGTCCGCGACCGCGGCGAGGTAGCGCGCGCCCAGCGCGTCCCAGTCGACCCCGTGCATGCCCTCGTCGTAGAACGCCGCGCGGTACTGGCGCCGCACGTCGGAGAGCACCTGCGCCCACTCGCGGCGCGGATCGACCGACAGCACGAGCCCGCCGAGGTCGAGCGCGTCGCCGAGCTTCGCGTCGGCGGCCGCGTCCACGACGTGCCAGCCCTCGCCCACCTCGGCGAGCAGCTTCTTGCCATCGGCGGAGAGCTCGTAGGCCGCGACCTTCTCGAGCACGAGTTGCTCCTCGCGCTCGGCCTTCTTCGCGCCCGGCTCGAAGCGCACCAGCTTCGGCTCGCCTTCCGCGCCACCGAACGGGGAGCGGACGTACAGCACCGCGCCGTCCTGTCCCGAGAGCGATCCGAGCGCGCCCGGGTTGACCGGCCAGCGCACGAGCCGCCCCTCGATTCCGTCGAAGTCGATCGCGACCGGCTTGGGCGCCGCGTCCTTGGTTCCCTCGACCTTCGGATCGTCCTTGCCCGCAGCGCCGGCCGCGGGCTCCTCCGCCTCGCCCTCCCGCGGATCGCTGACGAGCAGCGGGTTCTTCACGTCGCGCCGCAGCGCGATCGCGCACAGGTTGTGCGAGCCGGCGAAGATGAAGCTGTCGTCGAGCTCGGACACGAGCTCGCGGAACTCGCGCTGCGAGGTGAGGTACAGCCAGTCGCCATTGCGATCAAAGGTCGGGTTGCTCTCGTCGAACTGCCCGCTCGTCACCTGCCGCGTGTCGCCCGACTCGCGGTCGTGCACGTGGACGGCCGAGGCGCGCGTCTTGCCCGCGCGCATCGCGAAGGCGATCCAGCGCGAGTCCGGCGACCACGCCGGAGTCGGAGGAACGCCATCGGGATTCGCGGCCACGAGTCGCGGAGTCCCGTCGGTGACGGAGACAAGCCACAGCTCGCCCTTGCGCGTGACGTAGGCGATCGAGCGCGAGTCCGGCGACCACCACAGGCCGAGGCGCCAGCCGCTGCCGAGCTTCGTGAGCTGCCGCTCCGGCTCCGAGCCGTCGACGCGGCGCACGCACAGCTCGTACTCCCCGGAGCGGTCCGAGAAATAGGCCACCGACTTGCCGTCGGGACTCCACGCGGGGTAGCGCTCGGCCACGCCATCGCTGCCGGTCAGGTTGCGCGTGACGCCCTCGCCCACGGGCACGTCAAAGAGCTCGCCGCGCGCCTCGATCACCACGCGCGCGCCGCTCGGCCCGATGCTGGCCGTGAGGACGTTCTTCACGACGTCGAGTGTCTGTGGCACGAGCTTCGGACGGTCGCCGGGTATCACCACCTGCACCGGCGCCGTAAGGCGCGTCGCGAGCTCGCAGCGCCACAGCTCGCCACCGCTCTCGAATACGATGTCCTCGGGGCCGATCGAGGCCGCGCGCACGTCGCTGTCGGCGAACTCGGTCACCGTCTCCGCGCTCCTCTTCTGAACGTCGTAGACCCACAGGTTGGCGCGCGCCTTCGGGCCCTGATCGCTGACGTAGAACACGTTCGCGCCGTGCCACATGGGCAGCACGTCGGCACCCGGGTGATCCGTGATGCGCCGCGACTCGAAGGTCACGAGATTGAAGAGCCAGATATCCTGCGCGAGGCCGCCCTGATAGCGCTTCCAGTTGCGCATCTCCCCCGCATCTGGCGTGTACGCGAGCCACGAGCCCGTCTCGTCGACTGCGCCAAACGTGCCGTAGGGCACCGGCAGGCGCTCGGGCTCGCCACCTTCGGGCGAGACGCGGAAGAGGTGCGGCGCACGACCTTGGCCGGACTGTGCGCTGCTCGCGAACACGAGCGCCTTGCCGTCGGGCTGCCAGTCGCACAGCGTCTCCATGCCGGGGTGGTGCGTCGCGCGCCGTGGCACGCCGCCGACGAGGTCGAGCACGTAGATGTCGTGGCCGCCGTCGTAGCCCGCGGTGAAAGCGATCCGCGTGCCATCGGGGCTGAACTTGGGATTCGCCTCGGGGCCGGCCGGAGAGGAAAGCGGCCTCGCCGTGCCGCCCTGCTTTTCGACGAGCCACAGGTCGTTCGCGTGGCGAAAGACGATCTGGTCGCGACTCACGTCCGGCGTGCGCAGCAGCACGGCGTCGGGCTGGACCTGGGCGAGGGCGGACGCGGCCAGAGCGGCGAAGGCGGCGATGCGTTGAATCATGTGCGATGGGACCCCGGCGGGTCCGGGATTGTCGCAAGCGCGCGGCGCACCTGCCACAAGCTCAGCCTCCCCCGAGCCTCTCCAGGGCCTGCGAGGCCCCCGCGTGGCCCGGCGCAAGCCTCAGGACCTCCGCGCACTGCTCGCGTGCGGCACGCGCGTCTCCGGCACGCTCCAGCGCGCGCGCCCACTGCCAGCGCACGGCGACGTCGGTCGGTCGCAGCTCCACGGCGCGCGCGAACGCGGTACCGGCGTCGCGAACTCGCCCCAAGTCGGCGAGCGCGAGGCCCAAGTGGCTCCAGCCGATCGCGCTCGCTGGCTCGAGGTCCAGATGCAGTTGCAGTTCGTTCACCGCCTCGCCCGCGCGCCCGAGGTGGTAGAGCGCGAGTCCGGCGACCAGCCGACCCTGCGTGGACGACTGGTTAGCGCGCTCGCTCGCCACGAGGGCGAGCCGAGCCAGTTCCAACGCTCGCGCGCGGCGCCCGAGCGCGCCCGCGGCATCGACCTGCGCGAGTTCGAGCTGGACGACGGCCGCGTTGCAGGCCGTGCGCGGCACGGTCTCGAACTCGAGCGCGACCTCGTAGGCACGCAGCGCGCGCTCGAACGACTCGCGTCGATCACCCGGCTCGCTCGTCGCGAAGGCCCGCTCCTTGAGGGTCTCCGCCAGCGCCGTCTGCGCGAGTGCGTTGCGCGGCGAGACCGATACGGTCCAGTTCCACAGCGTCTCCGAGTCTCCCCAGACACGACATTGCTCGCGCGCGAGCAGTCCCAGCCCGAGCCCCAGCAGGCTCCCGCAGAAGAGCGCGTTGCGCGGCTCGAACATCCGGAACAGCACCGCCGCGCCGAGCAGCGCGAGCGGAATCGTCGGCACGTAGCTGTAACGATCGGCCACGAGCTGGGGCCCACACTGGGCGAGACCCAACATGGGCCCGACCAGCACGACGTAAAGCGCGACGGCGAGCACCATGCGCGGAAAGCGCGTGCGCAAGGCCACCAACACCGCAGTCGCGATCACGACGAGCGCGAGCGCGCTCCCGAAGCGCGGGTCGGACAGCGAGAGCTCGGCAGGCACCGCATGGATCGGCACGAGCCGTGACGGCCACAGCGACGTGCGCACGTAGAACACGAGCCCGTAGCAAGCCTGCAGCAGGCGCTCGCCGAGCGTGTGATCGCCCCAGCTCGCGACTGCCTGCGGCTGCGCGGCTTGCCCCAGATACGCGAGCGCGCCAGCGATCACGCCCGCGGCGAGGTACGGCAGCTTGTCGACCCAGCTGCGGCGCCCCCGCAGCAGGTCGAGGCCCACCAGCACGAGAGCGAGCGTCATTCCCGACGCCTTCGCGAGCAGCGACAGGGTGAAGAGAGACACGGAGAGCGCCAGCCAGCGTCCGCGGCTGTCGGGGAAGGCCCGCGAGCTCGCCACGACCGAGCTCGCCAGAGCGAGCAGCGCCGCTGCGACGCCCCAAGGCTCGAACTCGAAGCACAGCCACTCCCCGCCCGGTCCGCTGGTGCTCGCGAGCAACACGATGGGAGCGGCGCAGGCCGCGAGCGCGGCAACGATGGCCGGCGCCCGCGCGGCTGGGGCGTCACCGCGCGTTTCCCGCCAGCGCAGCCACGCCAGCGCGCTCGCGAGCAACAGGCCCGTGTACAGCACGTCGCGGCGCTCGGTCACCCATGCCACCGACTCGACGCGCAGCGGATGCAGCGCGAATACCAAGGCCCCGACGAACGCGATCGCGTGGCCCCCGAGCAGTCGTCGCGCAAGCGCGAACACGAGACAGGCATTCAGAGCGTGCAGCGTCACATTGGTCAGGTGAAACCCGCGCGCCTGCGGTGTCTCGAGGGTCTCTCCGAGCGGCCAGAGCGCGTGATCGAGCGCGTAGGACAGCCATGTGAGCGGCTGGTACGGCCCGGCGTGGTTCGTGGTGAAGCACCACGACACGTTCGCGGGCCCGAGCGCGCGGAAGTGCGGATTGCCGAGCAGGAGCGGAGCGTCGTCCCAGTTGACCAGCCCCGCATCGAGGGCGGGCGCGAAGGCCCACAGCGTCGCAGCCACGAGCAGCGCGCAAGCCAAAAGCGTCTTCCCGGCCGCCATGGCCGAAACTCTAGCAGCGGAAGCGCGCGCTCAGACGATGCGCGCGCGCGGGATCGGCAGGATGAATCGCCCGCCGCGCCGCGCGTACTCCGACTGCTGCGCACGGATCTCGTCCGCGAAGTTCCAAGCGAGGATCAGGCAGTAGTCCGGCTGGCGCTCGAGCAGCTCGCTCGCCGGAAGCACCGGGATGTGCGAGCCCGGGGCGTAGAGGCCGACCTTGAGCGGGCTCTTGTCGACCGTCCACGGCAAGAGCCGCGTGGTGATCCCGCAGTAGTTGAGCAG
>SXKQ01000170.1 GCA_005778045.1 Planctomycetia bacterium
GATCCCGAAAGGCGGCTTGACGCGCGAGCTCTCCAGCACGTTCTTGAAGTTGAGGAAGATGCCCTGCGCCGTCTCAGGACGCAGGTAGGCGACCGAGCCGGAGCCCTCGACGGGACCCACGTTGGTCTTGAACATCAGGTTGAACTCGCGCGCCTCCGTCAGCTCGCCGCCGCACTCGCCGGGCTTCTTGGAAGGCTTCTCGGGGCAGCGCGCGTCGTCGAGCTTGTCGGCGCGAAAGCGTCCCTTGCATTTCTTGCAATCGACCATCGGGTCCGTGAAGTTGGACACGTGGCCCGATGTCTCCCACGTCTTGGGGTTCTGGATGATGGCGCTGTCGAGGCCGACGATGTCGTCGCGCAGGGTGACCATGCGGGTCCACCAGGCCTCCTTGACGCGCCGCTTCAGCTCGACCCCGAGCGGGCCGTAGTCGTAGGTGTTGCCGATGCCTCCGTAGATCTCGGAGGCCGGGAACACGAAGCCCCTGCGCTTGCACAGGGAGACGATCTTGTCCATCAGGCTGGGGGCGGGGGTCGACATGGGCGCTCCGGATCGGGTCAATTGGGGCGGGGAGTGTAGGGAGCGCCGCACGCAGACTCCATCGGCGGCCATTTCGGCCCGTTGCTGAGACCGTGCAGGCACGGGAAATGGCCGGGATGCGGCCTATACTCCCCCATCATGCAGCAGGCTCCTGCGGCGCCCTCGACGCCGGACTATCCCCTCTGGAATGCCCCCCTCGCCTCGCGCGCCAAGAGCGGCGAGGTGGCCCGCGAGCTCGACCGCATCGCCGACAAGGTCCGCTCGGGCCAGAGGATCGCGCCTGGGGAAGGGCTCTACCTGCACGAGCACGCGGACATGCTGACCTTGGGTCTGCTCGCCGACCACGTGCGCCGCGCGAAGCACCCCGAGCCGCACGTCACGTACATCGTCGACCGCAACCTCAACCCGACGAACGTCTGCATCACAGACTGTGGCTTTTGCGCCTTCTATCGCCGCCCCAAGGCTGAGGGCGCCTACGTGCTGCCGCGCGAGGAGATCGTGGCCAAGATGCAGGAGCTCGCCGAGCAGGGCGGGCGCCAAGTGCTCATGCAGGGCGGACACCACCCGTACCTGAAGAGCGACTGGTGGTGCGATCTCTTCTCCGACCTGCGCGCGCGTTTCCCCCAGATCAACCTGCACGCACTCTCGGCGCCCGAGCTCGACCACCTCTCGAAGATCGACAAGCGGCCCGTCGAAGAAGTGCTGCGCGACCTGATGGCGGCGGGTCTCGGCAGCGTGCCCGGTGCTGGCGCGGAGATTCTCGTGGAGCGCGTGCGCAAGATCATTGCGCCCAAGAAGACCACCACCGAGCGCTGGCTCGAGGTACACCGCCGCGTGCACGAGGCCGGACTGCGCTCATCGGCGACGATGATGTTCGGCCACGTCGAGACCGCCTCGGAGTGCATCGAGCACATGACACGCCTGCGCGACCTGCAGGACGAGACCGGCGGCTTCACGGCCTTCGCCTGCTGGCTCATGCAGCCCGATGGAGTGCCCGAGGAGCACATCTATCCGGAGCGCAAGACGCCCAGCGTGTACCTGCGCATGCAGGCGCTCGCGCGCATCTACCTTGATAATTTCGAGAACATCCAGACGAGCTACGTCACCGCGGGTCTCAAGATGGCCCAGGTGACGCTCTCGTACGGCTGCAACGACTTCGGCGGCACCATGCTCGAGGAAAACGTGGTCAGTGCGGCCGGCTGCTTCAACCTCGCGCCGATCCAGAAACTCGAGAACGTGATCCGCCGCGCGGGCTTCACCCCGCTGCAGCGCAACTCTTGGTACGGCATCGTCGACCCGCGCCATCCGGAGCTGCAGCGCGGCCCGGCCTCGGGCGCGGAGTGCCGCCCGCACGGCTGGAAGGGAGCGCGCGCGTGAGCACCGCGACCCTCTCGACGCGCGACGAGCGCCTGCTCGCTCTCGCACGCGCGCATGGCCTCGGGGCGATCGCCGAGAAGGTGCTCGCACGAGAGCGCCTCTCGCACGACGACGGGGTGACCCTGTACCGCAGCCCACACCTGCACGCGGTCGGCGCGCTCGCCAACCACGTGCGCGAGCGGCTGCACGGCGACCTCGCGTACTTCAACGTCAACCAGCACGTCAACTACACCAACCTGTGCAACAAGCTGTGCCGCTTCTGCGCGTTCCAGCGCTTGCCGGGCCAGGAAGGCGCCTACCAGCTCACGCCGGAGCAGGCCGCGTCCAAGATTCGCGCGCAGCTCCACCAGCCGGTGACCGAGGTGCACATGGTGGCGGGCGTCTGGCCGAAGATTCCCTACTCGTACTATCTCGAGCTCCTGCGCGCCGTGAAGGCCGCACGACCCGCGATCCACATCAAGGCTTTCACCATGGTCGAGCTCGACCAGATCGCGAAGTCTGCGAAGAAGCCGCTCGAGATCGTGCTGGAGGAACTGAAGGAAGCGGGCCTCGGCTCCGTGCCCGGCGGCGGCGCCGAGATCTTCAGCGAGCGCATCCGCAAGGAGACCTACCACCTCAAGATCTCCGGCGACGAGTGGCTCGCCGTGGCGCGCAAAGTGCACCAGTCCGGGCTGCGCTCGAACTGCACCATGCTGCACGGCCATGTCGAGACGCCCGAGGAGCGCGTCGACCACCTCGATCGCCTGCGCCGCCTGCAGGACGAGACCGGCGGCTTCCAGACCTACATCCCGCTGTCCTTCCACCCGGAGAACAGCGAGATGGCGGACGTGCCGGGGCCGACGGCGGTCGACGAGCTGCGCGAGATCGCGCTCGGGCGCCTCCTGCTCGACAACATCCCGCACATCAAGGCCTACTGGATCCTGATGGACATCCCGATCGCGCAGCTCGCGCTCTCCTACGGCGCGGACGACGTCGACGGGACCGTGGTCGAGGAGCACATCTACCACGACGCCGGCGCGACCACGCCCGAGGCCGTCAAGCGTGCGGAGCTCGTGCAGTGGATCCGCGACGCCGGTCGCATCCCGGTCGAGCGCGACACGCTCTACAACGTGGTGTGGAGCGCCGATCCCGAGCTCGCGCCGGTCGGCCAGCCTGCGCCTGTCGCGAACTAGGCCCGCCACTCATGGCGCGCGGCGCATCCGCGGCGATCACCAGACCGCGAGCTAGATCGCATGCGCCCCGAGCTTGCCCGCTTGCTCGCCGACTCCACCGGGATTGAGCGGTGCGGCGAGGAGCACTCCGGCGAGGCCAGCTGCGGAGATCGCGTCCACGAGCCCGTGGAGAGGTAGCGCCAACAGCCGGGCGCAGCGCAGGCGCAAGATCGCCCCGACAACGATCGAGCCGACCACGAAAGCCGCGGCGAGCAGGCTGCATTGCGGCGCGGAGTCGTGGGCTGCGGCGCGCTCCCATCGGGCAGCCGCGCCTCGAACGCCAGCGAGGCGAGCGCGAGCGCCCCGACGACGCAGAGGGCGAGCGAGACCTTGTGAGCGAGAGAGGCACGGTCACGCCGAGGAGGGAACCGCAGGCGTTCCCCCGCAGGCAAGTGAGGCGTGCGGAAATCCCGTGCGAGGCCGCTACCAGCGCGCGCGCCGCGCGACGAGAGTGCAAGGAGACCCACGTGATGCACCTGCGCTGGATTCAACTGCCGTTCCGACCCGAATGCGGCGGCTTCGACGAGGCACCGCTCGTCGAAGCCCTGCGCGAACAGAACGTGCTCGACGCCCGCGAGTACTTCTTCGAGCACGGAGGAATGCCGTACCTCGGCTGTTTCGTCGTGCTCGACGGCGAGACGCGTGTGTCGGCGTTCGCGACCGAGCCGGCGACGCGGCCTGCGCGGGCGGCCCGCGCCCGGAGCCCCGAGGCCGAGCCTGAGTCGGAGACCGAAGCGGCGCCTGCCATCGATGCCACGGGCCTGCGCGCGGCTGCCGAGCTGCGCCGCTGGCGCTCGCGCCGAGCGAAGGAGCTCGGGATTCCCGCCTATCGACTCTTGCCCAACCGAACGCTCGACGCGCTCGCGCGTATGCGCCCCATGACCCACGCGACCCTGCCCGAGGTCACCGGCATCGGAGCCGCACGCGTCAGCGCGCACGGAGACGAGCTGCTCGCTTGCCTGCGGTCCGCGGAGGCCGGCGGCCTGCTCGACAGCCTCCCGTTGCCGACGGCCGCGGAGTGATGGCCATGCCGAGGAGCGGGATCCCCGCGACCGGCGCGCGCGCTCCTTGCGGCACGGCGGGGTTGTGCGGGGACAAGGTAACCCTGCACAATCCCCTCCGTGGAGTTCACCGATAGCGAGCCGTGGTTTGGACGCCGACGACCGTGGCTGTGGCTCGGCGCCGCGTTCGGCAGCTGCGCGATCCTTGCGCTCATCACGTTGGGACTCGTGGTGCGCTTTGCGCACTCGGCCGTGAAGACCGAACGGGCGCGCTCCCCCTATCCGACGTGGTCCCCTAGCCCGGGAGTCTCGGCGCCCGAACCCGACGCGCTCGCGGTGTGGGTCCAGCAACTCGAGCGCACGCCGCCCGAACCCTTCTATCCGGGCCAGTGGCCGGGCACGCGACTCAAAAGCGCCGGTCGGGCGCTCCCCACGGGGCCGGGGACGACGCGGACCGCGTCGTACCCGAGGTACTCGACGCCCGGGGTGGCCGCAGACGTCCCGACCGAGTGCGGCGCCGACCCCGTCGCGCTCCTCAGCCACCCGGCCGGCATCGAGGGCTGGCTCGGGCAACACGTCGCGAATCCGGTCCTCGCGAGACAGAACCTCGACTGCCTGCGCGCGCTCCTGCGGAAACGGATCGGTTCCGAGGCGCTGCAAGCGCACGCTCTCACTGCGCGCGAGCTCGTCCGAGCGGAGGGTTCAGGCTGGCTCGCTCGCATGGAATGCGACGATCAACCTGAGCCGAAGCCCCTTCTCTATTCTCTGCCGGCCGTGATCCAGCACCTCGGCGCGCTTGCGACGCTCCGGGCGCTCGAAGGCGACGCAGCCGCCGCGCGCGCGGCACTCCAAGCGTCGTTGAGCCTGTGCGACTCACTCGCGGGCCTCAGCTGGCACGAGGCCTACGTCCACTGGCTCGACTGCGAGGGCATGGCGCTGCGCGGAGTGGCGGCGTGCATCGCGCTCTCTCCAGAGGCGGTCGATGCGGCGTCCCTCGCGCGCCATCTCGACGGACTCGATGCGCAGGCGCGCCACCTCGCTGCCTGCGAGCTGCAGCGCGCCCTGTGCGACCGCGCGTATGACCGTCTGCTCGCGGGCAAGCCGTGCGGCGCCGAGCACTTCGACTTGCAGCCCGAACCCGCGGGCTGGCGCGCACCGCTGCTCGAACGTGAGCAGGCGGACGCGCTCGCAAGCTGGCGTCGTTACGCGGAGTGGGCGCGCGAACCCATCGCCACGCGTGCGCCCCCCCCAGCCTACGAACAACACCGGCTTGCGAGCGACGAGTACGCGTCGAGGGGACTCGGTGCGACGATACTCGTCTCCAGCGAGGCGCTCGCGCACCTCGAGACGCAAGTGGCCGTGCTGCGGGTCGCGCTCGTCGCTCGCCGCGACGGGCTCGAGGCGGCCAAGGCTGAAGCGAGCCGACTCGCGCCCTCGGCTGGGGGCCGGGCTCTGACACTCCGACCGGCCAGCGAAGGCCTGACCGCGATCGAGGCGCGCTCCCTTGTGGCGGGAGCGCTGGAGGAATCGACGTTGGACGTCTTCGTCCAGGCACGGCCCTAGGACGAGGGATGGCTCCCACCTCGCGCACGGCGGGTTCGAAGGGCAAGAGCGTGGCCGTGGCCGCGGCGCGCAAGCTGCGCGTGCTGGTCGTGATGCACGAGGACCTCGTGCCGCCGGAAGATCGCTCGGCGCGTGCCGGTCCTGCGATCGTCCCGTGGCGCACGGAGCACGACGTGCTCGCGGCGCTCGGCGAGCTCGGGCATGAGGTACGCCCCTTGGGCCTGCGCGACGACTTGCAGGTGCTGCGCCGCGCACTCGACGAGTTCGAGCCACACCTCACCTTCAACCTGCTCGAAGAGTTTCACGGCGTCGCGCTGTACGGTGCGGCGGTGCTGTCCTTCGTCGAGCTTTCGCAGCGCGCCTACACCGGCTGCAACCCGCGCGGGCTGATGCTCGCCCACGACAAGCTGCTGACGAAGAAGATCCTCGCTTGGCATCGCGTGCGCACGCCGCGCGGGCACTTCTTCCCCTTCGGCCAGCCGATTCGCGCGCCGCGCGCCGTGCGCTACCCGCTGCTCGTGAAGTCCGCGGTCGAGGACGCCTCGCTCGGCATCTCGCAGGCCTCGGTGGTCCACGGTGAGGAGAAGCTGCTCGACCGCGTGCTCTACATGCAGGAGACCTACGGCACGGACGTGCTCGCCG
This sequence comes from Planctomycetia bacterium, assembly GCA_005778045.1. The sequence continues at coordinate 6,332 of SXKQ01000170.1, forward strand.
AGGAGTACATCGACGGTCGCGAACTGTACGTGGGGCTGATCGGCAACGCGCGCGTGAGCGAGTTCCCCGTGTGGGAGATGAGCTTCGAGGATTGGCCCGAAGACGCTCCGCGCATCGCGACCGAGCGCGTGAAGTGGAGCGCGGCCTACCAGCGCAAGCGCGGCATCCGCACCGGACTCGCCGAGAACTTCGAGCCGAAGGTGCGGCGCGACATCACGCGCACCTGCCGCGCGGTGTACCGCGCGCTCGGTCTCTCGGGCTACGCGCGCATCGACCTGCGCCTCGACGCGCAGGGTCAAGTCTGGGTGATCGAGGCCAACGCCAATCCTGACCTCGCCCGCGACGAGGACTTCGCGGCGTCCGCCGCGGCAGCCGGCCTCCCCTACCCAGAGCTCGTGCAGCGCATCCTCAACCTCGGCCTCGCGTGGCGCCCGGCCTGGAAGCAGGGCGGCGGCGCGAGTTGAGCTAGCGTCGCGCGGACCACCATTCCGTCGCGGGCGGCCGAGCGCGGAAGACGAGCGGAGTTCGCAGCGTGGGATGCTCGACTTCGAGCTCGGCCGCGTGCAGACCGACGCTCTTGTCCGGCAAGGGGCGCGCGGCGCCGTACTTGAGATCGCCGAGCAGCGGCGACCCGAGGCTCCCTGCGGCGACGCGCAGCTGGTGCGGCCGCCCCGTGCGCGGCTCGAGGTCGAGGTGCGCAAGCCCGCGCTCGAAACGAGCGAGGCGCCAACGCGTCACGGCGAGCTGCGCGCCCGCGCGCTCGCGCTCGAGGACGCTCACGACGTTGCGCTCGCCGTCCTTGTCGAGCCACTGTTCGAGCACGCCGCCCTCGCCTTGCGGCCGTGTCTCGCTGACGCCGAAGTACAGCTTGCGCACCGAGTGCGAGCGAAACTGCTCCGAGAGCCGCGACGCCGCCTTGCTCGTGCGTGCGAACAGCACCACGCCCGAGACCGGCCGGTCGAGCCGGTGCACCACGCCTAGGAACACTTCGCCGGGCTTCGCGTACTCGCGCCGGACCCACTCGCGCGCAGCGTCGTACAGGCTCTCGTCCCCACTCTCGTCCGGCACCACCGGCACGCCCGCGGCCTTGTGGAGCGCGAGCAGGTGGTTGTCGACGTGCAGGACCTCGAGGTTCACGGCGCGTCGAGCTCCGCCGCCGGCGGCGGCTCGAAGCCGCGCGACCAGCGCGCGCAGAATCCGCAGGGCAGGAAGCGGCGCGCGTGACCCGCTCGCTCGCGCTCCGGCAGCGCCAGCTCACCCGAGGCGATCGCACCGGGTCCGAGTACTCCGAGCAGGTTGTGGAACGAGAGCGGCGAGAAGCCGATCGCGTAGGTCGAGAGCACGAGCAACGCGCGCTCATCGAGTACGTCGCGCAAGGCCTCGACGAGCGGCGCCATGTGGTCCTCGAACTGCCACGTCTCGCCCTTCGGCCCGCGGCCAAAGTGCGGCGGGTCGACGAGCACCGCGTGGTAGCGCGAGCCGCGCCGCACCTCGCGCCGCGCGAAAGCGAGCGCGTCGTCGAGCAGGATGCGCAGCGCGTTGTCCTTGAGCCCCGAGGCGGCTGCGTTTTCCTTGAGCCACGCGAGCGAGGTCTTGGAAGCGTCGACGTGCGTGACTTCATACCCCACCTGGGCGGCCACGATGCTCGCCACGCCGGTGTACCCGAAGAGGTTCAAGAGCTTTGGGCGCTCGACGCCGAGCCGCTCGCGCGCGGCGACGACGAATTCCCAGTTCGCGGCCTGCTCCGGGAACAGGCCGACATGCTTGAATGGGGTCGGCTGCACGACGCAGGTCGCGCCGCGCCAGCGCATCGACCAGCGCGCGTCATCGCGTCGCAGCGCAGCCCCCGCGCACGGGCCGGCGACCCAGCGTCCGCGCTTGCCACCGCTCTCCGGATCGCGCTCGAAGGCGAGGTCGGCCGCGTCCCACTCGGGTGCGTCCGCGCGGCGCGTCCACAGCGCCTGCGGATCGGGCCTGCGCAACACGTGCGGACCGAAGCGCTCGAGCTTCTCGCCACCACCGGAGTCGACGAGCTCGTAGTCCTCGAAGGCGGGTTGGGCGAAGATGCGCGGCTTCACGGTCGGAGAGTGTCCGCGAGACGGTGGGGCATTGTCCACGCCCGAGCGAGGGCCTACTGTGCGCAGGATGCGCTTGCGCGTTGGAACCGTCCCCTACCTCGTCGCTAGACCCCTCAACCTAGGGCTGGAGGCGGAGCCGGAGCTCGAGGTCGTGCGCGAGGTGCCGGCGCGGCTTGTGGAGCACCTGCGCCAAGGCACGCTCGACGTCGCGCTCGTCAGCTCGATCGAGCTGTTCCGCGCCGAGGGCTACGGCTTCCTCGCGGGCCCGGCCATCGCCGGTCGCGGCTACGTGGCGAGCGTGCAGGTGTTCCTGCGCCGCCCGATCGGGTCGCTGCGCAGCGTGACCCTCGATCCTGCGAGCCGCACCTCGCAGGCCCTCGCGCAGGTGGTGCTCGCCCGCCGCGAGCCCGGCATCGAGTTTCGCGAGGCCCCCGCCGGCCGCGATCCGCGCCGCGCGGCCGAGGAGTCCGACGCCGGTGGCTGGCTGCGCATCGGCGACAAGGCGCTGGTCGAGGCCCTGACGCCCGGCGCGCCGCCCTGCTTCAATCCGAGCGAGGCCTGGGCCCACGACACGGGCCTGCCCTTCGTGTTCGCGCTGTGGATCGTGCGTCCGGGCGTGCGGCTCGAGCCGGCCCAGCTCGACGCCTTCTCCCGCGCGCGAACCTGCGGCCGCGCAGCCCTCGACGAGCTCGCCCGCGAGGCGGCGCGCGATTGGGCACTGCCGTTCGAGCCTTGCCGCCGCTACCTCGCCGAGGAGTGCCTGTACGACCCGGGCGCTGCGCTCGAGCCCGCGCTGCTGCGCTTCCGCGACGAGGCGGCCCGACTGGGGCTGTGCCGCGGCGACCTCGCGCCCCACCCCATCGCTCTCGAGGACGGTCCATGCCCCGCCTGATCGAGGAGAGCAATTGCCCGCACTGCGAAGTGGCTCTCCCCGAGCCCAAGCCGCGCGTGTGCCCCTCCTGCGGCGGCTCGCTGCAGCAACGCTATCTGCGCTACGGCTGCCTCTCGAGCGCCCCCAAACTCGTGGCCCTCGGCTGGCTCGTGCACGAGGCCGTGACGCGCCTCGTCACGTAGACCTCGCCACGTAGACCTCGCCACGCACGCCTCCTCACGTAGCCACGGGCGCCCTGCGGGCACGCGAGAACAGCATGGAAGGCCCGTCCGGGCGCGCGCTCACTTCGTCTCGGGCTTGGCGTCGAGCGTCGCGAGCCACTCGCTGTAGCCCGGCAAGCTGACGTTCGCGAGCTCGGCGCGCGCCGCATCGCTCTTCGCCTTGTCTCCAAGGCGCAGCCATAGGCCCGGGGAGAGCAGCGAAAGCACGCCCTGCGGATCGGGGTCCTTCTCCATCATGCCCGCGAGCTCCGCCTTGGCCCCATCGGCCTGGTTGGAGCCAAAGCGCAGCGCGAACATGATGCCCGCGGCCGCGATCACCTTGGAACCGCCGCAGGCGGAGTTGCGTCGCGCCGCCTCGAGGCAGCCTTCGAGGATTTCCTTCTCGTTGGCGAGGCTCTCGCGCGAGCCGAGGCCAATGGCCGGCACGCACAGCATCAGTAGGTTGCCGAGGCCGATCAGGTGCGCGCCCTGCCCCGCCGCGCTCGGACGCGCGAAGGAATCGAGAGCGCCGGGGGCCGTGCGAGCGATGTTCTGCTGCGCGAGCCAGCCGAGCAACTCGTCTTCGAGTCCGAGTGCCTGCTCTTCGAGCTTGGCCACGCCGCTGCGGCGAATGCGGTGCACTTCCTTGCCTCCCGCGCCCTCGCACACCATGAGCTCGACCTTGAAGCCCGCAGCCTCGCGGGCCAGCGCGCCCTGCACCACGAAGGCCGGACGAGTCTCGGCCGGACGGCCCTTGAGCAGCGCCTCGGTCGGCCACATCTGGCCCATGACGACGAACGCGCCCCCAGGGAGCAGCGGCACGACCAGGTCGGAGCGCGCCGCCGTGCGCAGGTGTACGGACTCCGCGAGGTACAGCGGCAGGGCGCGCGCCATGCGGGCAAGCTCCTCGTCGACGCGCGTCGGAGCCTTGGGATCCTGCACCTTGGCGAGCGCCTCGTCGGCGAACCCCACGAAGGTCACCAGCGGGCCCTTGGGGTCCTTCTGGGGACCCAGCCATGGCGCGCCGAGGCCCTGCATCCACAGCGGGCCTTGCACCATGAAGAGCCGGATCTCGACCTGCTGTTGCTGCCCGGGAGCGGCCTGCGCGGGCTGCGGCGCGACCGTGGGGACCGGCAGTCCGAGCTGCTGGGCGAAGGCGCCGAGCGCCTGGGCGAGCGGCGGCAGGTTCAGGGCCGCGAGGCGCCCGAACAGGGCCTTGGCCTCCTCCGTGCGCTTGAGCTCGATCAGGGCCCGCAGCAGGTTGAAGCCCGTCTCGGGCCGCTGGCGACGCTCGTCGTAGACCGCGCCTACGAGTTCGACCATCTCCGCGAGAGCCCCGGCCTTGCCGAGCTCCGCGCTGATCGCCATCAGGGCGTTGGGGTCTTGGGCGATGCCGGTGATCGAGCGGCGCAGGGACTCGACCGCCGCCCCCGTCTGCTGACCGCGCAAGCGCTGCTGGGCCAGCCAGCCCGCCGCACGCCAGTTGCCAGGTGCCGCCGACAGGTCGCCGAGGAACTCGAGCACCGCGGCCTCGCCGCCGGCCTGCTGCATCAGCTGGCACGACCAGCTGAGCGCCATCTCTTGGTTGGCGTCGAGCTCGAGCGCGCGGGAGAGCAGCGTCTGGGCGCCGTCCTCGTCGCCGCGCGCCTGCCGCATGCGAGCCAAGTTGACCGCACACACCGCGCTCTCGCCGTTGCGTTCGATCGACGTGCGCAGGGTCGTCTCGGCGAGATCGTGCTGCCCGCACTGGAACTGGGCCGCCGAGAGCAGCACCCGGCCGCGCTCGCGGCCCTGATCGAGCTCGTCGAGCCGCGCCGCCGCCGCGAGCACAGCGTTGTGCAGGCCGTTCTCGAGCCCGAACACCACCTGCTGGTAGAGCTGCTCGGGCTGATTCCAGGCGGCCTCGAGCAGCTTGGGGAGCACCTTTTCGGTGAACTCCGCGCGCGGGATCTCCCGCGGCTGGCCCTGCTGGTCGTACACCGTGATTGTTTCCTTGGCAGCCATGCTCGATAGTCCTCGTTGCGGGCCGCGGATTCTCGCCCGCGGAGCACTCGGAAGAAAGGGGCGAGGCGCGGCGCGCCGTTGAATCGCCCGGCGGTTTCGGTAGATAGACCCGGTCCACTGGAGTTTCGTGCGGGGGGCGCATTCGTGAACGACAAGGGTGCAGCAGGATTGTTCGACGAGATGGAAACCAAGGTCGAGACCGCGGCCGAGAAGCCGGTCGCAGCGAAGGCCGAGAAGCCTGAAAAGGCCGAGGCGCCCGAGGCCGGACGTCGCAAGACCGCGCAGGAGCTCGCCGAGCGCCAGCGCGAGATCTCAGTCAGCGAGTTCTTCACCAAGAACCGCCACCTGCTGGGCTTCGACTCCCCGCTCAAGGCGCTGCTGACGGCCGTCAAGGAGGCCGTCGACAACTCGCTCGACGCCTGCGAGGAGGCCGGCATCCTGCCCGAGGTCGTGGTCGAGATCACGCCGACCGGCGAGGAGCGCTTCCGCGTCGCCGTCGAGGACAACGGCCCGGGCATCGTCAAGGAACAGATCCCGAAGGTATTCGGCAAGCTGCTCTACGGCTCGAAGTTCCACAAGCTCAGCCAGACCCGCGGCCAGCAGGGCATCGGCATCTCGGCGGCCGTGATGTACGGCCAGCTGACGACCGGTAAGTCCTCGCGCATCGTCTCGCGCACGGGCAAGCGCGCCCCGGCCTACGAGGTGCAGCTGTCGATCGACACGGCCCGCAACAAGGCCGACCTGCACGACGAGAAGACGCTCGCCGAATGGACGCGCGAGCACGGCACGCGCGTCGAGATCGAGATGGAGGCCCGCTACCAGAAGGGCCTGCGCTCGGTCGACATGTACCTCAAGCAGACCGCGATCGCGAACCCGCACGTGCAGCTCACGTACGTCGATCCGGGCGGCGAGCGCGTCGTGTACGAACGCGGCACGAAGGTGCTCCCGCCCGAGGCGGTCGAGATCAAGCCGCACCCGCACGGCGTCGAGCTCGGCGTGCTGATCCTGATGCTCAAGGAGACGAGCGCCCGCACGCTCTCAGGCTTCCTGCAGGAGGAGTTCGTCCGCGTCGGCCCGAAAGTCGCGGAGGAGATCTGCGACACCGCCAAGGTCTCCGAGAAGGCCTACCCGTCGCGCATCGCGCGCGAGGAAGCCGCCGCGCTGCACGCCGCGATCCAGAAGACCAAGATCTCCGCGCCGCCGACGAACTGCATCTCGCCGATCGGCGAGGAGCTCGTGCTGCAGGGCCTCAAGAAGGAGATCGAGGCCGACTTCTACGCGGCCGTCTCGCGACCGCCGTCGGTCTACCGCGGCAACCCGTTCGTGATCGAGGTCGGCATCGCCTACGGCAAGCCCGGTGGCGTCGGCCTCGAGCTCACCGAAGAGGGCCGCATCCAGAAGCGCAAGTCCATCACGGTGAGCGAGGAGCTCGTCGGCGCCTCGGACGAGCCGATCCGCGTGCTGCGCTTCGCCAATCGCGTGCCGCTCCTGCACCAGCAGTCGGCCTGCGCCGTCACCAAGGCCGTGATCCAGACCAACTGGCGCTCCTACGGCCTGCAGCAGCCCAAGGGCGCTCTGCCGATCGGCCCGGCCGCCGTGCTCGTGCACATCGCGAGCGTCTGGGTGCCCTTCACATCGGAATCCAAGGAGGCGCTCGCCGCCTACGAGGAGATCTTGAAGGAGATCAAGCTCGGCCTGCAGGAATGCGGCCGCAAGATGGGCACTTACATCAAGAAGGGCCAACGCCTGCGCTCGGAGTTCGACAAGCGCTCTTACATCGAGAAGTACATCCCCCACATCGGCCTCGCCCTGCAGGAGATCCTCGACCTCTCCGACAAGGAGCGCGACGGCACCGTGGGCACGCTCGACGACTGCCTGCAGAAGTCGCGCAAGATCTGAGCCCGTGGCCCAACTCGATCCGAGGCTGCTGCGCGAGCTCGAACGCGTCCGCTGGCGATACGCCGACGGCGACCAGACGACGTTGCGGGAGCTTCGCCGCCGCATCGACGCGATCGGCGACGCGCCGGAGAAGTTCCTCACGTACACCGAGCTGGTCGACGGCCTCGAGTTCCGGCTCGTCAAAGGCGGAACGCCGCATCGCATCGGCGCCTGGGACGAGCTCGACCGCGCCATCGTCGGCGACTTCCTCGGACGGCTCGTCGTCGACAGCTATCGCGAGGGCGGCTTCTTCGTGAGCGCACTCGTCGTGAGCCGCGAGGAGCGGACGCCCGGCAAGGGTTTCTACGAGCTCGCGCGAGAGATCGGTGCGCTCAAGAGCAAGGACAAGCTCGTCGAGCTCGAGTTCTGGATGAAGCACGTGAACCTCGCGCGCGAGTGGTACTCCTCGCGCAGCCGCTGACGCACCGCAGGTCCGCACTACTTCTTGCGCGGCGTCCGCCTGGCGGACGGCTTGGGGAGCTTCGCCGCGGTCGTTTTGGGTCGCTTCGCTGGGCGCGGCTTGTCGAGCTTGGCCGCGGGAGGCGTCGGTGCGCGCGAGTCGAGTTACGCCAGCAGCTTCTTCGGCGCGATCAGGCGGTAGCTCTCCTCGATCCAGGTCTCGAGTTCGGCGACGGTCGGGGACTCGTCGAGGTCGAAGCGCAGCGTGAGCCAACCGCTCTTGCCCAGGCCGTAACCGGTCAGCGACGCGAGCGGGCGCTTCGCGACTGCCGCGTGCGAGTCGTCGAGCTTGATGGCGATGCACGGCGGCCCGTGCGTTTCCTTGCCTCCGCCGCGCGCGAGGTTGAACACGAACACCTTCGTGCCAACCTTGGCGACGGTCTCGCCCCAGGGATGGTCGTCCTAGGCACCGGGCAGCGTCTGCACGAAGGCGCGCAGGCGACGTTCAAGCCTGACGAGATCGCGGATCATCGGGGCCTGCCAGCCCCCGTGATGGGAACGGCTCGCACCGTCCGGCACAAGCGCCTAGATTCCGATCGCGAATGCGAGCGCGTCGGTGAGTCCAGTGGTGCTGGCGGTGGCAGGGTCGCGCGACCAGTACTGGGCGAAGAACGCCTGCCCCGCGACGGCGAGCGGGTTCGCACCAAACTGGACCCAGGCGTTGAAGTCGAACGAGTACCAACCCGAGCCGTCGTTGGCGGGAGCGGCCGTGCCACCCGAGCCCTGGAGCGGAGTGCAACGGGACGGCGGCTGCACGCACAGCGTGCCCCCCTGGAACGGCGCTGCGGTCGCCGCGTGCCCGTAGAACAGCAGCCCCTGCTTCGGGTTGAGCACGCTCGTCGCGCGGATGTCGAACGGGCTCGCGCTCGACGAGATCGCCGGCGTGCAGCCCTACCTGTTCACCTTGGCGGTGCAGTAGCTCGAGGGCGCCGGCGGCCGACCGTCGTACACCGCGTAGAGCCCGCCCGCCCCCGTCGACACGAGGATCTGCGCGTTGGCGTTGGGCACGCTGCCGGGCAGGATCGAGTTGCCGCTGTTCTCGAAGAGCGCGCCGACGCCGGCGAAGATCGGGTGCGTCGAGCTGATCGGTCGCAGGCCGGCGATGTTGTTGAAGACGCTCCCGTACGCGAGCCCGAAGTTCGCGAGGAAGGGATTGAAGGTTTTCGCGGCAAGGGCACGAAGTTTCCGGCGCAGACGTAGACGCAGCCGCCAGCCCGCACGTACTGGGTCAGCACCGCCGCGTTGATTCCATCGAAGTAGTTGCCGATGAACACGGCGTCGTACTGCTGGAGCGTCGAAAGCTGGAAGGTGCCGAGCGTCGAGATGGTCCACGTGTGACCGGCAGCCGTCATCGTCTGGCTCAACGCGCTTTCGGTGAGACCGAAGTCACCCGACCAGACGCGGAAATGTCCCGGCTGGCCGCCGGTGAACCAGCCCGCCACGTTGCGGGCGAATTGCGCCGCGTCGGGGCCCGGCTGAAAGTCGTTGTTCGACAGGGTCCATTCGTCGTGGGCGATGACGATGCGTCCTTGGGCGAAGGAGAGCGCGGAGAGGGTGAGGGCGGAGGCGGAGGCGAGCAGGTGGCGGAGGGGTGCATGGGTCTTTCCTGTCAGGGGTCCTGCACCTGACCTCCGCGGTGCGGAGCGGGCCTTACGGCGGATTTCAGGAGCCCCACGGACAGCTACTACATCTGTAGTGGGATCCCGCCCGTGAGCCGCGAGACGTCGCAGCCCAGTGATGCCGAGTGGAAGGTGCTCCACGCGCTGTGGGAGCGCCGCAAGGCCTCCGCGCGCGAGCTGCTCGACGACCTGAGCGCCGAGGGTTGGGCCTACACGACGCTCAAGACCATGCTGACGCGCATGGAGCAGAAGGGGCTCGTGCGCGAGACCCGGCGCTGCAACGTCGCGCTCTACCAACCGGCGATCGAACGGCGCAAGGCGCAGCGGGATGCGCTCGTGACGCTGGTCGAGCGGGTCTTCCAGGGCGCCTCGGGGCCGCTGATCGCGCATCTGGTCGGCGACAAGCGACTCTCGGCCGTCGAACGCAAGCTGCTGGAAGCCAGGCTGAAGGAGCTAAAGCGGGAGGACGGCGAGTGACGACCCTCGCGGACCTTGCCACGGGAGCCCTGCTCGGCGGTACCCTGCTCGCCTGCGCGTGGCTCGTCGATCTCACCCTGCGCCGGCGCGCAGCGGCGCGCGTGCTGACGCTCGTGTGGGTCGTCGCGCTCCTGAGACTCGTGCTGCCGCACGAGCTCGCGTCCCCGGCGAGCGTGACCGCAGGTCTCGGTGCAAGCTCGCGCGCCGCGGCCCGCACGCTGGGCGACGCGCCGGAGTGGCTCTTCGTGGTCTGGCTCACTGGAACCGCAGCCCTGCTCACGCTCCGAGTCGTGCGACGCTTCCGCCTGCATTCGAGCCTGGGAACGCCTGCCCAGCTCGCGCCGGACTGGTCCGACGCGCTCGCGAACGCTGCGAAGCTCGCCGGACTGCGCCGCTTGCCCAGCGTGCACGCCGTCGCGCTCTCCTGCCCCGCCGTCACCGGCCTGTGGCGCCCGAAACTGCCGCTTCCGGCGAGTGCTCTGGAGCGCGCGCCGACCCGCGCCTTCCTTTCCAGCCGGGCGCTGCTCCTGCGTCGCCTCGACGCGCTCGAACGACCGGCGCCCTCGCCGTTCGCGCGCCGCGTCGCCCTCGCGCTGACGCTGGCCGGCGCCGTCGTCGCGCTCCCGATGGCGACACCGCGCGGCCTCGACCGGGAACACGCCCACGCCACGCTCGCCGACGCCCGCAAGGGCGCCCCGTGGAGCTGCTTCCACCTCCAGGCGTCGGCCCTCGTGCTCGCCGCCGACTCCCTGCCCCACGAAGGGACCCCATGAAGACTCTCCCCCTGCTCGCCGCGCTCGCCCTTGCCGCCGTCGCCGCCGGAGCCGCGCTCACCCAGAACGGCGAGCGCTTCACGCACCCGATGCCGGAGGACCCCCAGGCCCGCATGGCGCGCTGGACGGCGACGACGAAGCCCGGCCCGGCCCACGAGCGCCTGCGCGAGCTCGTCGGCTCCTACGAACTGACGCTGCGCATGTGGATGGCGCCCGGCCAGCCGCCGATGGAGACCAAGGGCTCGTCCGAGTTTGTCTGGTTCGCCGAGGGCAAGTGGCTGCAGGAGAACTGGTCGATGCCGATGATGGGTCAGCCGACGAAGGGCCTGGCGATCCTCGGCTACGACAACTTCAAGCAGCGCTACGTCTGGAGCAAGGTCGACAGTCTCCAGACCTGCCTGACAGGCGCCTTCGGCCACTTCGACGCCTCGGGCGACAACCTGATCCTGTGGGGCACGATCGACGAGCCGATGACGCCCGAGCAGGACAAGCAGGTGCGCTACGTCTACCGCGGCTTCGGTCAGGACCGGTTCACCCTCGAGGTGCACGACATGATGATCGGCGAGTCGAATACCAAGGTGCTCGAGTTCGAGTACGCGCGCCGGAAGTAGGCCGCGGGCCGCGGCGCCCGCGCGGCCTCGCCGGGCGCCGTCCTCCCGCGTGGAAACGGGCCTCCGCGCTTGGTAGAAGCGAGGCATGCCCGACGAGAAGAAGCCCAAGAAGCCGACCGCGCGCGCGCCGCGCGAGCTCGACGCGCTCGACAAGAAGACCCTCAAGCTGATCCTCGAGACCGCCGAGCGCGTGCGGAACTCGATCGACCGGCGCGTGCTGCCCGAGCTGCGCTTCCCCGAGCGCAGCCTCGGCAACGTGAAGTACGACGCCAAGATCGGCTACTTCGAGCTCGGCAAGAACCGCAAGGCGCGCGCGTTGACGGTCAACACCGTCAAGACCTTCGCGCAGACCCTGCGGCTGATGGCGATCAGCAAGGAGATGGTCGAGAACAACGACTTCGCCACCAAGCGTGAGGCCTACTACGTCTCGAAGAACTGGGGCGAGGCCAAGTTCAACGACCAGCCCGAGTCCGACACGGTGCTCGACGACATCGAGGCGCTCGCCTCGCTCGACGGGCTCGCGCGCGAGCAGCTGCGCTACTACCCCGAGGAGCACGGCGGCTCGGTGGCGGGCACGCTGACGGTGATCGACGTCGACAGCGAGACCGGCCGGCCGATCGAGATCGACTGCACCAACTTCGGCTCGGGCTCGTACTCGATCCCCCACTCGGTCGAGCACCTCAAGTTCGAGACCAAGGCGAAGTTCATCCTCGCCATCGAGACGGGCGGCATGTTCCAGCGCCTGAACAACCACAAGTTCTGGAAGACCGAGAACTGCATTTTGGTCGAGACCTCGGGCGTGCCGACGCGCGCCACGCGCCGCTTCGTGCGGCGGCTGGCCGACGACAAGAAGATCCCGGTCTACGCCTTCGTCGACTGCGATCCCTACGGCATCGCCAACATCTACCGCACGCTCAAGGTCGGTTCGGGCAACGCGGCGCACATCAACCGCTTCTTCTGCGTGCCGCAGGCCCAGTTCCTCGGCGTCACGCCGCAGGACATCATCGACTTCAAGCTGCAGGACGCGACCCACAAGCTGCAGGAGGTCGACATCAAGCGCGCCAAGGATGCGCTCAAGAACGACCCCTTCTTCATGGCTCACAAGCCGTGGATCAAGGCCATCGAGCAGCTGCTCAAGATGGGCGTGCGCGCCGAGCAGCAGGCGCTGGCCAAGTGGGGCCTCAACTTCGTGATCGAGGAGTACCTCCCGCGCAAGCTGGAGAACCGCAAGGCGTTCCTGCCTTGAGGCGCGGCATGGGCGAGCTCCCGTCCCAGCCGCCGGCCGCGCCCGGCCTGTCCCCCACGCGCAAGTTCCTCGCGCTCGGGATCGCCCTCGCATCGGATACCGTCGGCGCCGTCGCCGAACTCGCGCCCCCAGCCCAGTGGTTGATCGACGCGCTCACCGCCGCCCTGCTCTTCGCCGTCCTTGGCTTCCGCTGGTCGCTGCTCCCGGTCCTCGCAGTCGAGTGCGTCCCCGTGCTCGGCCTGTTCCCCACGTGGACCCTCGCCGCCGGCGCGCTGGTGGCGACCTCGAAGGGCTCCTCCCCCACGAGTTCCTGAGCTCGACGCGCTTTGGGCGCCGCCACGCAGAGCAGGCTCACGAAGCTCGGCGGGCCTCCTGTCGGCGAGACTCCTGACGGGAAAAGCCAGAGCCCCCGGGGACTCCGTGAGGAATCGCCTGGGGGCTCCCCGACTTTGCAGCCAGTTCTAGGCTTCGCCGCCGACGCAGGTCACCCCACGCGGCCGAGCGAGGTGCGGCGAATCAGACCATCGTCTTGAGGTTCTTCATCGCGCGGACCTTGACGACGTTGCGGGCCGGCTTGGCCTTGAACGTGGTCTCCTGGCCGGTGAAGGGGTTGATGCCCTTGCGCGACTTCGTGGCGGGCTTGCGGACGACGGTGACCTTCATCAGGCCGGGGACCTGGGTGACGCCCGGGCCCTTCTTGCCGAGGTCGGCGGCGAGCAGTTCGCTGAACGCGTTGAAAACCGCGACAACCTGCTTGCGGGACATCATCGAGGCGCCGGCGACGGCGTTGTAGATCTCACCCTTGGTGCGGACCTTGCCGGCCGGAGTGATCTTGACCGGCTTGGCGGTGTTCGTGTTCTTGGCAGCCATCGGAATCTCCTAGGTTTTCCAGAGGTTTTTGGCCTGTGCGGCCATGTGATTCACCGTTTGTAGAGAATGCGAACGGGCACTTCCAGAGGCTAGTGCACGAAAAAACGCGAAAATCCCGCGGTTTTCGCAGTCCCCGCCGCCAGGCCCAGTTTTCCCGGTGTTTTCGTGGCCGCTAAGCTCAACGGAACGGTCGCTCGCCAGCGACCGGCGCGCGAAAGCGCCCCGAAAGGCAGCGCTTTCCCGCGCCTCAGCGCCGGGCGCGGATCTTCTCGACGAGCTCCTTGGCGAGCGCGTTGGGCACTGGCAGGCTCATCACGTACTGGGTGATGCGCCAGCCCTGCCCGTCGCGCCGCAGCGCGCCCGAACCCCGCACTTCGCCGTAGGACACGCTCTCCAGCCGCTCGTCGAACCAGGCCGTGGAGCGATCCCGGGCGAGCGTCACGTGCCGCTCGCGCGCCACGTAGGTCCAGCCCCGGCCCTTGGAGAAGTAGGGCTCGCAGTAGGCCCGGAACTGCGTGACGCTCCAGCGCTCCGTGGCGTCGGTACCGAGGAATACCGCATCCGGGGACAGGCAGGCGAAGTAGTCCGCGCCATCGGCCCGCGCGGCGGCGGCATGGAAGCGCTCGAGCAGGGTGCGCACGGCCGCCTCGGCCTCGGCGCGCGCCGTCTCGGCCGCGAAACTCTCCGCGAGGCGTGCGCGGGTCCGGCCACCGTCGCAGGCGAGCGTGGCGCGCTCGCAGGTGGAAACGAAGTCGAGCGCGGTCTCGTCGCCGCGCTCGAGGCGTCGCTCGAGGATCGCCAGCAGGGTGGCGCGCTCGTCGTCGCGGCCACGGAGCAGTGCGAGCGGCAGCCCGGTCGCTGCGTCGAGTCGCTCGAGGTCCTCCGCGGCCAGCGCCGTCGGGGCGAGCGCGACGACGCCGCCGAGCGTTTCGGCAGCGAAACCCGCGAGACGCAGCGCCTGCGCGCCGCCTTCGCCCCAGCCCACCACGTGCAGGCGCGGCAGCGCCACCCCGCGTCGGCGCTCGAGCTCGGCGCGGATCTCGGCGCATTCGCGCAGCGGCTCGGGACTCGCGATCACGAGCGCGCCTGGTCCGGCGAGTACGGCGACCTCGCGCACCGCTCGCTCGAGCGCGCCGCGCTCGGACACCGGCGGAATCGCCAGCACGAAGCGTACGGGCGCGCCGTCGGGCGCGGGCACGCTGGCCTCGGCGAAGCGCAGCGGCACGATCGCGTCCCGCGCGACCTCGTTCCACGCCGGGGGGGCGGATGTCGGGCCGGAGACTTGGGCGAGCAACGCGGCAGCGAGAGCGAGGAGCGTCATGAGGCGCACCTTAGCTGCGCCCACCCTGCCCGTGCAGCTACAGGTGTCGCAGCACTTGATCGACTTCCTCGCTGCTGCCGAGGATCACCGTGGTGCGCTGGTGCAGCGTCCGCGGCTGCACGTCGAGCAGGCGCTCCTTGCCGGCGAACGCCTTGCCGCCGGCCTGCTCGACGAGGAACGCCATGGGGTTCGCCTCGTACATCAGGCGCAGCTTGCCCTCCGGCGCCTTGGCCGTCGGCGGGTAGAGGAACACGCCGCCCTTGAGCAGGGTGCGATGCACGTCGGCGACCATCGCTCCGGCATAGCGGCTCGAGTAGCCGCTCTTCTGGGCCCAGTCGAGATAGCGTTGGTAGCCCTCGGGGAAGGTCGGGCGGTTGCCCTCGTTGAGCGAGTAGGTCTTGCCCCTCTCCGGAATGCGCAGGTTGTCCTCGACGCGCAGGAAGGCCCCGATCATCGGGTCGAGCACAAACATCGACACGCCGTTGCCCGTCGTGAGCACGAACACGGTCGACGAGCCGAACAGGATGTATCCCGCAGCGAGCTGGAGCGAGCCGGGCTGAAGCATGGCCTCGTCGGCGGTCGCGGCCGGCGAAGGGTGTTTCAAGATCGAGAAGATCGTGCCCACGCCGCCGCAGACGTCGAGGTTCGACGAGCCGTCGAGCGGGTCGAACAGCACGCAGTAGCCGCCCTCGGCCTCGGCGTTGTCACGCAGGAGGATCGGCTCGTCGTTCTCCTCGGAAGCGACGATCGCCACGCCCTTACGGCGCCCTAGGCAGCGCAAAAGGGTCTCGTTGGCGATCACGTCGAGCTTTTGCTGGCGCTCGCCCTGCACGTTGTCCGTTCCGAGCGCGCCGAGCACGTCATCGAGCCGCGCGCGGCGCAGCTTGGCGGCGATCACCTTGGCCGAGAGGCTCATCGCGGACAGGATCCACGAGAACGTGCCCGTGGACCCGGGGTGCTTCGACTGCTCCGCGAGGATGTGCGACTGCAGCGTGATCAGGTTGTCGGAGCTGCGGTCTTCGAGCTCTTGGAGGAACGACTTCTCTCGGCTCATGGCGGGCGGGGGGCGTGGGAGGGTGCGAATGAGGGGCACTCGGATCATCGGCTCGGTGCCGGACGAACCTGTGCGGGCGGCTCCTGCGGTCCCCCACGCCAGTCGCAATCCTCGGAACAGCGCCCCGGCGCGCCCGGAATTGGGACGGGACGCTCCCGCGTCGGAGCCCCTAGCGCGCGTGCTGGTCGAGCACCTTCCCGATCGCCCGCTCGCACACCGGACAGAACGTGGACGGGTTGCGAGTGAACATGATGCAGTCCGCCGCCGGGCGGAAGAGCCCGCGCGACTCGTACGCCGCGCCCTCGAACGCGCCCACGCGTCCCGCAAACGTCTCGCCCGCGAGCATCGGAGTCGTCGTGGCCTTGATCTCGGCGAACAGCGCCTCGTTGGCCGCGTCATCGCGGCCCCGGGCAAGCTCGGCGCGGCGCGCCTGGAGTTTCAGGTCGACCGCGTCGTAGGCGCCTTTTTGCCACGGTGTCGGAAGCGGCGTGCCGGGCTCGACCAACTCGCGCCACTTCAAGTTCCACGGCTCGCGCAGCGCCGTGACGTTGGGCTCCCACGGCTCGGTGCCCGGCGGGGTGAACTCCTCGTAGCTGACTTGCGAGCTGTAGTACTCATCCGCGAGGCCGCCGAGCGAGTGCCCGAGTTCGTGCACGAACACGTACTCGGCGACCGAGGTGTCCGACGCGCAGGTCGCCCACAAGTTGTAGATGCCGCCGCCGCCGTACTTGCGGCCATTGAAGACGATCACGAGAAAGTCGTAGGGCGCGCTGGCGGCGAGCTCGCGCAGCTCGCGGTCGCGGTAGGTCAGCACGTAGCGATCGGAGTCGAAAGCGTTGAACGACGCGCCAAAGGCCGAGTCGCTCCACACGTCGCGCCGCGGGTCGCGGATGCCCGACTGCGGCGAGGCGACGAACAAGCCGCGGACGTTGAGCTCGGCCGAGCGCGTGCTGAACGGCGGGGTGTCGAGCAGCGCGCCGACCAGCCGCCGGGCGTCGGCCTCGAACTTGAGCGCCTCCGCCTCCGTGTAGCCCTCGGCGAGCACGAGCAGGTCGAGGCGCTGGGCGACGGGACCGCTCTCGTGGATCGGCACGACGCGCGCGCCGGCGCGCAGCGGCGCGCGGTCGACGAAGCGTGAGGCCGGATCGACCTCGAACTCGAAGAAGGGCGCAGCGAAGCTGCCGTCCGCGGCGCGCTTGCGCAGCACGAGCCGCACTCTGCCGCGTGGCTCGGGAAAGCGCTGGGATTCCTCGAAGGCCTTCCACAGTACCTTGGCCTCCCCCGTGGTCTCCCACTCGCCGAAGATCGAGCAGAAGCCGCGCGAGTAGAGCACCTCGCCCGAGTCGGGCTCGCGCACCTCAAACAGGTACTTGCCGAGGTTCGTGCCGTCGACGAGCTGGGTACGGCTGCCCGGCCACGCGCCTTCGAGGCGCAGGCCTGCGGGCGCGACGTGCTCCTCGCCCGCACGGCCCGTGTGGTGGTAGTCGAAGCGCAGCGCGCGGCCGGTGAAGTGCGCGTCGAAGGGATCGGCGGCGACCGGAGCCGAGGCGCAGCCAGCGGCGGCGAGCACGAGCACCACGATTGCGGAGATGAGCTTCATCGCAGGCACGATACCGGCGTGGCGAGAGCGCGGCGATGCCGGTACTTTCCTGCCATGAAGCTGCGTGCCCTTCCGGTTCTGGCCCTCCTGCTCGCCACCGCCTGCGCCAGCGCGCCCGAGACCTCGAGCGCGGATCCGTTGACGCTCGACGATCTCGTCGCGCTGCCCCCGGGGCTGCGCCTCGACATGCAGGTCGCGGGCTGGAATCCCGACGGGCAGAGCTTTCTCGCCGCGCGCACGGACCGCGCGAGCGGACGGCGTCGCGTCGTGCGCGTCGACGTCGCGAGTGGCGCGGAGGTCCCCTTCGCGGATCCCGCGCAGCTCGCCCGCGCCTTTGCGGCCGCTCCGGGCGTCGACACGGCCACGGCGGAACGCCTCGCGGCCCGCACGCGCTTCGACTGGACGAGCGCGCGCGACGGCGTGCTGCTCAACGAGTCGAACGACCTGTTCTTCTGGCGCCTCGGCGCGGAGGGCGCCGTCCGCCTGACGCAGGACGCGCGCGAGGAGGTCGGCGAGACCCTCTCGCCCGACGGCCGCTTCGTGGGCTACGTCGCTGACTGGAACCTGCACGTGGTCCCCACCGACGGCAGCGCCGCGCCGCGCGCGCTGACGACCGCCGGCAACGAGAACCTGCTCCACGGGCGCCTCGACTGGGTCTACCAGGAGGAGGTCTACGGGCGCGGAAACTTCGGGGCCTTCTGGTGGTCGCCCGACTCGCGGCGCATCGCCTACCTCGTGATCGACGAGAGCCGCGTCCCGACCTACATCGTGACCGACCATCGCCAAGTGCACCCGGTGAACGAGTCGTGGCGCTACCCCAAGGCCGGAGATCCCAATCCGGTGGCGACCCTGCATGTCGTCGACCTCGAGAGTGGCGCGAGCACGCCGATCGACCTCGGGCCGTGGGCCAAGGACGAGCCGCTCGTGGTGCGCGTCGGCTGGACACCGGACTCGAGCAAGGTCGTATTTCAGATCCAGAATCGCGTACAGACGTGGCTCGACCTCGTCGAGGCCGATCCGCGAAGCGGCGCGACGCGCACGCTGCTGCGCGACTCGACGGGCGCGTGGATCGAGCCCGACGACGGCCCGTTCTGGATCGAGAACGGCGCGCGCTTCCTGTGGCGCTCCGAGCGCGACGGCTTCGCGCACCTCTACCTGTACCGCCGCGACGGGACGCTCGAGCGACGCCTGACCGATGGACGCTGGGAAGTCGACGCGTTCGTGCGCTACGACGAGGCGAGCGGCGCGGCCTATTTCATGGGCGATCGCGACGACGTGAAGGGCGCGCAGCTCTGGCGCTGCCAACTCGACGGCTCCGGACTCGCGCGCGTCACGCAGGGCGCAGGCTCCCACGCCGTGCAGTTCTCGCCCGACGGCGCGCACTTCCTCGACACGTTCTCGTCGGCGCGCGACTGGCCGCGGATCGCGCTGTACCGCGTCGACGGCAGCGTGGTGCGCGAGCTCGAGCGCGTCGATGGCTCGCCCGCGGAGGCGAAGGGCGTACGGCCCGTCGAGTTCCTCACTCTGCGGGCGCGCGATGGCTTCGAGCTCGAAGCGTCCCTCGTGCTGCCGCCGGACTTCCGCAGCACGCAGCGCTATCCGGTCGTGGTCTCGATCTACGCCGGTCCCCACGCGCCCAAGGTGCTCGACCGCGCCGGCAACGCCGACCACCTGTTCCACACCCTGCTCGCGCAGGCAGGCTACGTGGTCCTGAACGTCGACAATCGCTCCGCCAGCGGCAAGGGGCTCGAGTCGGTCAAGGGCATCTGGCACCGCATGGGTCACGGCGAGCTCGCCGATCTCGAGGACGCTGTCGAGACGCTCGTGGCGCGCGGGATCGCGGATCCGGAGCGCATCGGCCTTTGGGGCTGGAGCTACGGCGGCTACCAGACCGCGTTCGCGCTGACCCACTCGCGCAAGTTCCGCTGCGGGATCATCGGGGCGCCGGTCACGGACTGGGCGCTGTACGACTCGATCTACACCGAGCGCTACATGGGCCTGCCGACCGAGAATGCCGCGGGCTACAAGGCGAGCTCGGTGCTCGAGTCGGCGGCGCAGCTCGCCGGCCCGGCACTCCTGATCCACGGAGTGATCGACGAGAACGTGCACCTGCAGAACACCCTGCAGCTCGCCGAGCGCCTGCAACGCGCCGGCAAGCCGTTCGAGATGATGCTCTACCCCGGCAACCGCCACGGCATCGTCGATCCCGTCCAGAACCGCCACAAGTACATGACGATGGCGGCCTTCTTCCGCGCTAACCTCTAGACCGTCGTTTGCCCTCCCCCGCGCCAGCCCCCTCACTCGCCGGCGCGCCCACCCGGAGAACTCCATGTCCCAAGCCAACGAAGTCTCGACCGAGAAGACCATCCTCGGCCATCCCTCGGGCCTGTTCGTCCTGTTCTTCGCCGAGCTGTGGGAGCGCTTCTGCTACTACGGTATGCGCGCGCTGCTCGCCTTCTATGTGGTGGCGCAGTTCAACAAGCCGCAGGCGGAGGCGTCGGTCAGCTACGGGGCCTTTACGGCGCTCGTCTACGCCCTCGGCGTCTTCGGCGGCTACATCGCGGACAAGGTGCTCGGCTACCGCCGCTCGATCATGCTCGGCGGCGTGATCATGGCCATCGGCGAGTTCATGATCATGCTCCCGAGCGAGCAGATGTTCCTCTACGGCCTCGCGACGATCGTCGTCGGCAACGGCCTCTTCAAGCCCAACATCTCGACCCTCGTCGGTCGCCTCTACAAGCAGGGCGACCCCCGTCGCGACAGCGGCTTCACCATCTTCTACATGGGCATCAACCTCGGTGCCTTCCTCGCGCCGATCTTCTGCGCGCGCATCTCGCGCTGGATGGCGGCCGATCCGGCGGTGCCCGAGTACCGCTGGGGCTTCATGCTCGCAGGTATCGGCATGCTGCTCGGTCTGGTGGTGTTCGGGCTCGGCACCAGCTCGCTGCAGGGCAAGGGCGAGCCGCCGCCGGAGCGCAAGGGCTTCGGGAACGTGCTCGGCGTCGCGCTCGGCTGCGTGATCTGCGTGCCGCCGATCTACTGGCTTCTCAGCCAGAAGGAGCTCGTCGGCTACGTGCTGCTCGCGCTCGGCCTCGTGATCATGGGCTACCTGCTCCTCTTCGCGCTCAAGAGTGAACTGGTCACCCGCCAGCGCATGTTCGCGCTGCTCCTGCTGCTGCTCTGCAACGTAGTCTTCTGGGCCAGCTTCGAGCAGGCCGGCAACAGCCTGAACTTCTTCGCACAAAACCACATCGAGCACCTCTCGATCGGCGGTTGGACGATGGTGCCAGAGGACTTCCAGTCCGTGAACGCCATCGGGATCGTGCTGCTCGGCCCCGTGTTCGCGTGGCTGTGGATCAAGCTCGCGTCGCTGAACTCCAACCCCTCGATTCCGGCCAAGTTTGGCCTCGGCATCGTACAGGTCGGCTTAGGCTTCAGCCTGCTCCTGTGGGGCATCGGCGAGGCGAGCGAGGCGGGCCAGATCCCTTGGACTTGGCTGATGGGCCTGTACCTGATCCACACCATGGGCGAGCTGTGCATTTCTCCGGTCGGCCTCTCGATGGTCACCAAGCTCGCGCCGCAGCACATGGTCGGCATGGTCATGGGCGCGTGGTTCGTCTCGATCGCCAACGCCAACTACGCTGCGGGCCTGTTCTCGCAGATCGCGGGCGGTGCGGGCGAAGGCGCCGAAGCACTGACAGGCAGCGCGGCGCTCGGCGGCTACGTGACGGCGTTCACGCCGATCGTGTGGATGTCGATCGCGGTCGGCGGTGTGCTGCTGATCGCGTCGCGCATGGTCAACAAGCTCATGCACGGCGTGATCTGAGCCATGACGGGGCAGGGACGATCGCTGTATGCCGAGCACATTTCTGCTCGGCAGCGCACGACCGAGGCCGCGCTCGCGGCGGCCGGGTTCGACGCGCTCGTGGTCTCCAGCGGAGTGCCGTTCACGTACTTCGCCGACGACCAGGACGCACCGTTCCGCGAGGTCGGGCACTTCGCCCACTGGGTCCCGCTGCGCGGGCCGCACCACCTGATCGTGGTGCGGCCCGGCCAGAAGCCGCGGCTCGTGCGCGTCGCGCCCGAGGACTACTGGTACGAGCAGGCGCCGCTCGGCTCGCCCTTCTGGGTCGATGACTTCGAGCTGATCGAGGTCGGCACGCCGGAGGACGCGTGGAAGCACGCGGGTGTCGGCGCCAAGGCCGCCTACATCGGCGACGAAACCGAACACGCGCAGGCGACCGGGATCGGCACCGCGAACTGCAACCCAGAGACCCTCGTTGCGAGGCTCAACTGGGAGCGCGCCTACAAGAGCGATTACGAGATCGCCTGCATGGAGGAGGCCGAGAAGGTGGCCTCCTGGGGGCACCGTGCCGCGCTCGCCGCCTTCGACTCGGGCGCGAGTGAGCTCGAAATCCACCACGCGTACCTCGCGGCCGTGCGCTGCACGGAAGCCGAGCTGCCCTACGGCACGATCATCGGCCACGATGAGAAGGGCGCGATCCTGCACTACACGGGCAAGCGCACGAAGCGCAACGGCCGCGTGCTCCTGATCGACGCCGGCGCGCGTCATCTGGGCTACTGCTCGGACATCACGCGCACGTGGACGCGCAAGGACTGCGACTCGCGCTTCCGCGACCTCGCGCGCGGCATGGACAAGCTGCAGCTCGAGCTGTGCGCCAAGGTCGTGCCGGGACTGCCCTACCCGGACCTGCACGCGGCCGCGCACGTCCTGATCGGCAACCTGCTGCACGAGCTCGGCGTGCTCAAGCTCCGCGGCGAAGAAGCCTTCGACGAGGGCCTGACGAGCCCGTTCTTCCCGCACGGCCTCGGCCACTTCCTCGGTATCCAAGTGCACGACGTCGGAGGTCGCCAGAAGGAGCCCGCTGGCGGCATTGTTCCGCCGCCGCCGAAGTCGCCCTTCCTGCGCACCACGCGCAAGATCGAGGAGCACCAAGTCTTCACGATCGAGCCCGGCTGCTACTTCATCGAGATGCTGCTGCGCCCGCACCGCACCGGCGCCAAGGCGCAGTGCTTCGACTGGAAGCAGATCGACGAGCTCTCCGAGTTCGGCGGCGTGCGCATCGAGGACAATGTTCACGTCACCGCCGCGGGTCACGTCAACCTGACGCGCCCACACATCTAGTGCGTTGAAGCTGCTCTTCTTGCACGGGCTCGAGTCCAACCCGAGCGGCACGAAGGCGGTCTGGCTGCGCGAGCGCTACGGCGCGATCGTGCCGGCGCTGGACACGTCGACGTGGGAGAAGGCGCGCGCGCAGGCCGAGGCCGCCGTGCGCGAGCACCAGCCCGACGTGCTGGTCGGCTCAAGCTTCGGAGGCGCGCTCGCCGTTTCGCTCCTGTGCGACGGCGTCACCAGCGCGCGCACCGTCCTGATCGCGCAGGCCGCGGCCCTGCTGGGCAAGGGCGAACGCCTGCCCGCCGGCACGCGCGCCATCGTGATCCACGGCACCGCCGACGACGTAGTGCCGATCGAGGGCTCACGCGCACTGGTCAGCAACTCCGGTCCGAACGTGCACATGTGGGAGGTCGAAGGCGGGGACCACCGCCTCAACTCGACGCTCGAGGACGGCACCCTCGCGCGCGCGATCGAAGCGGTGCTGGCCCTGTCCTAGCGTCCCTCGGGCGTGCCGGGCGCGCGACGGCCCAGCCAACTCGCGATTCCGCCCCAGACACAGGCCAGCGGGAGCGCGACGAGCGCCACGGTCCCGAGCGCAGCCGTGCCCTGCACCCACGCGCTCGCCACGTCCCCGCCGCGGAAGGCGAAGGTGTCGAGCAAGCTCTTGGCCTTGTACTTCTCGCGTGGCTCCGTCCCGGCGAAGAGCGACTCCCGCGCGGGACGCATCAGCGAGTGACTGAGCGCCTTCCAGAGCACCAGCGCCACCGTCAGCAGGCCGAGCGCGCCGAGCCCCAAGGCGGCGTGCACGCCGAGCACCGCGAGCGCCAGCACTCCGAAGGCCGGAAGCACGAGCAATGCTCCGCCGACGCCGAAGCCGCGCATGACGAGCCCGGTGAGGAACAGCTGCACGAACAGCGTCGTGCCCTGAACCGCGCTCTCGGTCCATGCGAAGTACTCGGAGCGCGCCACGCTGCCGTCGAACTCCCGCGCCGCGAGGAAGTTCTGCTGCAGGGCCAGCACGGACTGCAGGACGCCGTGCAGGAAGGTGAAGGCCGCAACGACCTGCAAGTAGGGCCGGGAGAGCACGAGCGACAGTCCTTCGCTCCACGTGCCTCCGAGCGAGCGTTCCTCCCGGGCGCCGCCGTCGTCCGCTCGTCGCGAGCGACGAGCGAGCGCTAGCCCGAACTGGACCGCGAACTCGAGAAACAGTGCCGCCGCCAGCACCAGACCCAGCGCGAACATGCGCTCCGCGTCGTCGCGCTCGAACGACTTGGCGAGGCGCGCCACCGCTCCCGTCGTTGAAGATCCAGCGATCGCTCCGAGCGTGCCGCCCACCGAGACCAGCCCGAACAGCCGACGAGCCGCTGTCGTGTCGAATGCGTCGGCGAGCAGTGCCCAGACGATCGAGACGAGAAACACGTTCGTGACAGCATGCACAACGTAGAACGCACGAGCGACGAGCACCGCCAGTTCGCCCTCCGCATTCGCGATCGCGGGGACGAAGGCCAGCCACACGAATGCGACGCAACGGAACGTAAGCGCGAAGAAGCGCTGGCGCGGCAGCCGCGAGGTGGCCTGCGCGAACGCGAGGCTCGCGGCGATCGTGCCGAGCAGCGTGACCGCCCACAGGTACTTGAGGTTCTCCGCGCCGCCGATCAGCGCCACGGCGTCGCGCAGCGGCCGCAGCAGGAACACCGAGAACAGCACGCAGAAGAACGTGCCCACCGCGCACGCCACCCGCGCGCGCTCCTCACGCCGCACCGCGAACAGCGCTCCGAAGCCGTCCGGCGTCGCGCTCAAGCCTCGCCTCGAATCGCGGCGCGCGTGACGAGCGCGTCGGACAGCGCGCGCACGTCGTGGGTGCGAATCCAGTCGACGCCCTGCTCGGCGCACCACAGCTCGGCTGCGAGCGTCGCGGGCCCGCGTTCCTGCACGCCGCGCACCGTGCGCACGCCGAGGAACGACTTGCGCGAGACGCCGAGGCAAAGGGGCAGCCCGAGCACGCGCAGCTCACCCACGCCCCGCAGCACCTCGAAGCTCGGTCCCGGGTCGCGCGACAGGAAGAAGCCCATGCCGGGATCGAGCACCAGACGCTCGCGAGCGATGCCCGCGCGCTCACACGTTGCGATGCGCTCGCGGAAGAACGCGAGCAAGCGCGCGATCCAGTCGTTCTCGTCGGGACGGACGCGCTCTGCTCGCGCAACGCTCGAGGTGGAGTGCATCAGGATCACGGTACAGCTTGAGCGGGCGAGCAACTCGAGCATGCCTTCGTCGCGCAGGGCCGTGATGTCGTTGATCGCATGCGCACCGAGCTTCAGCGCCGCGCTCGCCACTTCCGGCTGGTGCGTGTCGACGCTGACGCGCACGCCGCGCGTGACGAGTCCGGCCACGACCGGCGCGAGTCGCTCCACCTGCACGCCAACGGGCACGTCGGCCGCGTCGGGGTGGCTCGATTGCGCGCCGACATCCACCATCGCCGCCCCCTCGGCCACAAGTCGCAGGCCGTGCGCGAGCGCAACCTGCGGATCGAGGAACTGCCCGCCATCCGAGTAGGAGTCGGTCGTGACGTTGAGGATGCCGAGGATCGCGGTCGCCATCGCGCGCAGACTCTACGCTGCACGCCTCGGCCTTGGGGAGGGTACAACCAGAGCTTCGAGAGCCGCCGTGACGTCCGCTCCGCACTCCCCCACCGCCCGCACGCTGCCGTTCACGGCCCCGCGGCTACTCGCGCCCATGGAGGGCGTCACCGAGCCCTGCTTCCGCGACCTCGTGCTCTCCCGTAACGCGCCCGAGCATCTCGGCGGCACCTTCACCGAATTCGTGCGCGTGCACGCCTCGCCGGTGCCGCGCGCGATCGTGCTGCGCCACATCGGCCCCTCGCGCTTCCCCCAGCCCGTAGGCGTGCAGCTCATGGGGAACGACCTCGAACGACTCGCTGCAACCGCTCGCAACGCCGTCGCCGCGGGCGCTCCACTCGTCGACCTCAATTTTGGCTGTCCGGCGAAGGGCGCCATCGCGGGCTGTGCAGGCTCGGCGCTCCTCAGAGACCCTGCGGCCGTCGAGCGCGTCGTGCGCGCCGTCGCGAGCGCCGTTTCCGTGCCCGTGACCGCCAAGATCCGCGCGGGCTACGACGATGCGAGTCGAGTCGAGGAACTCGCGCGCGCCGCCGAGCAAGGTGGAGCCTCGATGTTGACAGTGCACTGCCGCACGCGCGCCGAGGGCTACTGTCCCGAGGTCGACTGGACGCGCATCGCGCGCGCCGCCGGCGCCGTCTCGATCCCCGTGTGCGGCAACGGCGGCGTGGAGACGCACGCGGACTTCGAGCGCCTGCGGCGCGAGACCGGCGCGCGACTCGCAATGGTCGGCCGCGGCGCGCTCGCGGACCCGTGGATCTTCAGCGGCCGCAGCGTGTCCGTGGGCGAGGCGGCGCGCTTCCTCGTCGAGTACGCGGACCTGATGCGCGAGCGCAACCAGTGGCCGGGCGGCGGTATCGCTGCACGCGTGAAGCAGCTCCTGCGCTACTGGACGGCGGGTGCTCTCGTCGAGAACGAGGAGCATCGCCTCCGTTGGCTGCGCGAGAAGGACGGCGAGGCGTTACTCGCACGCCTGCGGACGATCGCCACGCAGCCTTGAGCGGGCTCCGGCGCGGGCGACGGGCGCAACGCTGAAGTCGGGGTCGAGCGCAGCGCCCGACGCGAGCGGCCCGCTCGCATTCGGAGAGACGTCGCAGGCTCGAAATCCGGCCTCCAGCGCGAGACCGCGCTGCTCCGGCAGGCTCCACAACCGCCAGCGATCGGTGAACGTGTCGGGATGGCGCGCCACGAGCTCGGCGTCGCGCTCCACGCGGCGGTGCAGTACATGCTCGACGAGCGCAGTCACCGGATCCGCGCACCGCTGTTCCCACATCGAGACGACGCGCACCTCGCCTTCGAGTAGAGCGCTAGCGATTCCACGCCCCGAGTTCGAAAGCGCTGCGCCCGCCGTGGATATCGCCGACGAGTACGCCGACCGCAGCGAGCAGCCGCCGCCGCTCGCGCAGTTAGCCGAGCGATTATTTGCCCGCTTGCACGACGTCGAACGAGCCATCCACAAGGGGGGCGCGATCCATCACATCCGCGCGCACCACGGAGACCTTGTCCGAGACCCTGCCGAGAGCCTCGCCCTCGAGATCGAGCGCCACCGACGCGCGGTCGCGCCACTTCCACTCGCGCGCGATCGCCGCGCTGCCCGCGAAGTCTTCCAGCAGGCTCCGCGGAGCGCCGCCGTGGTCGCGAAAAAGCAAGTCGCAGGCATCGCGCGGCGATTGGACGCAGTGCCCGTAGAGCGTTCAGCGATCCTCGGCGGCTGGACTAGCTCCGCAGTGCCGTCAGCATGCGCGAAATCAGCGAGCCCTTGCGAGGCGCAGCCTCGAACCGCGCGCAGTCGCCGCGCACATTGAGCTTCTCGTGGTCGCCGGGGATCTCCTGCGCCTGATGGACCGGGTCGGAGAGCTTCTGCTCCATGTTCTCCCGGTGGTAGCAGCCAGTACGGCGCTTCCACACGGTTTCACCGGGCAGCGAACGGAACCACTTGCAGTCCTGGCAGTCGACCATCGGGAGGTTGGGCCCGGGGGCCCGAGGGGGAGCACTGTCTCCCGTTCTGGTTCGCAGTTCAAGCCCTGCGGCGCGGTCCGCGACGTCCGGAGCCGCCCCCGCGGGGGCTGCGCCCTTCGAAACCCTTCTTGTTGGCGTCGAAATCGGGCTCCATCATCCCGGCCACGCGTCGCCGTGCCTCGTGTTCCTCCAGCGGCAGTCGCGCGGCCTCGACGCGGAAGATCTCGAGACCTTGGAAGCGCGCGACGCGCTCGCGCTGGGTGCGTCCGTCCGGCGCGTCCTCCCAAGGCCCCTTGCGGGGGCGCCACTCGAACAGCTGGCCCGCGTTCTCCTTGGCGTAGTGCGCGTACTCGGGATTGTCGGTCTGGAACACGAACAGCCCGCCTGCGCGCAGCGCGAGCCAAATCGCGAGCAGCGTGCGCGGGCTAAGCTGGCGCTTGAGGATCTTGGCGCGGTCGTAGTACGGCTGCGGGTGGTAGAGGTGCGCCTCGTCGAGCGAGCCGGGCTCCACGCGCTCGCAAATGAAGTCGCTGGCGTCGCCCCAAGCGAACTTGACGTTGGTGAGTCCACGCTGGCCGGCACGCAGGCTGCCCATGCGCACCGCCGGCGGCACGAGCTCGACCCCGAGGTGATCGGTGTCCGGTCGCGCATAGCCCGACTGGATCAGGTACAGCCCGTTGCCGCAGCCAAGATCCACCACGCGCCGCGCCGTGCGGCCGAAGGCGGCCTCCCAGTCGAAGCGCACGCCAGGCTCTCCCAGCCCGACGCGCGTGCGGGACCAGCGCTCGCGCTCGAGCACCGCGCCGGGACACTCGTCCGCCGGCTCGCCACCGCGCGGCGCCCCTGTATGCCTCCCCATCGTGCCGCCAAGGGTACTCCACGGCCCGCTAGGACGGATCGGGGACCAGTGGAAGACAGCCTCCGGCCGAGAGAAGGCTCCAACTCCCTGCTGCGCGCCTCGTAAGCGCAAAGGCAGCGCTTGAACCGCCCCCGGACAGCCCGCACCCTAGCTGCATGAAGCCCGCCGACCACCCCTTCGCAAAGCTCAGCCCCCTCGCGGTGCGCCTGCCCGCCCTGTGGATCCTCGGCGTGGCGCTGATCAAGCTCGTCGCGGGCTCCCCGGCCGACATCCCGGTCTTCATCCGCGAGAATCCGCTCTCGCTCGCGCTCGGCGAGCAGCTCAACTTCCAGTTGATCGTCGCGGTCGAGCTCAGCTCCGCGCTCATCGCCCTGTTCGTGCCGCGCGTCGGCTGGTGGCTCATGAGCGCGCTGCTCACGATCTTCGTCGGCGTGCTGCTCAAGCTGATCTCCGAGGGCTCGACGAGCTGCGGCTGCTTCGGCGGTGCGATCTCGCTCTCGCCCTACGCGATGCTCGCCATCGACGGCTCCTTGTTCGCGCTCCTCCTCTTCACCCGGCCGTGGCAGGCCATCCCCGCGGCACCGCGGTCCATGCCGCACGTCGCGCTCGCTGCCATCGTCGGAACCGTGGTGCCCTTCGTGGCCCTGCCGCTGATCGACGGCGCGCGCCGCAAGCCCGCGACTCCGGCGCCGAACTCGCCTGTCACGCAACCGAGCTCGTCCGACAAGGGCGAGAGCGCGACGAGCACGCCCAAGCTCCCGCAGCTGCCGAAGACCAACACGCCGCCCGCCAACGCGCGCCCCAATTCCGCCGACGGCTTCCTCGTGCCGAGCTTCGACGCGAGCGGCAAGTGGAAGCTGCCGGACTCCCTGCCGCGTTGGGCGCGCCTGCGTCCGCCGGAGTGGATCGGCAAGTCGATCCACGAGACCGACCTCGCGGTGTGGATGGAGACGCGCGCCTACCCCGAGGACGGCACGTGGATCCTCTACCTCGAGACCTGCTCGCACTGCGCCGACTATCTGAAGGCGCTCGAGGCCAACTTCGCCAACGACCCGAAGCTCTACGTGTTCGTGCGCCTCGCGACGGACAAGGATGAGACGGAGCAGATCGTGAAGATCAAGCCGCCCGGCGAGCAGGCCGCGCTGCCCAAGGAAGTCATGTGGGTCGTCGGGCCGGAGCTCCCGCCGTGGGAACTCGTGCTCGAGGGCGGCATCGTGCGCTCGGCGACGCGCCACGGCGAATAGCGTGCGAGCACTGCGTCCCGCGCTGCTCCTGCTCGCACTCGCACCGGGCTGCGAGCCGAGCCCCGAGCAGGAACGCACCGCGCCGCGCACCGAACACGCCACACTGGACCCGTCGAACTGGGTCGGACGTTCGATCCACGACACCGAGCTCGCGCGCTGGATCGACACGCGCAAGCTGCCCACCGAGGCGCTGTGGGTGCTCTACCGCGTCGACTGCGACCACTGCCGCGAGCACCTGCGCGAGCTCGCGCGGGGCTTTCCGGATCGGCCGCGCGTGCTCGTGCTGCTCGCCCTGCGCGAGCGCGGCGACGAGGACCGACAGGTCGTCGATGTCCTGCCGCCCGGCGAGCAGTTCGACCTGCCCGACCACGTGCGCTGGCACGTGACCGCGCCGTGGGAGCTCGAGATCGACGAGCAAGGTGCCGTGCGTTCGGCCACCGCGCCTGCGCCGCGCTGACCTTCAGACTGCGAGCCCGAGCAGAAGCAGCCGCTCAGGCCCAGGCCGCGAGGTAGGCGAGCCAGCCGGCGCAGTTCTCGCCCCGCAGGCCGCGCCGGAAGATGCCGTCCCCGTCACCCTTCTCGCCCGAGCCCTCGAAGTAGCGCTCGACCTTGGAAAAACCGGCCTCGACGAGCAGGTCGCGCAGCTCGCACAAGGTCCACAGGCGCCAGTCGTAGCGGAAGGCCTTGAGCTCGCTCCCATCGGGGAACTCGAAGCGGATGAAGCAGGTGTACTCGCCTGTGCCAGGCCAGTAGCGGTGCTGGTCCCAGACGTAGGTGAAGCCACCGCAGCGCCGGCGCTCCTCGAGTTCGGCCGGCGCGTCGAGGCCGCCATAGAGGTCGATCAGGAACAGCCCGTCCTTGGCGAGCGAGCGCCGCGCGTTCCGGAAGTACTCGAGCAGTGTCGGGCGCTCGTGAAACACCCAGTAGGAGAAGTTGAACGCGATGCGCACGTCGGGGCGCTGCGAGCCGGCCGCGCGTACGTCGAGTTGGTGCAACTCGAGTCGCGCGAGGTCGACGCCCTTGCAGTTGTGAGCGAGCCCCCACGCGAGCGGCTCGGCATCGAGGTCGAAGCCCTCCGCCGTGTTGACGCGATGCCCGCGCACCCACTCAGCCGAGATCAGAGCAGTGCCGCAGAAGTCCTCGCGCAGGTGGCGCGGCTCGCGCCCGCGCTCGCCGCGGTAGATGCGGCGAATGAGCGCAATGTCGGTCTCCGGCGACTGCACCGCCTTCTGGTACAGCACGTACTTGTCGGCGGTCTGAGCCGAATAGCGGTGGCGGACGCGGCGCGGCATGGAGGGAAAGCTCGAAATCGTCGTCCTGTGGGCAGAGATCCAGCGCACGGCGAGGCTCGCCGGGTCGAGATCGGAGGCTGGGAGATGCCCGGAGCCCAACCGGGGGGGGGCCGTTGGGCGAGCGCGCGGCTCGCTCCACCGGGCTCGAACGAGAGAACGCGCTCTCGCCTTGGCCGGCACGGCCCTCGTCACGAAGCGTCGCGCGCCTCGTTCGTTCGCATCGGAGCCAGCACTCGCCGCGTCGGCGCGCCACGCGGGCGCGCAAGCTCGCGACAGCGCAGCGAAATCAGGCGACGGCTTCCTTGAGCGCTCGCAGGACGCGCTCGTTCGTCTTGGGGTCGCTGACCACCACGCGCACGGCGCCGTCGATGTGGCGCGGGACGCTGACGATGCCGGGGATGAGCCGGCGGGTCACCTTGCGGGCCACATCGTTGGGACGCTCCACGCGGAGCAGGATCCAGTCGCCGATGGACGGCATGGGGTGGATCCCGGGGATGGTGGCGAGCCGGGAGTAGAAACGGTCCTTCTCGTCGATCACGTTCGCGGCCTCTTGTCCTGCCAGGGACGGCTGCGGTTGGGGTGTCGCATCCGGGTTTTGGACGAACGTCAAAATCAACCCGGCTGCGGCGGGACACACACTATCTGGTGTTGAAACTCGGTTCAATCGCCAGATGTGGTTCCTTCCACGATTTTTCCACAAATCCCCCACCGCCCCCCCACTCCAACCCAACCGACTCTCCACAGGAGCCTGCCGGTCTGTGGGGCCTGTTGGGAACGGGACCGGCCCCTACGAGCAGCCCGGCCCTAAGTCCCGAGCCGGGCCAGCGCCCGGCTGCGGCGCAAGAGCCCTCAGGAGCGCGCGTAGCCGTGCTTCCAGCCCTCGACCAGCGACAGAGTCTCGGCTTGGCAGGAACTCGACAGCAACGCATGCGCGGCGGTCTGGGCCTGGCGCAGCGGAATGCGGTCGAGCTCGTGCGCAACCGACTGCAGCTCGCTTGGCTCCGCACTCCATTCGCGCACGCCGGCGCCGACGAGAAACGGCAGGTTGTGGCGCCGCACCGCGGTCACTCCGAACACGCCGAGCGGTCGCTGCAGCTCCTCGCAAGCGTCGACGAGCGACTTCACTCCGCGCAGCACGCACGGATGCAGCGCCTCGAACCACGCGCGCAGATCGGAATTGTCGCGATCGACGCCGAGCAGGTGCTGCGTGAGAGCATCGAGATTGACCAGCACGAAGTCCGACTCGCGCGCGAGGTCCTGTGCGCCGAGCAGCGCCGCACCAAGCTCGATGATCACGCCGATCGGCAGCTTGTCCGCGAACGGAACGCCACGCTTGCGCAGCTCGAGCTTCTCCTCGAACAGGATCTCTTTCACGCGCCGCAGCTCGCCGCAGTCCGTCACGAACGGCAACGCGATGCGCACTGGCCGACCCGCGCCCGCGCGCAGGATCGCGGCGAGCTGGCGACGCAGCACGAGCTCGCGCGAGAGCAACGCGCGCACGCCGACGCGACCGAGCGCCGGATTGGCCTCGCGTGCATCGTGCAGGAACGGCAGGCCCATGCCCGAATCCGCATGCAGCAGACGGAACGTCACCGGCGCGCCACCGGCGGCGGCCACGACGGATGCGTAGTGCTGAGCGAGCGTCTCGTCACTCGGCGCCGCCTTGTCGACGAGGAA
Source organism: Planctomycetia bacterium (assembly GCA_005778045.1). The sequence continues at coordinate 38,275 of SXKQ01000170.1, forward strand.
CAGGAGTTCCGTGCGGTAGACGCCGATGGCCTCGGCGCCAAGCGCGCGTGCAGCCTGCACTTCGGGCAGATTGCCACACGAAGCGAACAGCCGCACCTGCGTGCCGTCGGCCGTGCGCACGTCGCGCGCGCTCCAGCCATCGTCCTCGACCACGGGCGCCTCGGCGCGCGTCTCGCCGTACTGTGCGCGCACGACCTCGTCGGGATTGATGCGCGCGAAGCCCTCGCTGGCGTCGACGATGGCGAAGTCACCTTCGCGCACCGTATCGAGCAGCCCGGTCACCGCCGTGATCGTCGGAATACGCATGGAGCGCGCCAGAATCGCGGCGTGGCTGGTGAGCGCACCGGTCTCGGTCAGGATCCCGAGCACGTGCTCGCCCTGTGCATTGAACATGTCGACGATCGAGAGTTCCTTGGCCGCGAGCACGTAGTCCTCGGGCCGCGGCGCCGCGCTCGCGCCCTCGCCCATGGGACGCTCGAGATGCCGCAGCACGCGCATGCCGACATCGCGCAGGTCGACCGCGCGCTCGCGCAGCGTCTCGTTCTGCACGAGCTTGAAGATGCGGTCGAAGTCGGCGATCACCTTGGCAATCGCGGCCTCGAGGCACAGCTGCTCGCCGAGGATCAGGTTCTCGACGTCCGAGTGGAACACCGAGTCCTTGAGGTAAGCGACGTGCACGTCGAGGATGCGCGCGTCCTCGGTCGGGACCTTGCCGGCGAGCTTCTCCTTGAGGTCGAGGAGCTGCGCGCGCGCGTCGCCGAGGGCCTTGTGAAAGCGGTTGAGCTCGCGCTCGACGGCCTCGCGCGGGATGCGCTCGAGCGAGGCGTTGTCGAGGTCGTGGTCCTTGCGGTGGATCGGACCGAGCGCGAGACCGGGGGAGACCGGCGTACCGCGCAGGACGAGGCCTCCGGCGGGGCGTTCGGGGTCATTCTCGACGGGCATCTCGCCGCTCAGAGTGTCACTCATGGTTCAGAGATCGTACGGAACGGCGGTTTTCGATAAAGAGCGAGCGACGACCGCTCGCACAGGTCGCAAGATGACGGCCCACGAGGATTCCATGCGCCTGACCACCCCCGCCCGCCGCACGCTGCCCTTCGTCCCCGTCCTGCTCGCACTGGCGCTGGCGCCACTGCAGCTCTCCGCGGCCTGCGGGGACGGCCAGTCCGCCGGTGGCGCGACCGCGACGGTCGAGGCGACCTCGGGTTGGAAGCCGGTCCCGCCGACGGAGCTGTTCGAGGTCGAGAAGGTCGTCGACGGCGACACCGTCCACATCCTGCGCGGCGCCAAGCTCGAGAAGCTGCGCCTCTCCTGCGTCGACACGGAGGAGAAGTTCGCCACCAACAGCACCGACCCCACCAAGCCCTCGACTGTGTTCGGCGAGGACTGCGCCCAGTGGGCCGTCGAGTTCTTCGCCGCTCTCGCCAAGCCGGGCGAGAAGCCCAAGGTCGGCCTGAAGTTCGCCCAAGAGCGCGAGGACCGCGACGTCTACGGACGGCTTCTGTGCCACCTGATCCTGCCCGATGGCCGCAACTTCAACCTCCTGCTCGTCGAGCTCGGCAAGAGCCCCTACTTCAACAAGTACGGCAATGACCTCGTGTGCCACGATCTGTTCGTCGCCGCCCAGTCGCGCGCACGCAACGCGCAGCGCGGCATCTGGGATCCGGGCGTCAACGTGCCGAAGACCGAGGGCACGCGCAGCGCGAAGCGGCCCTACGAGACGCTCCTGCCGTGGTGGGACGCACGCGCGGAGGCCATCGAGAACTATCGCGCGGCCGTCGCGAAGGATGCCGC